>JAMYWH010000004.1:0-232006 GCA_038070475.1 Streptomyces sp. M10(2022) | reverse complement strand
TCCCCGGCGGAAAGGGTGGTACCATCGTCAAAGAGCGGGCGGTCGCTGCGCTCCGCTGGCTCATGCTGCGCATGAGCGCCTCTTCGCTGCGCCCAGGAGGTAGCGGCCGGCCGCTGCGCGCTGGCTGGCCGCGCGGTGCGCGGGCGGGCCACTGAGGTGTGGTGGTGCGGCTAGTCGGTTCTCTATTGGAGTTGGGAGTGCTGCACTCCTGGGCGGGTTCGCTGCGCTCCTCGCCTGGCGGTCCTTCCGGCTGCGCCTCCAGGATCTTTAGGCCCGCTGGTGCGGGCCGGGCTGGCTACGAGGGTGGGGGTGATCGTTCATGTGAGTTCCGGTGCAGCGTAGGTATCAGGTTGATGCAGCATGTACCGTTGGCGGAAACATGGGACACCCCAAGCACCCGGGCAGGGCGCACTTTTGATTGCACATCAGCGCCGGAATCCTACTCCCCTACTCACGCGAGGAATTCACGAATTGGGAAGTCGCGGACCTCCGCCACAGAACGGTACCTGCGATATCGGAAACTTGGAATTCCGGCGCGCGGAGATGCCGGAGCCGAACGGCCCCCGGGGCCGGGCGTCGGAACCGTCCACCGGCACCAGCCACGCCTCCGTGCTTTTGAGCGTCACGGCCGGCACCACCCGAGACTCAGAGCCGCTGCTGCCGCCTACGGTCCGCCTGTGCCCACGGAGCCGCACGCGAAGCCGCCTCAGCCCCTGGAAGTCGCCCCGATGGTCGCAGGGCCTGAAAGCCGTGGAACGGCCGGTGCGGCGCGACTGAGGGCCACCGTGAGGCCGTCGGGCGCGAGCGGACCACCAGGGCCGACTGCGGCGGAGCGTTGCCGGGTGGGTGCTTGGTGGTGGCACGCACGCGAGGCCCTGGTGCGGCTTTCGCGCGCGTGCGTCTTAGGGAAAAGAGGGCCGCCGAGAAAACAGCCTCTGACCTGTGGCTTTGCGGAAGGGGATGTGTCAGCGCTGACACACTGACCTGCGGAAATGTGTTGGTGGTGCCACACCGACACCCGTATTGGACAACCCAGCTTGTACAACTTGGCATCGTTGCAGGTCAGGTCGTGCTTTCACGGAACGACCCCGGAAACCGGTGTGTCGGCGTCGACACCAAAGTGCCACGCCAGCCTGTACAAATCTGCCAGCCAGGTTGGACAACTGCTAGGGTCCGTCGCGACCCGTCAAGATCGAGGACAGGACCATCGTCGATGCCCCGCGAGCCCAAGCGCCCTGCCGCTGGCCGAAGCAAGGGCCGGATCACCGCCGTTCAGCCCGGTGGTGACAGCGCCTTCCGCGAGACCCTGTCGTCCCGGCTGGGGCAGGACATCAAGCCGCCGACCCGCAAGCGGCCGGTGCAGCAGATGGACGTCAACGTCCGGTACACGTACCGCGCGCCCCACGAGATGTATGGGCGGTCTGGCTACAGCGTGGTCTCCAACGACTTCTTCGCCGACGTCCTGGCTGTGCTGATCGCTCAGCACGGCATGTCGCCGATCCAGTCCGCGGTCCTGCTGTGGTGCATCGGCCGTCAGCGTGAGGGATGGCTCCGGGCCACGCACAAGAAGATCGCGGACAAGCTGGGCGTGGAGCGGTCGAACGTGACCCGCGCGCTCGGACGGCTTGAGGAGTGGCACATGCTCCAGCGCGTCGACACCGGCCTGATCTTCGTGAACCCGCTGCTCGGCTTCGAGGGCAACGGCGACGTCCAGCACGAGACCCTGGAAGCACTGCGCAAGGGCGCACCGGAGGGCGCCTTCCCCGAAGTGAAGCCCCGCCGGCCGCGCAGCGTGCAGCTGGAGCTCGGGGCCGGGGACGATGAGGGTGTCGAGAAGGAGGGACAGGCATGCTGATCCAAGCGAGCGCCGGTTTCGGAATGCTGTACCGGCTGGACCTCACGAAAGCCGCGACGGATCTGCTGAGCGTCCTCATCGAGCGCCAGGAGCCCGGCGGTGAGGTGAATGCCTCCCAGGCTGAGCTGGGCGCCCGCGTGGGTCTGTCCCGCAACTCCGCGAACACCGCCATGGCGCTCCTGGAGAGCCGAAACCTGGTGCTGCGGCCCGAGGACCGCAAGTACCGCACCTACTACCTCCACCCGTACATCGCCTCCTACGCCACCCAGGAAGAGCTGGAGGAAACCATCCAGGACGCCGCCGAGCGCATCGAGGCCGGCGAACTGCCCGAGATCACCGCTCCCTGTACGAGACAGGCCCGCCCAAGCGGCAGCCCCAGACGCCGCTCAGAGCTGTCCGGGCCGCCGGATAGCCAGGGTTGTCACCCCGGGTGATAACTCACTGCGGAATGTGCCCCTGCTGCACAGGAAAGTGCAGCAGGGGCACATTCGTCTGCCACGGTCGGCGAGCATCACGCCGGTTGCAGCAGCCCTCGTTCACATAGCCGCCTCCGGTGCAGCGGCCATCCGCTGCACCGATGAGGGCGGCCTTGCTACCCGTGCAGCACCGGTGTGCCGGCCGGTGCTGGAGATCCTGGTGGGCTTCCTGGAGACCGCCGGGGCTGTGCGAGCGGGCCGCGGCCGGGCTCCGTCTCGCACCCCAATGTAGGTAAGTAGTTGTAGTGCCTATGCGCGGGTTGAACTCTCTTCCCCTGAGAGCGGAGCTCGCGGCCGCGAGAACGAGAACACCGGTGCCGGAGAGGACCGGTGGCAACTCAGCCGGGGAGCTGCGGGCCACCCGGACCGCCCGAGGCGCTGTACGCCACTGTGAGGGCGCGAGAGGCCGTGATCGCCGCCTCGGGAGCCCGGGAGTGTTCAGAGCGCCGCAGGCCGCGCAGCGCCGGGACCGGTTGTCGGTAACAGGTGAGCGGCAGGGCTATGGCTATACGAATCACTGCGCTCGACAATCAGCGCATGGCAGACGACGAAGCCGGATGGCGTCCCGCAGACAGCAAGCACCCTTGGTTACCTCCGAAGAGCGGGGTGCCCAGCTGCCTCCCCGGAACAATGACAGCCCGGGAGGACGGCGGTCCCCACGCAATCTCACGACCTACATTGCAGTCATCGCGTTCGCGATCTGGACCCTCGGCGCCATTCAGTGGACGAACCAGGACTGTGACCTCCCGCCTCATACGGCCTCGTGATCACCCATGGATTCCCAAATGTCTTCGAGGGATGCGGCACCCAACACGGAGCCAACGTCGAAAACGACTGACCTCCGGCGTGTGCTGGAGAGGTCAGGCGCACAGCGAGCCTGCGCCGAGAGCTCCGCCCTCAGGGGAGGAGAACTCAACCCGCAGATAGGCACTAGAAGTACCTACCTACATTGGGGTGCAAGAGCGGTGTGGAGCAGGGGCACGTCAGAGGCGCAGGGCGAGTGTTTCGCAGGACGAGGGACATGGCAGCCTGCGTGAGGTTGCCCTCGGCAGCCGATCGACAGGCCAGATCCATCATCGTCAGCATGCCCTGCAGCACTTCACCCTCGCTCGCCGTCGGCTTTCCGCTCCAGGCGGGCGTCCAGGACGCGATCGGCCTCGTTCAGAACCTCGGACCAGACACCCCGAAGGCGTCCGGCCGCACCCCGGTCAGGGGTGTCAGCCACAGGTCGGCGTGCGACTGGAACATCTCTTCAGTCGACCGGTAGTCCAGCACGGTGCCGCACGACATCGAGCCGGTGTTGGTGTGCGTCGCGGCGCCGGGCCACTTGGGAGCTCTCGGAGTGGTTCGGGCACAGGAGCGTGAGCCAGGCCGGACGAGTGCCGGACTCCATGACTGCTCCCTCGCGCAGCTGAGGACCGGCGGCGCTGCCGGGGATCGGCTCGCCGACGTCCGGGTTGACGGAGACGACGAGCAGGGCGCGGTCCAGGGCGTGGATCTCCGCCTCGCTGGTCAGTTCTCCAGCTGCTTCGCGGCGGAGTCGGAAAACGCGATCCGGCGCGGCGCTGGCGGTGCTGGTGGGTCATCAGGCGACGGCCGGGCGCTGCGAGGCGAGGCGGGTGAGGTGGGCCTCGCGCAGCTCCTCCCACGGGGTGCACTGCTCGGGGTCGGGCAGCCCGTTGGTGGCGATGTCCTCGAGGACTGCGGCGAACCGGTCGGCGTCGGCGCGGGTCTTGGCCGCGTACGCGCGCACCGCGTCGGCGGCCGCGGGCTCCAGATGCCGGGCGGCGGTGTCGGCGGGGCCGACTGTTCGCTCATCGAGGACTCCAGAGGGTAGAACTGGCTTTTCTCACCAAGGTATCGCCGGGCAGGCGGGCCCGGGAGCACTCCGCAGGAACCCGGGCCGTAACTACGCTTCGTACTACTCACAAGTGCGCAGGATGTTCAATTTTAGGTGTCACGCACCATCCCCGAAAACGGCCTCTGGAGAGCCCTACGGCCTCAAGAAGCGGACAAACGGGGCACATTCGGGGCAGCGTGACACGTAAGATCCGACATCGCGAAGGGCGTGCCAGTGACCGTCCGTCAGCGTGACACCGGCTCCGGAGGGCCTGCGGGCGGTCGGCCGGTGGTGGGGCCGGCCTGCTTCTGCCAGGCCGTACGCCAGATCGTCAGTTCGTCCTCGGTGTACCGGACTGTCTGCCCGTCCAGCTCGCCCTGGGGCACCGGGATGCCGCGCTCCGGGAGCGCTTGCGCAGGTAGGTGCGCGCCGTCGATGCCTTCCACGGCAGGATCCCCTTCTCCCACGCCTCTTCCAGCGAGTACCGGACCGGCACAGGGCCGCCGAAGGCGTCGTTCGCCGACAGCGGCTGGCGGATCACGGGCGCCGGGTTCGCGGCCTGCTGCGGCAGGGCCGGGCGGCCGGGCGGGACGATGGGCGGGGCCTGGGCGCTGGCCGCGAGGGCCTGCGCCGCCAGTTCGGCGACGGTGGAACCGGCGGTACGCAGGCTCGCCACCCTGCGGTTGCGCACCTCCACCGCGACGGCGCCGCCGGGCGGCCACATCCTGGTCATCTTCGGCCTCGCATTCGTGGGCGGATTCGGAGCGGGCCGCCACCAGAGCGCGCTTCGACGGCCCGCCGGATTGCTTTATAGCAGGCGCGGAATTCAGCCAGGTCAGAACCGGAAGGAAATTGACGACACGGACGTGAAGTCCGCGCGCAGGCCATCAGCCCGTGTGCCCCATTCTGTGAAATACGACTCGGTGATGGCCTCAGCGACAATCGGATGCAGATCCTCCTCCGTCGCACCGGCCTCCTAGAGCTCTAGGATCTGCTTCACGTAGGTGGGTGAGATGTCCGTGGTGATCTGGCGCTCGCGGCCGTCGTCCGAGCTTCCCGTACAGGTGAATCCGAAGTACGCCGTCACGTCCACCATCATCCCCCTGGAGGTGGACGCCTGTGCGCGCGCTGCGCTCTGACCTGCGGTTGCCACTCAGATTCCGTCTCCTCCACCAGGGCGGCCTGGAGGCGCTTCTGCGGGGTCGTCAGCTTCTCAGCCCGGTAGCGCTCCACCGTGCGGCGTGATACGCCCAGGCGCTCCGCCAGGGCCTTGGTCGACCCCTTCACCCGCGTGAGGAGAAATTTCACCTGTGCATTTGCGGATTTCGGCGCGGCCCGGGTGAAGACCTTCCGCTCCGCCCGCGCGAGGGCCTCCAGGACCTTGCCGAGGCGCGGGCAGGCTACTGCTGCTCGTGATCACTCATGCCACCTATGAGGCCAGCGGACCCCTGTGGACAGTGGCCCGCCGTCGGCACAGGTGGCTACGGCAGGCTGTCAGCGTCCGTCCGTACGGTGGAAGGCATGACGACATCCTCCGAGGAGAAGATCGCCGACGCGAAGAGGCTGTTGAGCCTCCCGCGTATCGTCGTGATCTGCGGCTCCACCCGCTTCATGACCGAGATGACCGAGGCCGATCTGCGGGAGACCAGAGCCGGAAAGATTGTCGTCAAACCGGGCTTTGACATGAAGTCGCCGCACGAACTTTGGTCCGATCCTGGCGAGGCCGAGGCGCTGAAGGTTCGACTCGGCGATCTGCACCGAGCGAAGATCCGGCTTGCTGATGAGGTGCTCGTTGTGAATGTGCGCCTGAGTTCCCCATCGCCCGCTCCCCGCGAGCGGTGCCCCGGTCCTGCGGAGTGCGTCGACGGCCCTCCGTCACCCTCAAGGGTGAACAGCGAGGAAGTCTCAGAATTGATGAGCTTCTATCTGGCAGCCTGAGATTCCGCTGGGTATGGCGAAGTTGAGGGGCGGGATGTCGCTCGCTGTCGTTGCACCAATCCGATCTCGACCGCTGCTGCAGTCACCGCAGGACATAGCGGACTTCGAGCAGGACCTGTTGTCTGAGTTCGTGCTTGCCCGGCGGCGGCCGGAATCGCCGACGAGACGATCTCCGGCGACGTGGATGCGCTGATGGAGGTGCGCGGCTGGTGCGGCCGCCCGCTCTGGGAGCTGATCCCGACTGACCTCGACCGGTTCTTCGGCGAGGACCAGCGAAGGCTGGCCACGCTGACCAAGGTCCGCAAGGCGCACGCCCTGGCGACGTACTTCGAGTTCCTGGAGGTGCGGCATCAGGCCGATATCCACGCGGCGACCGGCGTGCTGGTGCAATGCCCGGTCGATGAGATCAACCGCCCACGAGGCAAGACCAACATGCGGGTGCGGATCCCGCTGCCGGCCGCGGACGTCGATCGACTCTTCGCCGGATGGCGCGACGATCTACATTCGGCTCGGAAGTACGCACCGAGTGTCCGTAACTACACCGCATGCCGGCTGGCCAGCCTCATCGGCCCGCGAGTCTCGGAACTGTGTCTGCTCGAAGTCCACGACATCCGCTGGGACCTGGGCACCTTCGGCAAGGTGCTGCTGCGCGGTAAGGGCAGCCGCGGTCAGAAGAAGGAGCGCCTGGTCCCGCTCATCAACGGTTCTCGTGAACTCCTCGAATGGTGGCTCCAGGGCCCGCGGTGGGAGTTCGACGGGCACCTCGATGAGCCCGGTGCACCGCTGTTCCTCCGAACGCCGCGATCCCGGTGGCCGCTGCAAGCGCGTGAGCACCAGCGCAATACGGGCGCGATGGCGGAGGCAGTGGAACGCCACCTGCCTCGCTGGTCCGGCCGTGCTACTCCGCACGCGCTCCGGCACTTCGCCGCGTCCGATCTGTACGCACAGGGCATGAACGTCGTCGCTATCCAGGAGCTGCTCGGTCATCGCTGGATCAACACCACGATGATCTACGTCCACGTCAACAAGACCCACATCGAGGACGCCTGGACTTCCGCCGGCCAGCGGGCCGCGTCTCGGTTCACCGGATAGTCCGTGACAGGAGCCGTCATGAAGTGGAACCTGCGGCTGGCCGCCGCGCAGCGCGACATCTGGAAGGCCTCGCAGCTGCAGTCGATGCTGCTGACGCGGGCCTGACGATCAGCGCGGGGAAGATGTCCAATCTGTGGTCCGGGCAGCCGGTCACCATCCGTCTGGACGACCTCGACATCATCTGCGAGGTCCTGGGCTGCCAACCCAACGACCTTCTGGCCCCGGAGCCCGAGAAGGCCCGCGCTCGGCGTCCCGCAAGCACGTCCGCCCCGGCGGCGGTCGCTGGCGAGCACCCCAGGATCGAACGTCGGGTCGGTCGGACGGAACCACCGCTGTGAACCTGCAGCCCCGGCCGTGCAAGCAGTGCGGCGACAAGATCGCGGAGTACGGCCGGCTCCGCTGCTTCAGCTGTCTGCATCCCGAACTTCCGCCGCCGACCTGCAAAGCATGCGGCAGCGACGCCCACTACGTCGGCGGCTACTGCCGTCGCTGTCATCCCCGCGTGCCGTACGCGGACAGCTGCAGCGACTGCCTCGCCTGGGGCACCTGGCACCGCCACGGCCGCTGTGCCGCCTGCACCTCCTTACGAAACCGCGGGCACGAGACCGGCACCTGCGCGACCTGCCGCCGCACCGTGCCGCTCCTCAAGCACGGAGTATGCCGACTGTGCCGCTGCCAGGCCCAAGCCGTTCCACGGACCTGGCAGCGACCGGACTCACCACCGCGGCCACCACCGGGCAGCAGCTGTTCATCGCCGATCTGGTCCGGCGGGTCCACCTTTGCCGCCC
Organism: Streptomyces sp. M10(2022); assembly: GCA_038070475.1. Lineage (GTDB taxonomy): Bacteria > Actinomycetota > Actinomycetes > Streptomycetales > Streptomycetaceae > Streptomyces. The sequence goes on along the minus strand of JAMYWH010000004.1, from coordinate 224,017 downwards.
GGACGCGGGAGCGCGGCTCACCCGAAGCGCACCAGCACACTGGCCTTTCATCCTGGGCGATGCCTCGGTGGCGTCAGGAGCCGCTGTTCATCGCCGAGCGGGACATGTCGCGCGTCACCGTGCCCGATGTCGAGCCCATCGATCCCACCTTCACCGCCTACGTCTCCGTGCAGGCCGAGGCAAGCGCCGAGGCCCAGGCTGGGCACCGGCCTTGCGCGAGCGGGTGCTGCGAAGCCTGTACCTGCTGACCGCCGTCCACGGTCCGCACGAACGCATCAAGGCCAGCACCGTTGCCACGCTGCCGCGCCAGCGAGCCACACGCGCCACCACCCGGGTGACCGAGGTCCTCGCCCGCCTCGACCTCCTCGACGACGACCGCATCGACCCCTCGACGCGTGGATCCAACGCCGGCTCAGCAAGGTGCACCCGGAGATCCGCGCAGAAGCCCTCGTGTGGATCCGCATCGTCCGACACGGCGGGCCCCGCCGCCGTCCCCGCTCGACCGCCACTGTCCGCAACCAAGTCGACGCCTCGATCCCGTTCCTCCTCGACTGCTCGAAGCGCTACCGCACCCTTCGCCAGGTCACCCGCGCCGACCTCACGGAGTGGCTGTCCCAGTGCGCGGCACCGCACAACGAAGTCGTCGCGCTGCGCAACATGTTCAAAACGCTCAGGAGCCAACGGCTGCTGTTCGCCAACCCCGCACGTGGCTTGAGCCTGGGGCCAGGCCCGCCTCGGTGCCCACGCCGCTGAGCCCCGAGGTGATCCAGACATTGGCCGTGGCCGCCGAGAGCGACCCCGCCCTGAAGCTGCTGATCGCCCTCATCGGCATTCACGCGCTCTACCCCCACCAGGCCCGCGAATTGCCTCTGGCGGCCATCGACTTCACCGGCGGCCGGCTCTTGCACGGCGACATCGACCACCCTCTCGATGCCTTCACCCATCAGGCCGCCGCCGACTACATCCAACTCCGGCACTCACGCTGGCCACACACCCGCAACCCCCACCTATTCCTCAGCTCGCAGACCGCGCACTCTCGCACGCCGGTCACCATCGGCTGGATGCAGCTCTTGCTCAAGGATCTTCCGGTCACCGCCCAACGACTCCGCGAGGACCGGATCTCGAAGAGGCCGCCGTCACCGGCGCCGACCCGCAGCACCTGTGCGCGGTATTCAACATCACCCCGACACAGGACTGCGCTACACCCGGACGTTCCACCCCGACCCCTTGTCCGACCGAGACCAGGAGGACAAGCCGTAACCGGCAACCGCCCCGCCTGTGTCTCCGCAACCGAGTCCCCGCTCCGGCCAGGGTGAGGACGGATTGGCAATGGCAGTCATGCGGTTGGGAACCGTCTCACGACCAGACGAGTCGACCGTCAGCGACCTTACAGACCGGGTAGCTGCCATCGGCGATCTTCGTCAGCATCTTTGCTACGGAGTCGAAATAGTGGGCCATCGATTCGTACTCGCCCGTGACCGTGATCTCACCCACGAACCATCTGCCGACGCGCCCGTCCCGCACGTCGATGAACTTTCCCATCCAGCCGTCCTGGTCCGAAAGGAACGGGATCCACTCATTACGCCAGAACGGATCGTCCGGCTGGTCCGGCGGGTCGAATCCACCGGACCGGGAGCGGTTCGCATAGAGCCTCTCCATCGCCCGAATGCCCAGAAAAGCTTCCCTCGTCGGGGAACCCGTCGAAGCCGCAACACATCACGTCGTCGTCGACGTCTTCCGCTGGCAGATCCAGATTGTTCTGCAACAGCCACGTCCGCAGGTCCCCATGCAGGAGATCCCCATCCGTTCCTCGGCTGCCGCGAGCATCTGCTCCGTAGCGGGCCCTGGCAGATCCGCGTGATCGGCCGGGGCGTGCTGCCGAAGAAGGGTCATCACGCGAGACCAACTCTCAGCCACACTCATCGCCCTCTGCCCTCTACACATATGCCTCCGTCCGACCGCGCCACGGTCGAGGCTGCGAAGTGCCGACCGGAGAACCTTGCAGGATGGTACTTCGAGCATGCTTCCTACCCTCCCCAGGATCATCTTGCGACCCGAAGTAGCCTCTGCGCTAAGCGGGCCCAGCCGAGGAGCCTCCAGGACACCAGCGAGGGTCGTGGCGTCCGGCACGAGAAACTGCAACGGCCGCATGTCGAGGCCGCAACGTCATGCACTTCGACACCGAATCAGTCGGAACCGAGCCGCACACAGCCGAGGATCCCGGGCGGCAAGGCCAGTTCCTGGTGCCAGCGCCTCAGAAATCGCGAACTCAGGCGCTTTAGTCGGCGACTACATCGGAGACAGCACCCGAGCCGAAATCGCCTACGCCCGGTCGCTGGGCAAACCCGTGCGGTTCACGCACCCCGAAGTCGATCCTGACGCCTGACCGCCCCCGCTGCCACCTCGACACCCAGGGCCGGCAGCCCGCCGCCTGACCGTCTTGCGGTGGCTTGGCCGCCGCACACCCACACCCGCCGCAGGCATCCCTTGGAATTAATCATTCGATCCTGGCTATACCGAGGCCGCATTCGGCCTGGTCAGTCTGCGGGACGTGACGACGCGGGCGCGCTTGTATGCCCAGTTTGATGTGCCCGACGAGCCGTCGTTCGACGACTTTGAGCTGGACCGCGAACGAATACCGCCCTGCGAGCCCCGGACCGCATCGTCCGGGTAAGCCGAAGCTCAGGAGTTGTCACCGGCGACGTCGGATGAGCTGGCGGAGAGGGTCAGCCGAGGCAGCTTGGTTATCACCGATGAGGCATCCCACTTGTCACACGCGCTCATTCGGCAGACTTTCTGTCACCAGTGCCGAAGAGCCGGAGTTCCCGGGCACCCCGGCTGTGCTCTGCTCAGGACTGAGCCCTTCCACAGCGAGGCGGAAGAGGCGGCCGGCCTGGATATCGGGGTCCTTGTGGTGCTCGGTGGCCAGGGCGATGCCGACGGAGAGGGTCAGCAGGTCGTGAAAGGTGACGTGCGGTGCAACCGCCTTGTCGCGAATGGCCCGCTGGAGTAGGGGAGTTCCGGCCGCTTCGATTCTGCTGCCACAGCTGTTCGGGGAGGGCTCTTCGGTGGGGGCTCGTAGCTGAGGATATGGGCGAATCCGCGGGCTGAGACGGCGTAGAGGACGAAGGAGTGGAGCCACTCCAGGAGTGCGGTGCGGCCGTCCTTGGTCGCACTCAGCCGGTGAGCGCGCTCGCATAGGCCCTCGATGCGCCCTGAAAGACAGCTTCGAGAAGAGCACGGCGGGTGGGGAAGTGACGGCGCACGGTCGCCGAACCGACGCCTGCGGTGCGGGCGATCTGCTCCTGGATGCCTCGGCGCCGTGCGCGGCGACCTCGGCTTCGGCGACGGAAAGGATGCGCTGATAGTTGCGTCGGGCGTCCGAGCGCTGACCGGTCATGATCTCCTCATTGCTAAACGGCGATCCCCGCCATATCTTAGCGGCATGCAAATCGGCGGGCCCCGCCGTTTATCTCTCCGATCCGTGAGGAGCAGCAACCATGCCCAGCAGCAGCGATATCGTCCTGGTCACCGGCGCCACCGGCCAGCAAGGTGGGGCCACGGCTCGCGCACTTCTGGCCGCCGAGGTGCCCGTACGCGCGCTCGTACGCGATCCGTGGTCGAAACCCGCCCAGGCGATCGAGGCCCTGGGCGCCGAACTGGTGCGGGCGGATCTTTCCGACCGGGCCTCCCTCGGCCCTGCGGTCGAGGGGTCCGCGCGGTGTTCTCGGTGCAGATGCCGCCCATGACCGAGACCAGCGTGGATTTCGCGAGCGAACTCGCCCAGGCCACCAACCTGGTGGACGCGGCGATGGCCGGAGGAGTACGGCAGTTCGTACAGTCCTCGACCAGTGGAGTCGGTGAACACACCCGGGTCGCCGGCTGGGCCGAGGGCCGCTGGGCGGCGATGGCGGACTACTTCCACACCAAGCAGGCGATCATGGAGGCGGTGCATGGTGCGGGTTTTGCCCGCTGGACGGTGATCAAGCCTGCCTTCTTCATGGAGAACCTACCTGCTGGCGCCCAATGGGCCCCGCGGCGGACTGCTGACGGTACTGAAGCCGGACACCGAACTGGCCCTGGTGGCCGTGCAGGACATCGGCATGGCCGCGGCGCACGCCCTCCGAGACCCCGACCGGTTCCACCAGGTGGAACTGGAACTGGCCGGCGACTTGTGCACGATGGAGCAGATTGCGCAGACCTTGTCCGCCGCCTGGGGCGTGCCCGTGACCGCGCCCTCCATGAACATGGAAGAGGCCCTCGACGCGGGTATGCCGAAGTGGGGAGCCGGACACGAGTGGAACAACGTGGTCCTCCAGCCCGCCCGATCCGCATTCGCCCAGGAGTTGGGCATCCCGCTCACCACCTTCGCCGAGTGGGCGGATGAGCAGTTGACACCCGTGTCCGGCTAGTACTCCAGCAGTACTTCGTGGCTTGACCTGGGGAAACGTGGAGCGGTGGGAGTGTAGCGGGCAGAGTGAAGTTCCCCTGTGAGCTGGACAGCTTGATACTGGGACGGATGGTCCCGGAGAAAGCAGTCACAGGTAGTGAGTTCGAGGTACACGGCCGAGTTCAAGCGGGACGCGGTCGCTCTGGCGCTGTCCTCGGGCAAGACGGTCACCGAGGTCGCCCGGGACCTGGGCGTGAGTCCGGAGGGGCTGCGCGGGTGGGTGAAGCAGGCGAAGACTGACCGTGATGAGAGTCCGGCCGGGGCTCTGACCAGTGCGGAACGTGAGGAGCTGGTCCGGCTGCGGCGGAAGGTCCGCGAGCAGGAGGCCACGATCGAGGTCCTGGGAAAAGCGACCGCCTTCTTCGCGCGGGACAAGATGAGGTAGACACCGCCGCACGGTGTCGCTTCATCAACGCGGAGAAGGCGTGCGAGGACAATCCCGCAGGTCACAGTGTCGTGTTCCTGTGCCGTGTGCTGGGAGTGCCCCGTTCCACCTACTACGCGCACCTGTCCTCGTGGCCGGCCCGGGCGGTGCGGAAGAGGGCCGAGGAGCTGCTGGTGGGCGAGATCCGGTGCTGCATGCCGGCTCACGCGGCGCATACGGAGCTCCGCGGATCCACGCGGCCCTGCGGCGGGCAGGCCGGAACGTCAACGGGAAGCGGGTCGAACGGCTGATGCGGGTCCATCACATCACCGGGATCACCCGGCGGCGGCGCCGCGGCCTGACCCGCCAGGCCAGGCGGGCGGTGTTCGCCGCCGATCTCATCGGCCGGGACTTCACCGCACCCCGCCCGGGATGCGCCTGGTCGGCGAGATGACGGAACTGGTGACGCTTGAGGGAAGCTGTACCTGGCGACCTGTATCGATCTCGCGACGCGGGAGGTGGTCGGCTGGGCGATGGCCGACCACCACCGCGCCGAGCTGCCGGTCGCCGCTCTGAGGATGGCGGCCGGACGCGGTGGCCTGGAGGACGGCTGCGTCATGCGTACCGGCCGCGGCAGCGAGTATACAAGCGAGGAATTCCGCGTCGAGATAGGCAAGTTGCGCATGAGGCAGTCGATGGGACGTGTCGGCTCTTGTTGCGATAACGCTGCTGCGGAAAGCTGGTTCGCCGTCCTCAAAGCAGAGATCGGAACCATCGCCTGGGAAACCCGCGAGGCCGCCCGGGCCGACGTTTTCCACTACATCGAGGTCGAGTACAACCGCAGCCGGCTCCGTCGGCACCCCGACCACGGATACGTCACCCCGCTCGAAACGAGAACCCTGCTCAGGCAGGACCTCACCCCGCAGCGTAAGCATTCGCTGTCCACGTTCAGGGGAACTTCAGCCCGCCCCTCCCCGTGGTGTGGCTCAGCAGTGACCAGTCCGTTCGCCGGCGCTGGCAGAACCTGGTTGCCGACCGACGCGAACACCTGCGCAGCACCCGATAACGACTGCGGCCCTACCCGGATCCGGATCCGGGTAGGGGCCGCAGTCGTCAGTTGCTGTGGTCAGGGGTGAGGTCCAGCATGCGGACCGGTTCTCCCGCCCACCGGTGCGGGCGGTGGTGGCGATGATCGCACTGTCGGGACGATCAGCGGTGGCTGCGCCGCGTACTGGCTGTGAGCCGCGGCCCAGGTCTCCTGCTGCGCGACGGCCAGCGCGGCGGCCAGGTCGAGATTCAGGACCGTGACGCCGGGCAGGGAGGCCAGGTGTTCCGCCGTGCCCGGCCGGGCACGGTCGGCTTCCACGAGCGCGCAGGCCGGGACGTACAGGAACCAACCCGGCTCCGCGTGAGCCCGGTGGATGAGCCGGGATGCCAGGACATTGCCCTGCCCGGCCGCGGCCATCGCCGTGTCGTCCAGAACGATGTGCATGGAGTCGCTCACCGGCCCGCCACCTGCGCCAGACGACGGTCCAGCTCGAGGTCCAGGTCATCCTGCTCGGCAGCGGTCGGGGCATAGCCGCTCCACTCCCTCAACGCCGCCCGAGCCTTCTCAGCCCGCTCGGCACGCTCCGCCGGGGTCAGCAGCGTCTCGGCCAGACGCGCCAGATAGGCGCGCAGCGACAGACCCTCCGAGGCCGCGATCGCGGCGAGCCGATCCTTGGCTTCCTCAGGGATACGGACATTGGCATCAGACATCATCGTGCTCCTTCCCACCCACAAGGGTACGGGTACGTACCCGTACCCTTCATGCCTCACGCGGTAATGCCGCAGGAGGCACACATGCCAACATCCGCCGCCTACCACAGGGGATCTGGCACCTGCCCACCGAGGCTCGACGGGATGACATCCAGACTGTGCTCGGCTTCACAGCACAGGCCGCCGCGGCCTGGGTCGACGGCGCCTCCCGCATCGACGCCGTCCTCACCCGCCGACCCTGACCACCCGGCGGGAACCGCCGTCACCGTGATTACCCAGGGCGTCTGACCGCAGCCGCCGAGACCAACCCCGCCCTGAAGCTGCTGATCGCCCTCGTCGGCATCCATGCGCTCTACCTGCCCAGGCCCGAGCGCTGCCCCTGACCGCCATCGACTTCACCCGCGGCCGGCTCACGCTCGGCGACATCGATCACCCCTCGACGCCTTCACCCAGCAGGCCGCTGTCGACTACATACACCTCCGGCACCAGCGCTGGCCACATACCCGCAACCGTCACGTGTTCATCAGCTCGCAGACCGCGCACACCCGGGCCCCGGTCACAACCGGCTGGATGCAGCCTCTGCTGCGCGGCCTCTCGGGCACCGCCCAGCAACTTCGCGAGGACCGAATCCTCGAAGAGGCCGCCGTCACCGGCGCTGACCCGCAGCACCTATGCGCGGTGTTCAACATCACTCCGGAGACCGGACTCCGCTACACCCGCTTCTTCACCCCGACCCCACGGACAGCGACGACGTATCCGGCTGCAACATGGAGACATCGTGACCGACCACCACGCTCACCTGCTCGCCGCCATCGTCGAGCTCGGCGGTGAGCTGGAGCTCCCAGCTACCGCGGTCAGCGCCGGCCGCCGCCGATGCGGCGATCGTCGGCCAGTGCGGTAAGCGGGCCGAACTCGCAGGCAAGCTGGTTCCACGTCAGAACCTCGCCGCAGCGGGCCGGGAACTCCTTCGGATTGAACTCGGGCATGGTCCAGGTGCCAGTGCCCCGGTCCCGCAGCCACAGGTCCCCGTCACCGTCGACCACAGTCGGCGGGACCGGTACGGGCTCGGCCTGATCGGTGGGCTCCCAGGTGACCCGGCCCGGGTGGGAAACGCGGCGCAGCTCGGTGGCGGCCAGCCGCGCGGCCAAGTCACGGGTGGACTCTTCGGCGTCCTTGACCGACGCGAGTCGGAATGCGTCGTCAAGTACGGGAAGGGCTGGATTCTTGCTGCGCTTTGAACTCAACGCTGACTACCTCCGGTGGGGGCGTCACATCCGTTATGGCACCCCGTAGAGGAACACGGTATCCGAGGTGGGAGCCGGGCCGGCTACGACCACTGTCCAGGTGGAGGTGTTGGCACACCGGGCGGTGGGGCTAGTGGTGAGCTGGTCCTGGACGTGGGTAGCGCTCAGATATGGCGGTCCGGGTCTGAGAAGGTGAGGCCGCCGGGGGCGAGCGGACGTCGGGCCGGGGCGGGTACGGGCTCGGTCTCGCCGGGCGGCTGGCGGAAGTCGGCGCCCTGCTCGACCGGCATCAGCCGGCGCCCACCCGCATGGGCGGGTACGGGAGCGTCGGAAGCGGGCTCGGAGAAGGCGGGCAGCGAGAGCGGTCGACGGTCGGTCATGATCCCTAGTTTCCCAGGTCCGGCCCTGCGGGTAGGGCCAGGCCGCTATCAGCGGTGATAGTGCTCTGGCCCTGGCCAGTAGGGCCAGGCTGGTTGTTTCAGCTCACCAGAACAGAGCGGTTAAGTCACTGCTACCGCCGGTGAACCGGCCCGGACCACCGAGGCCGGGAGGCACACTGCGCGGGTGACAACGACCCCGCCTGAACCGGGTTCAGGAACCTCCATGCTCAGACCCCGACGCCAGCGCGTGCGGCCAAACCCTCCCGACCTGGCCCCGGCCGCCCACTCGGTTCAAGAAACAGCCGTTCGGCAACCCGTCACGATGTGGGACGGGTCCTCGCAACCGGCGAGGCGTACACCAGACCCGCCCATCACAAGAAGGGCACCAAGCCCCGCCGACTGGATAAATGACAAGCTAATGGCACCGGACCCGCGATGGCCGCGACATTTGCCCCGCCTGCTGGATGAAAGAACGACGATGATCGCCAACCGACACGCGACGAACGCCCAGGTTCGGGGCGCCGAGTGCTCAGTATTGGCGAACTCAGGCGCTTTAGTCGGCGACTACATCGGAGACAGCACCCGAGCCGAAATCGCCTGCGCCCGGTCGCTGGGCAAGTCCTGCGAGCCCGGACCGCATCGGTCCGGGCTCGCAGGCTGTTCGGGGTATGGCGGGGCTACAGGTCGAACTCGAGGTGCTCGATGTCCGTGAACCGGACCTCGTCCAGGGAGCCGGCGCGGCGGCCGCCATCCTGGAAGTAGACCTCCTTGAGCGCTTCGGCCGCGATCTCCTGGAGCTGGGTGTCGCTGGCCCCGGCCTCCTGGGCTTCGAAGAGGCGGGCGGCGTAGACCGGGGCAGGGCGACGGTCAGGTGCCGGATGCGGTCCTGGTCCGTCGACCCGATCGGCGCGGTGTAGCCCATGCGGGCGCGGGTGTCGATGACAATGCCTCCCGTGGACGCGGCCTTCGCCTTGGCCTTGGCCCGGATCTGCGGCTGCCAGCGCTTCTTCACCTCGCGCTCTATGCGCGCGGCGAGGTCGGGGCGGGGCTTCTGATCTGGTCCTTCACATACCGCTCGACAGTGCGCTGGGAGACCCGCAGCATCTGGGCGACCGCCTTGGTGCCGCCCAGCTGCTTGACCAGGTACCGCATCTGCGGGCCCGCGTTCTTCGGTGCCGGGCGCGTGAACGCCTTCTGCACCGCCTTCTCCAGGCCGTCCCCGATCAGGCTCATCGTGGCCTTCTCCTACTCTCCGTTGTCGACGTCGGTGACGGTGCCGTCCTTGATGGACCGGGCGAGGTTGAGCTCCGGCGCGTCGAACCGCTCGCGGACTTCCTCGCCCCACAGGACGGACTGGGTGCCCTCGTGCTTGACGAGGCCGGGGTTGATGCCGAGCTTGAAGCCGCCGGGCAGCGGCTTGCCCTCCCGGTAGGGCAGGAAGTCCAGCGGCGAGGGCCCGCCGGCCGCGTAGACGACGCAGTCGGACAGGATCGCGATCGGGTACTGCCCGGTGAACGCCGCGTGCTTGACGATCTTCCTGTGGAGGTTGATCCGGGTGCGGGAGATGACCGCCGCCCGGATGTCGGGCGCCACGTCGGGCGTTCCAGGGCCCGCCACCGCTCGCCCGGCCGCCAGCCCTCGCCCGGGGCCGCTCGCGCAGCTTGCCCAGGCCGCCCTTGACCGTCGCCTTGATCGCCGTGATGACGATCGTCAGCTCCGGGTCGCGCTCCTTGTAGCCGTCCATCGCGGCGAGGAAGTCTTCCGGCGACAGGTCGGCGTCGACGCCGAGGTCGGCCATCGTGGCGAGGAAGGCGTCACGCAGTCGCTGGTACCAGCCGTCCAGGTAGCGGCCGTTGTCGTACCGGACCCACGCCTCGGACGGCGCGACGTCGTAGCCGAGCTCCTGGGCGTAGGCGACGGTGGGCGTCGCGTACCAGGCCGGTCCCGTCGGGCGGTCGCCCTTCGGCGTGAACGGGGAAGGCAACAGGCTGCCGTCCAGCTCCACCCACTCCTTGCCGACCTTCACCTTCGACAGGTCGACGTGGGACAGGTCGACCAGCCACGAGCCGGGCAGCTTCGGGTCAAACGCCGGGTTCTTGACGTGCGTCGGCTCGCCGAGGCCGACGTTCAGCCCGTTCGCGCCGGCGGCGAAGGCCATGTTCACGTCCAGGCCGACCAGGTGGCGCAGGGTGCACTCGGCATCGGTCATCGGCCGCGCCCAGTCGTACGCCTCCTCGAACAGCTTCTCCGCCGGGCCGCGCACATGGAAGCGCGGCAGCTCCAGCTCGTTGAGCACCGGGTGCCCGTCCGGGGCCTCGCACGGCGCGCAGTCCACCGGCTCCGTGCCCAGCGACCGGGCGTCTTCTCGTCGGCCTGCCGCAGGGCGCCGGTCTCCTCATCGCGCACGGCGTGGGTCGGCGGGTGCAGGGCGGTCATGAGCTCGAGGCCGGTGACGGCGGTGGAGCCGCGCGGTGTCATCACCCGGGACGCGTACACGCCCAGCACGCGGGCGAGCTCCGCCGGCGGCAACTGTCCGGCGCCGCCCAGAACCGGGCGTCCAGCGCGTTCCACGACGGGATGCACAGCTGGACGCACTGGCGGTCCGAACCCTTCGCGGGACGGTAGATCCGCGCCCACGGCCCGAACCCGCGCTTCGTCAGCTTCCAGTCCGCGCGGGTCAGCTGCTTGATGACCTTGTGGCCCTGCGGGATCCGCCCGGCGTGCCGCTCCTCCTCCGTGAGGGCGACGGGCAGGCCGTAGCGCTCCAGGGCGGCCTCGGTGAGCACGAGCAGCGGGTCGGCCGGCTCCCCGGGCCGGACAGCTTCGGCTGCCCGAGCTTCGCCTCCTTGAGCGTCCAGTCGATCAGGGACGGCAGGGACTTGGCGGGCACGTCCAGGACCAGGCCGCCGACGCAGTACGCCAGCACCTTCCCGTCCTCGACGTCGACGACGGCCAGCGGACCGTTCTCGAACCGCGGGTCCACCTCGCCCGCCGGAGTTCCGGCCGGGGCCGCTTCTTCGCACCCGGACGACGCGATGTCGACGTCGGCCTGGTGGTGCGCGCCGGACGCGGCGCAGCCGCCGGAGCAGCGGCAACGGGAGCAGGGCGGGGCGGGGTTCTGGGTGTTCTCGGTTGCAGTCATGGCCGCAGCCTCGGGAGCCGGACCTGTGGACGGAGTCGGCGCGTCCGTCGGATCGGGCGCGCCGGTGAACGTGGCTGGCACCGCGGCGTCCTGGACGGGCGCGGCCGCGTCGGCCGGGCGGGTAGAGCTCCGCGAGCTTGTCCAGCAGCCGGGCGTAGGCGTCGCGCTCCGGCGGGCGGGGCTCCGTCTTGCCGGACTCCCAGCCGGACACCGTGGCCCGGCGCACCTTCAACGTGCTGGCCACTTCGTCGATCGTCAGGCCGTGCGCGGCACGAAGCCGCTTGCGCTCCGCCGGCGGCGGCAGCGTGGCGCGGGACGCAAGCAGTGCGTCAACCGCATCGAACAACTCGGACATGGAACACCTCCTGACCCACACCCTACCCCACCAACCGTACGACATGCGTACGTTCAGCGTACGAAGTGCGTACGAAGTGGATTGAGGGTGCTCGGGAAGGCGGTGACCTCTCGCAATGAAGACTGTCCGGTCCCCGCGAAGTCGAGGCAGTCCCGCTCAAGTCGAGGCATCTGACCTGGGTGCCTCGACTTGAGCGGGATGACGGCCCGTTGAACGCCCCGCGTGTCTGTAGGCACCGCTGGTGAGGGGCCGGTCGTGCCTACAGAAGTCTGGGACCGGACAGCCAGCATGGACCTGGCAGGAAACGGCGGCCAGTGACCGAGCATGACGACATGGCCGCCCTCTAGGCGCCCGCTGGTACGGGAATGGGGCCCCAGTCGAACGAGGTCCCCTGAACGTCGCATCGCCGAAGTTGACGATGCCGGCACTGAACGTCGCACGGTCGAAGCTGACCGTGCCGCCACTGAACTCCGTGCCGCCACTGTACGGCGCACTGTCGAAGCTGACCGTGCCGCCACTGAACCTCGCACCGTGGAAGTCGACCGTGCCGCCACTGAACCTCGCACTGTCGAAGTCGACCGTGCCGGCACTGAACGTCGCACGGTCGAAGCTGACCGTGCCGGCACTGAACTCCGCACGGTCGAAGCTGACCGTGCCGCCACTGAACTCCGCACCGCCGAAGCTGACCGTGCCGCCACTGAACTCCGCACCGCGGAAGTAGACCCTGCCGCGACTGAACGTCGCCAAGTTGAAGCTGACTGTGCCGCCACTGAACGTCGCAAAGTTGAAGCCGACCGAGCCGCCACTGAACTCCGCACGGTCGAAGCTGACCGTGCCGCCACTGAACGTCGCACTGTCGAAGTCGACCGTGCCGGCACTGAACGTCGCACGGTCGAAGCTGACCGTGCCGCCACTGAACCTCGCACCGCCGAAGTCGACCGTGCCGTGAAAGTGGCTGTTTGTGAAGTTGCCGCCGTCGAAAACGGTGCTGGTGAAGTCGAAGTTATGCCTGCACCAGGCGGTGGGTGCCTTCGGTTGCTGTAGGTGGTCACGGATGACGCGGATGATGGTCAGCCGAACTTCCCGCTCACCGACCTTGTGCTCGGGAGCTGTCGGGTCGGGTTCGTAGGGCATGCGTAGGTAGGCACACAGGACGTCGATACACACCTGGCGTTGTTCCACCCAGTCGTCGGCGAGGCGGGCGAGGGCGTAGACGCCCGCGAGCCGGACAGCGGCCTGGCCATGGCCGAGCTGTTCGGCCGCGGTGGTGTACCGCTCGGCAAGCTGGCCTGCGTCCGCGCGGCGTGCGTCGCCCTCGGCAAGTCGCTGTTTGCGGTATGCGTACAGGCCGGCGAGCACGGCACCGGTCAGGGTCAGCGCGGTCACGGTCGCCTTGAGGACGTCATTGATACTGACCGGCTTAGGCGGATCCTGGGCGGCGGCCGCTTGCGTGAAATAGTCGAAGGCGTAGTTATAGATGACCCGCCCGAGGGCACCGGCTGCTAGCAGCGCCACGGGGCCACAAACAAGACGGGCCAGAGGTTGGTGTGTACCGGCCCCGGGAGGCCTCGCGCTTGCGCCGGAGTGAGATTGCCACGTCAGGAGCATGAAGCCTGCCCCCGTTTGGGACAGCGACTTGACAAATGACGCTGAGACCCCTTGGTGGAGCCGGCCGGGGCCCAGGTTGCCTCCGTAGACCGTCACATGTCCGGTCCCCGCGAAGTCAAGGCAGTCCCCTCAAGTCGAGGCATCTGACCTGGGTGTTTTGACTTGAGCGGGACGACGGCCCGTTGAACGCCCGCGTGTCTGTAGGCACCGCTGGTCAGGGGCCGGCCGTGCCTACAGAAATCTGGGACCGGACAAAGACTGAGCGATTCTCAGCGAAGGCTGGTGACTGGCATCGTTTCTCAACGATGGTTAAGTGCGCTGGTCAGAGCGTTGTGCCGAGCGTCGGGAGGTGAACGTCGTGGCTTAGTCGACGTCACACGACAGCAGTTGTCGACGGCCTCGGGAGGTGCTCGCTGAGCCCGGATCTCGACGTCGACGCGAACGGGTGGCACCCGCCGGCACTCGGCAACGGCGAGACGACAGCTGCCACCTGCGCCCGTAGCCAGCGCTTTTGTCCCGGGCCTCGGAGGACCAGCAGACGCCGTCTTGCCAGTCGACACCGAGCTGCTGTCCGAAGCCATCGATATTCGACGCGGGAAACGCCTCCCGAACTGCCAGAGAAACACTGCTCCTCGTCATCGACAGAGCCAAACGTCGTGACTCCGTCGGCATGCCGGCTCGCCCGCGAGTGCGCGCACCGAGGGTCCAACAGGCTTCTGGCCTGTTGTGCCGAGCCACGGGAGATGTCACCGACCGAACGACTTCCACGACCTGGTGCTCGACGGCGCTCGGGACACGATGGTTGTCGCCAGTGGGAAGCAGTGCTTGTCACCATGGGCTTCATGGACAGCGCATCTGGCACCTGCCCATGACGTCGGCCTGTGTCGATGGCCGGCGCGTGCGTACGCTGCCGCTCGCGGTGACAGAAGTCGTGTCCAGGTGACCACTACCGGGTTCCGGCACACCTGCGACGCGGCCGAACTCAATGTTCGGTGAGAATGCTCAACCTTCACTGCGAGCGGTCACCTGCGAGCGATGTCCCCATCGTCCAGGGCTGGAACTGCTGCACGACCACGCAGGGCGACTTCCCCTCGGACACGTTGCCACGCCCGAGGGGAAGTCGACGTTGCCCAGTCTGCTCGGCCGCCAGACGTTGCAGAACCCACGCCCGGGCGGCATCACTGGCGTGCGACTGCTGTTGACCGGTGGCCTTGGCCTGGAGCCGGTGATCCGGCTGGCCGACCCGGACAACTCTGATGGGTCCTGGCGGGTGCTGCTCTCCCGTTCCAGAGCACCCCACTTTCGGCGATCTACCACGGGCCGCGGCCTCGGCGCAGCAGACGGCCCAGCTGATCAGTGCACAACTTGCCGCTGTCCCACTGCACCAGTCGGAACTGGCCGGCGACTACATCCCCTACCTGCCTACGAAGGAGGAGCTGCCGCCCGATTCGGCCGACGCCATGCTCAGCTTCCTCGCTGAGTTTCCGGAAGAGGAGCGCAACGGTGGACCGCCGGCGCGGGAAGCACTTGCGGAATTCACAGGTCCGGTCGACGGAGATCGCCCTCGCCATGAACTGGTTGTCACGCACAACTTCCTCATCGGCTGGCTCATCCGGGCTGCCCTCGACGCGCCCGAGTGGCGCTGGATGGGCCTCAACCACAGCAACGCGGCTCTGACTGTCGGCACCTGCCCGCAGAACTGCGCTGGACCGGCTTCCCGCCCGAACTCCACATCTGACCAAGAAGACCAGTACCCGGACTTGAGTGAGACGACCTTGCGAAACCCGTCTCACTCAAGTCCGGCACCGCAGGTCAGGGGCCCGCCTCGCCCGGACTTATCCGAGACCGGACAATATGAACCCCGTGAAGAGGTGTGCGTGGGCGTCACATATTGAGACCTTCAGTCGCTTCAGTCGCTTTCTGGGTCGGAAACCCGCCGCGAACTGCGGTTTCGCGCTATCGCGATGCCGGCGCCCCAAAGGAGTCCAAGTCGCTGCCGTCACCTCTTCGGTCGCTGAGCAGCTCAGGAAGTCGGCGAGCTGGTCACGGTGCATGTCCCACGAGGAACGCCCCGCTTTCGCACGTCGCGGCACAGGAGCAGGTGGGTGACAGATCGACGACGAAGGAGAACGCGATGCAGGTACGAACCCTGGGCAGCCCCGGCCCGGCGGTCTCCGCGCTGGGTCTGGGCGCGATGGGCATGTCGGACGCCTATGGCTCGGCCGACCGCTGGGAGTATCGCCACCGTGCACGCCGCGCTGGAGGCCGGCGTCACGCTGATCGACACCGGTGACTTCTACGCCATGGGCCACAACGAACTGCTGCTCGCAGAGGCTCTGCGAGGCCGGGAGCGGGACAGTTACCAGCTGAGCGTCAAATTCGGCATGCTGCGGGGCCGGGATCGGAGTTCGGCGGGAGCGACAGCCGTCCTGAGGCGGTGAAGAACTTCCTGACCTACTCGCTGACACGGCTGGGAACCGACCACATCGACATCTATCGTCCCGCCCGGCTGGACCCTGCGGTACCGGTCGAGGAGACGGTGGGCGCGATCAAGGAGATGATCGACACCGGGTAGGTGCGATACCTCGGCCTCTCGGAGGTCGACGCGGCGACGATCCGCCGGGCGCACGCCGTGCACCCGGTCGCCGACCTGCAGATCGAGTACTCGCTGATCTCCCGCGCGGTGGAGGCGGACGTTCTGCCGGTGCTGCGGGAGCTCGGCATCGGCCTGACCGCGTACGGCGTTCTCAGCCGCGGCCTCATCTCCGGGCACTGGTCCGCCGGCCGCACCGCCGACCGCACCGCCGGCCCCGGCGACTACCGTCACTTCAGCCCGCGATTCTCGAACGGGAACGTGGAACACAACCTCGCCCTCGTGGAGGCTCTGCGCCGGGTCGCCGAGGCGAAGGGTGCACCGTCGCCCAGCTGGCCATCGCCTGGGTGGCCGCACAGGGTGAGGACATCGTGCCGCTGGTCGGTGCCCGCACTCGCGAGCGGCTGGCCGAGGCGCTGCCCGCGATGGAGCTGAGCCTCTCCACGGACGACCTCGCCGAGATCGAGAAGGCGGTGCCGCAGGGCGCAGCGCGCGGCGACCGGTACCCGTCCGCGTTCATGTCGGGCCTCGGCATGGGGAGCTGAGCCTCACTCTCCGTCAGTGACCGCCTCGGTGCGACTGCGCCGCCGGGTCACGGATGCTGTCCTGCTGGGAAGGTGGCGGCTGCGGGCTGCCAGGACAAGGGCCGTGAGTGGAAAGGCGGCGCAGCAGAGGCCGAGAGGATTGTTGAGGCTGAGCGGCCGAGTTGGCCCGTGAGTACTTGAGTCGGCCCGGCTGAGCGTCACCGCCCCTGGCACAGTCCAGGGAGCTGAGGACCGGTCGAGCATCGGCGGAGGCCGGCCGGTTCGCGTTCAACCGTGGACCGCCTGCGCAGTTGAACGGGGCGGACCCGGGTTAGATCAGGGGTGCATTGACATGTCGAGGTGAAAGAGGACTTCATGGCGTACGTCGTCCACCCGGGGACCGGCCCGAGGGCCGCCGCGGGTTCGAGATCGTGTTGTCGGCCCAGATGACCGACGGAGCCGCGTCGCTGGTGGAGACGCGCCAGGGCCCGGCCTGGTCGGGGCCGCCGCTGCACACGCACGCGGAGTCGACGGAAACCTACTTCGTGGTTTCCGGCAGGCTTGTCGTGCAGGTGGACGACGAGGTCGTCGAGCTGGGGCCGAGCAGCATGGCGCACATCACCAGTGGCACCCGGCACACCTGGGCGACTCCGCCCGGGAAGGCGCGCACTTCCTGACGCTGCACATGCCGGGCGGCTACGAGAACTACCACCCCACCGCGCTGCAGGCGGAGAAGGACAACGGTGGTCCGCTGACGCAGGAGGACCTGTTCAAGATCGCGGCCAGGTTCGACTGGCGGCCGGTCGGCGACAAGCCGCAACGCCTGACGCCCGACGGCCGACTGGTTCCAGCGTCCGAGGCCGATGATGAGGCGGCGCGGCTGCGTACGCAGTGGCTGGAGTCCCAGGGGCAGGAGGCCCATGTGACGCCGATCCATGAGGACGGCTTCTACGAGAAGGCCGTCCAGGAGGCGTAGTCGGCTGCGCGAAAGGACGTCCTGGAATGTCCGAGTGCCCAGATCCCGGGAAGGGGCCTGGGCACTGCCGCATCTTTGCAACATGAGCCCTCCGCGCCGAACACCGGTGACCTGGCCCCGCAGCCCGCAGCCCCGCCCCGCCGGCCGAGTGGCCCGCCGGGTCACTGCCTCGAACTGCTCCCGCAGATGTCCGGGCAGGCCGTAACTGCCTGTCAGCAATACGCCCCGCGCAACTCTCGCTCGCTGTACGCCAGGTGGTTGCGACGCTTTCACCTGGTCGCCCGCACCGGCCGCTTCGCAGCACTTCGCCCCGCCGGGCATCAGCTCAACGGGGCGAAGCAACAGAATCCGAACTGCCCAACAGTGTCGGGGCGGACAGTGAGCCCCGACAGTGTGCGCAGGCAAGCGTCCTAGGCGACGCGCTCGGCGAGGAACTCCTCCCAGGTGCGCTTGCCGACCTGGGTGTCGATGAGGGCGAGATTGTCGCCGGCGCGGTAGGCCTTGCCGGCCTTTCCAGGCATGCGGATCGGCAGCAGCGGGCGCTTTTCCCGGCGGCCCGGAGGTAGCTGCGCAGCAGGTCGCCCAGGGGTAGACCTTCGGCCCCGCGATGTCGGCCACGCGGCCGGCCGGGTGCCCAACGTCAGCTCCACCAGACGGGCCGCCACTTCACGGGAGTCCACCGGCTGGAACTGCAGACCGCCCGGGCAGGGACGATGGGCATCTTCGACATCTTCTCGCCCATCGTCAGGACGATGTCGTGGAACTGTGCGGCACGCAGCATCGTCCACGGGATACCCGACTGTGTGACGGCGTTCTCAGCGTCCAGCTGCGTCTTGAACCAGCCGATCGGCATGGTGTCCGCACCGATCACCGAGATGTATACCAAGTGCTTGATGCCGGCGCGCTTCGCGGCGTCGACCAGGTTCTGGGTGACCTTGTCGTCGCCCTGGTGCCGCCCGCCAGATGCAGGACCGTCTCGACCCCGGCAAGGGCAGGGTCGATGCCTTCACCCTTCAGCAGATCGACGGCGAAGTACTCGATGCCCTCCGTGTTCTTCCGGGGGTCCGGCACAGGACATGTATGTCGTGGCCGGCAGCTTGCAGCAGGGGAACAACGTGGTTCCCCAGATTGCCCGTACCACCGGTGACCAGGATGGGTGAGGTCATCGCTCCCGTGTCTCCCTCATTCATTGGTGTGGATGTGCTGTTCGTTGACTTGGTGGCTAGGCGTTCACGGCGGCCTGCGCCGCGCCGAGCCATCGGCCCAGTGCGTCGGACAGGTCGCCGCCGCCGGGCGAGGACCAGGCAATGTAGCCGTCGGGCCGTACCAGGGCTGAGTCCGGGACGGCGTCCAGGAGGCTGTCGCCCTCCAGCGGGACCCAGGTTCCGGCGACGATGTCGACTCGGTGGGACCAGGCGGCGGCGATCCGTTCCGCCTCACCCGAGCCGTCAGTGGTGATCAGCAGGGCACGGCCCGCGTGGAGCAGTTCGGCGACCCGGGTGCGACTGCCGTCGGGCAGCTCCAGCTCACGGTAGGGGACAGACGCCGGCCCAGCAGCGGGTGCTCGCCGGGGCCCATGTCGTAGTGGACGCCGAGCCCGCTCACCATGCCCGCGAAGTGGCCCGCCACGTTCTTGTCCGTCATCAGCTCGCCCACGACGTCGCGCAGGGGTCAATCTCCTCCCCGCTGAGGTACAGCAGCGAGGCAGCGTGCGTGTTGCGCAGCAGCTGCTCTCAAGGGGTAACGCTCGGTGTGATAGGTGTCGAGCAGGCTCTCGGGAGCCGAGCCGGTCACCACCGCGGCCAGCTTCCAGCCGAGATTCACCGCGTCCTGGATGCCGGTGGCCAGACCCCAGCCCGCCAGCGGGAGTCTCGTGCGCGGCGTCCCCGGCGAGCAGGACCCTGCCGCGCCGGTAGTCGGTGGCCAGGCCGGCGGCGTTGCTGAAGGCGGCCATCCAGCGAGCCTCGCCATGGTGGATGGACTCGCCGGTCATCCGCTGCCAGGCATCGGCGACGTCGGTGAACGTCAGGGTGGCGGAGTCCGGGCAGGGTGGCAGGCTGCGGTCGTGGATGAGGACTCGGTAGTAACCGTCGCCCAGGCTGACGGACAGGATCATGTTGCCGCCCGGCACGTGCTTTCCGGTGGGCCGCTGAGGGAGCTCGACGCCGGTGACGTCGGCCATGTACATCCCGCGCGTGGATTCCCAGCCGGGAGCCTGGATGTCGGCCAGGGTGCGGACCGTGCTCCGGCCGCCGTCGCAGCCGACAAGATACGCGGCGCTCTCCTCCTGCCGGCCGTCCGGGCCGTTGAGGACGGCCGTGATCCCGTCCCCGGTTTCGTGCAGGCCGATGAGCTCGAAGCCGCGCCGTACCGGTACGCCGAGCTCGGCCAGCCAGTTGCCGAGCATCTCCTCGGTCCTGGCCTGGGGCAGACCCAGCACACCGTGATGGCTCTCGTCCAGCATGTCGAGGTCGATCGCCACGCCGCCGAAGTGGCCGTTCCGGCCCTGGCGGTACTCGCCGAGCCGGGTGAGCAGGCTGCGCTGTTCGAAAACCTCGGCGACGCGCTTGGTGAAACCGAGAGCGCGTGATTCTCCCGACGGAGCGGGCAGCTTGTCGTAGACGGTGACGTCCGCGCCGCCCAGCTTGAGTTCCCCGCAAGCATCAGTCCGACCGGACCGGCACCGACAACAATTACGCGCGTTTTCACGTTCCGCCCTCCTACGTGAAGACAAATATTCCTACGGCACCGAGCGTCGATACACCGGTCATCATGCCACAGCATATCTTCATCGATAGATGACGCCAGCAGGCAGGAATCGAATTACCATCTATATTCCACTGGTTCTCGAGTGAATTCCGAGGGATAATCCAGCGGGGCTCGTCCGGAATTATTGGCTACGCGTGGAGGGCGCCCGCGTGCGCGCCCGTGTCAACGGCGGCGGCCCAGTCGATGTGGTGGGTGAACTGCCAGTCCATGTTCACCGGCTTGAGGTCGCTGCCGCCGCGGGAGCCCGCCTTGCTGGCATTGGTGCGGGTGGCGTTCTCAATGATTCGTTCGACGCGGGTGCGGCGCAGCCGCTCGTACGCGGCGAACGCCTGCCCGTACGGCAGGTCGCGCAGGCAGCGGGCGAGCTGTACGGAACTCTCGATGGCCTGCGAGGCGCCCTGGCCGGAGCTCGGGGAGGCCGCGTGCACCGCATCACCGACCAGTACCATCCTGCCGCGGCTCCAGGTGGGCACCGCAGGCATGGTCTCGAGCGGGCCGGTGATCAGCAGGTCGGCCGGGTCGGTGCGGCGCAGCATCTCCGCCGCCGGGGAGCGGTCGTCGCCGGTGAACGCCTCGCGCAGGACGCCGAGCCACTCCTCGTGGCCCACCGCCCGGGCCTCGGCCAGCGTCATCGGCTCGGGGTGCGGCAGGTTCACGAACCAGCCGCCGGAGGAGTCGTCGTGCACGAGGTGGCCGAAGGAGGCGCGCTTGCCGTAGCTGATGTGCAGCTTGTCCTGGGTGGAGGCGGTACCGGTGTCGGTGAGCTGGGCCGCGAAGCCGAGCAGCCCGGCGTACTGGGGCTGCGGCGCTGCCGGATCGATGACGGTA
Source organism: Streptomyces sp. M10(2022) (assembly GCA_038070475.1). Lineage (GTDB taxonomy): Bacteria > Actinomycetota > Actinomycetes > Streptomycetales > Streptomycetaceae > Streptomyces. The sequence continues at coordinate 203,026 of JAMYWH010000004.1, read as the reverse complement.
CGGACGGTGGAGCGGATGCCGTCGGTCCCGACCAGGATGTCGGCAGTGGCCCGCGTCCCGTCGTCGAAGTGTGCGATGACGCGGTCGGCGGTCTCCTGCGCGCCGACCAGCCGCTTGTCGTGGCGGGTGCGGATGCCCAGACGGATCGTCTCGTCGTACAGCGTCCGGTACAGGTCGCCGCGCCAGACGAACCGTGAGGGGCAGGTCAGCAGGGGAGGAGAGCTCGCCGAGCACGTCCCCGGCCTGGGTGTGCAGGACAGTTCCGCGCAGGGGATGCCGACGCGGCGTACGACATCGCCGGCCTCGATCGCGTCGAGGGCGTTCACCCGTTGGGAGCGAGGCTGAGCCCGCCGCCGATCCCGTCGGCCGTGGTGTGGTACGCCTCGTGGATGGTGGCCTGGATTCCGGCCTTGCGTAAAGCCATCGCGACGATCGAACCGGCGATGCCGCCGCCGATGACCATGGCGGTACGGGTCTGGGAGGTCATAAATTCTGCCTTGTCGGTTGAGGAGCCACCATTGATCAGGTCCGGTACAGGTCGGTCCGGCTCGGTCTCGACAAGCGAATTCGCCGAATCGGTTTACGGGACCTGACCATATCGAGATTCACAGTGAGACTAGATGGGGCCTCCGCACCTACAACCTCCCAACTCCGAACAGCGACCGCCTGTTGACACCCGCAGAAATTCCTGGTTACTTTCCGGGCGGACATGGAAAGCTGGGGATAATCGCCTCCGCCTTGTCATTCCATATCAATTCGACAGGAGAGTGTGATGCACAAGGTCGTTTCGAGGGACGGCACGACGATCGCCTACGAAAAGACAGGCGATGGCCCCCGGTCGTGTTGCTCGGCGGTGGGTTCCGCGATCACACGGCCTTCACACCGCTGCTGCCGGAGCTGACCCCGTACTGCACCGTTTACGCCTACGACCGGCGCGGGCGCGGGGACAGCGGCGACTCCCCGTCTACGCGGTCGAGCGGGAGGTCGAGGACCTGGCCGCAGTGATCGAGGCGACCGGCGGGGACGCGGTGGTGTTCGGCGGATCCAGCGGTGCCATCCTGGCGCTGGAAGCGGCGCTGGCCGGCGTCCCCATGAGGAAGCTGGCACTGCTCGAGCCGCCCTACTGGGTGGAGGGTTTCCGCAGGCCGGAGGAGGACTTCACGCAGAAGCTCCAGGCGCTGCTGGACCAGGAGAAGCGGGGTGAGGCCATCGAGTACTTCCTGGCCGAACACGTGGGGTTCCCGCCCGAGTGGATAGCGCAATGGCGGGCCAGCCCGATATGGCCGGCGAACGAGGCCCTGGCACACACGCTCATCTACGACACCGCCGTCATAGGTGAGGGCGGGTCCCGGTCGAGCGGCTGGCCGGGCTCGACCTGACGACGCTGCTCATCAACAGTGACAACACTGGCAGATGGCTGCTGGAGGCCACCAAGGCGACGGCGGACGCGCTGCCGAACGGGGAGCGCCTCGAACTGCCGGGCGTGTGGCACCGGGTGCTGCCGAATGTGCTCGGCCCGGTACTGGTCGAGTTCGTCACCGGCTGACGGAACAGCCGTACAGCGGTGAACCCTCTGCGGTGTCGTCCCCGCAGAGGGTTCACCGCATCGCCGACGCCGTGGGAGAAGCACAGCCGGCGTTCAACCACGGCAGGTGCGCGGTTGGGCGCCCGCCGGCGGTGGGTCTACCAGGGGACGGTGCCGTGTTCGTCCTGGGAGGTCCCGCTCGGGCCCTCGGGACCGAGCGTGGCCAGCCGGACGGCGATGAGGGCGCCCTGCTCGACCGTCTGGCGGCCGCGGTGGTTGTTCATGTCGGTGGCCGTGAAACCGGGATTGGCGGCATTGACCTTGACGGGGTCCCGTGCAACTCCTTGGCGTACGCGAGGGTGATCGCGTTCAGAGCGGTCTTGGAGGACTGGTAGGCCACCATGTTGTACTGCCGGAACTCACCGTCCGGGTCCGCGTTCAGAGCGAGCGAGCCCACATTGCTGGACAGGTTGACGATGCGGCCGGCGGGCGAGCGGCGCAGCAGCGGCAGCATCGCGTTGGTCACCGTCACCACGCCGAAGACGTTGGTGTCGTAGACCTCCCGCAGCTGATCGGCGGTCGCCTCGCTGGGTGGCCCGAAGAAACTGCCGGTGATGCCGGCGTTGTTGACCAGGACGTCGAGGCGGCCGTACCGCTGCCCGATCTCCCGGGCCGCGTCGGCGAGGGAGCCGCTGTCCGTCACCTCGATGCGCAGCGCAGCGGCAGTCAGGCCGCGGGCCGCCAGCGTGTCGGCCGCCTGCTTGCCGCGGGTCTCGTCGCGGGCGCCGAGGAGGACGACGGCCCCTGCTCGCCCAGTTGGCGGGCGATCTCCAGACCGATGCCCTTGTTTGCCCCGGTGATGAGGACGACCTTCTCGTCGGACATGTCAGGCCTCCGTGCCGGGCGCGGCGCCGGCCGGCTCGCCGAACCAGCGGGTGAGGGCGTCCGTGAGGCTCTGCGGGCCCTCTCCGGCGACGCCGGCCCAGGCAAGGTACCCGTCGGGGCGCACCAGCAGTGCGCAGGCGCCGGCGAACGGGTCGTTCTCTCGGTCCTCGTGGGCACGGGCGCCCACGAGGTCGACCCGGTCGGCCCACGGGGCGGCGGCGGTGCCCACTTCGGTGCTCGTCGTCAGGTCGATGAGGAGGCCGCGGGCTCGGTGCAGCAGCTCGAACGTGGTGGTCTTGCCCTCGTCGCGGAGGGTGATGAGTTCACGGTCCGGCAGGCGTCGGCCAAGCAGCGGGTGGTCCCCGGGTCCGACCTCGTAGACGATGTCCAGGCCGGTCACCATGCCGATGAAGTGCCTGCGGACGTCCTCGGAAGCCGTGAGTTCGGCGAAGAGGTCGCGCATCGGCTGCATCTCCTCACCGCTGAGATACAGGGCGCTCTGGGTGAGGGTGTTGATCAGCACGCGGGCGCCCACGGGGTGACGCTCACTGTGATAGCTGTCGAGCAGCCCGGCCGGGGCGTTGCCGTTGACTTCGGCGGCCAGCTTCCAGCCGAGGTTCACAGCGTCCTGCACACCCGCGCTCATGCCCTGTCCGCCGATGGGGAGGTGGATGTGCGCAGCGTCGCCGGCGAGGAGGACCCGGCCGCGCCGGTATTCGCTCGCCTGGCGGCTCGTGTCGGTGAACCGGCCGATCCAGCGCGGGTCCCCGTCACGGATGTTCTCGCCCGTGAGGCGCTCCCATGCGTCGGCGACCTCCGTGAAGCTGGGCATGTCGTCGCCCTGGCGGGGAACGGCGCCCTTCTCGTAATACGTGACGCGGTAGATGTCCGGGCCCTGCTGGAAGGCAAGGACCATGCCGCCGGGTACGCGCTCGCCATTGGGGCGGGGCGCACCTGGACCCTACGACCTCGGCGAAGCACATCTCGATCTGCGCGTCGTGACCGGGAAAGCCGATGCCCGCCTTCTTGCGGATCGTGCTGCGGCCGCCGTCGCAGCCCACCAGGTACTTGGCCCGCAGGCGGACTGGCCCGCCCGGTGTGAGCGCGTCGACCTCGACCCCTCGTCGTCGGCGTCGAAGCCCACGACCTCCCAGCCGCGGCGGATGTCGGCGCCGAGCTCCTGGGCCCACTCCTGCAGGACGGCCACGGTCAAGGACTGGGGACACCCTTGGCACCGTAGGAGCCGCCCTCGACCTCACGGTAGTCGAGGGGATTCCGCCGAAATGGCCGATGGGAATGGTGTCGAAACCACCGAAGCGCGGCAGCAGCCCGCGCTGGTGGAACGTCTCGATCGTGCGTGCCGTGAAGCCCAGGGCGCGCGACTGGTCGGTCGGCTCCGTCGACCGTTCCAGGACGACGCAGTCAACCCCGGCCAGGCGCAGCTCACCGGCCAGCATGAGACCGACGGGGCCGGCTCCTGCGATGATCACGTCCGTGTCGGTGTTGCCCATATTCTTTTCCCTCCGGTTTCAATGGTGACGGTGGGCCAGCGCCCGGTCGACGAGAGGGCCGGCCAGGCCCGTGTAGCCGGCCGGGCCGAGCAGCGCGGCCAGTTCGTCCCGCGTGAACACGGTGTACAGCTGCGGCAGTCCGGTCAGGACGTCGGCCAGGGGCCGGGAGGTCTGGGCCGCCCGCAGTGAGGCCTGCGTGAGCAGTTCTCCGGCGGCCGCTCTGCCCAGGCGTGGGGCCAGGACCGCCGAGACACGCTCGGAGACGATCCGGCCTCCGGTCGCCCCGAGGTTGGCGCGCATCCGGTCCGCGTGAACCGTGAGCCCCTGAACCAGTTCGACGGCGGTGTGCGCGGCGCCGCCGGCCAGCCGCAGGCACTCGCGCAGCGGCTGCCACTCGGCGTGCCACACGCCGGCCGAGCGTTCGTCCTCGGCCGGCAGGCACTGCACGAGGACCGAAGCCAGCGCGGGAACCTGCACGGCGGCGGAGCGGATCAGCGTTGCGAGGACGGGGTTGCGCTTGTGCGGCATCGCCGACGACGCGCCCGGCCCGCCACCGACGGTTCGGCCACTTCGGCTATTTCGGTACGGGTCAGCACCAGCACGTCCGCGGCGATCTTCCCGAGGGCGCCCACGGTGTGCGCGAGGACCGCCCCAGATCGGCGATGGGGTGCGCAACGCGTGCCAGGGCAGGACGGGGCAGCCAGGCCGGTCTCGTCCGCGAAGGCGTTGACCAGGTCCTCGAGTACGGCCGCCGGGTCGGCGCCCTCGCCGGCGTACTGGAGGTAGCCCGCCAGTGTTCCGGCCGCGCCGCCCAGCGACACAGGGAGCCCGCCGTCCGCGACCCGGTCCAGGCGCTCGGCCGCTTCCAGGACCAACTGGCGCCAGCCCGCCGCCTTGAGTCCGAACGTGGTGGGCACGGCGTGCAGGGCGAGCGTACGGCCCGCCATCACCGTGTCGCGGTGCGTGGCGGCGAGGCCGGCCAGCGACTCGGCCACGGTCCGCAGGTCCGCGCCGATCAGGCGTAGTGATCGCGCGGCCACCAGCATCGCGCCCGTGTCGAAGACGTCCTGGCTGGTGGAGCCGCGGTGCACGTATTCGGCGGCTTCGGGTGACCGCGCGGCCACGACGGCCGTCAGCGCCTTGACCAGGCCCACGACGGGGTTCGCCGTCTCGCGTGCGGCCAGCGCCAGTTCCCGTACGTCCAGGTGCTCGCGCGCGCCGCGGCCGTGATCACCGCGGCCGCGGCGGCGGGACGGTTCCGCACCGCGCCTGGGCGCGGGCCAGAGCCGACTCTGCGTCGAGCATCGCCTGCAGCCAGGCGATGTCGCCCACGGCCGACTCGACGGGGTGCCCACCCGGACCGGGGAGAGCAGCCCGGTGTCCAGGTGGGAGAGGGTACCCCGTCGGCGGCCGGAGGGGCGCCCGCCGTCATGCCGTCGCCCCGTACTCGTGTTCGCGGCACCTTCGTGTGCCGTTCCGTTGGCCTGCACCACCAACCTCGCGGACTGCGGTGGAAGTTCGGGCAGCGCGAGGACCGCCGCCGCGATGGCGTCGGAGTCCTCCAGCGTCACTGAGCCGACGCCGGGCCTGATGCCCGCCGCGGTCACCCAGTGCACGGACTCGGTGGGTACCCCGTAGGCGAAGCGCCGCGGGTGCGCCGAGCCCTTGGCATCCAGCAGGTGGTAGGGCCGCTCGGACACAGCGAGACCGCCGGTCTCGTAGTCCACGCCGTCCGCGCCGGCGATGCGGTACGGGCGGCACTGCCCGGTGCGCAGCAGCCCGTTCATCAGCGGCTCCGCGGTGCGGCGCAGGTCGATCTCCGGCAGTCGGCTCTCGATCAGGGCGGCGGCCCGCACGCGGACGTCCGGGAGTTCGCTGGAGGTGGCGACGAAGCGAGGGCCGTGCGGGCCCTCGGCGTCGGTGGCGACACGCATCCCGGGGCCGGTCACCTCCAGGATGCCTGCGTCCATGAGAGCGGCCATCTCCTCGATCCGGGAGGCGGGCGGGCCGATCGACAGATAGGCGTTGAGCGGGTGTACCACCTGTCCAGCTCGTCGCGGTGCGACGCGGCGTCGAGCCCGCCGTGGTCGATGGCGAGCCGCAGTTCGTTACGCAGGTCGCGCAGCAGATCCAGGGCGGCCTTGACCGGTCCGCTGACGTTGCCCTCGCGGGCCCGGCGCACGTCCTCGTCGAGGTGGCCCCGCAGCCAGGCGCGGAAGGCGGCCAGGTCACGGAAGGGCTGGTGCCGTAGGGGCGGGCGACCCGCTCCCAGTCCCAGCGCTCCTGCGCGCCGATGCCGGCCTCGGCCAGCAGCCGCTCCTCGGCCTCGCCCGGCTCGGCGCGCAGGTAGCGGGCGGCGAACCCGGCGGCGGCGTCCGGGTTTTCGCGTGCGGCCAGCAACGTCTCGTAGTAGACCGTCTGTACTTCCCTGGCGATCAGCGGCCACAGGTCGGTGCCGAAGCGGATGGCTCCCGGCCGCCCGGCCGGACCGCGCAGAGCTGCGATGTGCCGGGCGGTCAGCAGGCGGGGAAGTAGCGGCCGTGCGCGCCCTTCGTTGTCGCCGCGTGCCTGGTAGGGCACGCCACGCCGCGATCCGGTGTACAGACGCGGCTCCCGGCCCGACGGGCGGTAGCGGAGGCGGCCCCGACGCGTTTGAACACGCCGCCCCTGGCGTGCGTGAACAGCGCCATGTAGTCGAAGAAGTTCAGCCCCATCCCGCGCAGCAGCACGGTCTCGCCCGGAGCGATGGACGACAGATCCACGTCCGCCGGGTTGGACGGGGCGATGTAGGTCAGTCCGTGCCGGGCGGCGAAGCTGGTCAGCTCCCGCTCGACGGCGGTGGGCCGGACCGGTACGTGCCCTTGGGCGAGCACCACCGCGGACAGCCCGGTCAGCCGGTTGCCGTCCTCCAGCACCATGGTCTGGGGCCCGCCGGGAACCGTGCCGCAGTCCTCCAGGCCGATGGCCCGCACGGGGTGCACATGTACCGTCATGTGCGCGGCCGCTCCGGCGGTGACCTGCTGGAACACCCGGGTCAGGTATTGGCCGTAGAAGGCGCGGGTGGGATAGGTGTCCGGCCCCAGGTCCCGCGCCTCGGCGAGCGTCTCGTCGTCGTAGGCTTCGCCCGGGCCGGGGTGGGCGTGCCCGGTCCGAGCGTCTTGGCCCACTGGTACAGGCTCGGGCCCTCTGCCAGCGGCCCCTCGATGGTGACGCTGTCGTCGGTGTAGACCGTGACCTGGGAGGCGACGGTGTTCATCAGCAGGTGCCGCGACTGCGAGGGCCGCCACACGCGGCCCGATCCGGCGGGTTCGGGGTCGATGACATGCACGATCACGCGGTCCCAGCGGGGACTTCCGCTCGTGCGCGCAGAGCCGTTCCAGTACGGACAGCCCGCGCGGGCCCGCTCCTACGATGCACACTTCCATATGCCCGCTGCTCACAAGGACACTACTCCGCTCAACGGACGGGGATGACGGACCCGTGGCGGCGCCGTGTCTTCGGTGACGGCAGTGCACCGGGCGTCGTCCCAGAAGGCCGGGTGGATTCCCGGTAACCCGGGGAAAACTGAGGGCTGCCGTCATCGGCGGCCCGAGGGGACCGGCGAACCATCGCGCTCGCCTCCGTGCGTACCGTTCACAGCGCCTCCTTACCTGGCAACCCTGGGCCGGGACGCTCAACCGGAGCTTGGATACGGCTCGAGGAGCAGGGCGCGGCAGGGGACGACGCGTGCCGGGTGCCGGGACACGCCGGCAGTTCTCGTACGCGCGCGGTACGAGAACTGCCGGCGAGGAACCCGCCCGGGCGGGCGCACAGCCGGTCGCCGTACGGACGGTTCCGACGCGTGCGGGTCGCCGCGCGCAAGGAGCGCCGTACGGGAGGTACTGGTGCGGAATCCCGCATGGGGTCGCCACGCGGTGAGCCGCCGCACGGGAGGGTCCGCCCTCGCGGGTCACCGCTGGGCCGGCCGCCGTACGGGAAGTGCCGTCCCCGCGCGGGTCACCGCGGGTCCGGCCGGCGCCCGCACCGGGCGGCGCCGACATCCCTCAGTTGAAGGAGATGTCCGAGCCGACCTGGCCGATGGCCTCGGTCCAGGCCACGACGCGGCACTGCGTCACGGCGCAGTCCACGGAGCTGGTGGTGCCCGTGGCCCAGTCCGTGGCCGTGAAGGTCTTGTTCACGGAGAAGGGAGCTGGATCGCGCCCGCCGCGTCGGCGGTCACGACCACCGCGGTGGAACAGGTGAGGCCCTCTGCGCACTGGGCGACGCCGACCTCGGTGCCTGCGTCGAAGCCGGTGCCACTGACGGTGACCGACTGGCCGTCGGCCAGGCCGGTGGCCTGGCTGAGCGACAGCGCCGCCGCAGCGGATGCGGGGCCCGCGGCGATCGCAAGCGCGGCGGTGGCGGCGGTGCCCAGGACTGCCAGCTTGGACATACTCGAACGGCTGAGCTGCATGTTGATTGACTCCACAGGTGTGCGGATGGGATGAGCGCGATGGGATGTTCACGCCTCATCAGAGTCCGAGGAAGCAGTTGAGACCTGCTTGAGAGTCACTACATCCGAAGGTCACGGGGTGATCCGACGCCGCCGCCCCGGGTCGGCGGCGTCGGACACGCCTGCGCCGGGCCGGGGACGTCGTCGCCCATGCCCTTGCGCAACGGAACCTCCTGACGAGGAGTCCCGCGACCAGGGCGATGGCACCTGCGGCCGCGCCGGACAGGAACGCGGCGTGCATGCCGGCGGCGGTGGCGTACCGGTAGGCCTCGCGCACCGGTGCCTCCAGCTCGGCCATGTTCGCCGCGGACAGCTGGGCGGTGTCGAGCAGCGGGCGCCCCGGCACCCGCTCGGCCATGGTGTCCGTCACCCGCCGGCTGAAGAGGGCTCCCATGATCGCTACGCCGAAGGAGCTGCCCAGCGTGCGAAAGAGGGTGACCGCGGCGGACGCGACGCCGATGTCCTTCATCTGCACGCTGTTCTGCGCGACCAGCGTCGTGATCTGGAGCAGGCAGCCGAGGCCCGCGCCGAGCAGAGCCATGAAGAGCGCCGACTCCAGCCGCGAGGTGGAGGTGTCCATCCGCGACAGCAGATACATCCCGGCGAGCAGCAGCGCCGCCGGCCACCGGGAAGATTTTGTACCGGCCGCTGCCGCTGGTCACCCGCCCGGCCACCGCCGCGACCACGATCATCGTGGCCAGCATCGGCAGCAGCAGGAACCCCGAGTTGGTCGCGGACGCGCCCTGCACGGTCTGCTGGTAGAGGGGCAGGAAGAGCACCGCGCCGAACATCACGAAACCGGTGACCGCGCCCAGTACCGCCATCAGCGAGAAGTTGCGGATGCGGAAGATGTGCAGGGCATGACGGGCTCGGCCGCCTTGGTCTGCCAGAAGACGAAGGCGGCCAGGCAGAGCACGCCGGCCGCGGCCAGCCCAGGACGACACCCGAGCCCCAGGCGTACTGCGTACCGCCCCAGGTGGTGAGCAGCACTATGGAGGTGATGCCGGACATCAGCAGGGCCGCGCCGAGATAGTCGACGCGCGCTGTGGAGCGGCGCGCCGGCAGTTCCAGCAGCACGGCGGCAAGGACCAGGGCGATCAGGCCGATGGGCACGTTGATGTAGAACGCCCAGCGCCAGCCGAGGCGGTCGGTGATGCTGCCGCCGGCCAGGGGCCACCGATCATGGCGAGCGCCATCAGGCCGGCGATCATGCCCTGGTACTTGCCCTGCTCACGAGGGGCACCAGCTCGCCGACGATCGCGACGACCCCGGCCAGCAGGCCGCCCGCGCCGATCCCTGGACGACCCGGAAGCCGATCAGCTGGCTCATGTCCTGGGCCATGCCGCTGAGCACCGAGCCGAGCAGGAAGATCACGACTGCGCTGATGAAGATGCCCTTGCGCCCGTGCAGGTCGCCGAGTTTTCCCCAGATCGGCGTGGTGGCGGCGGTGGCCAGGGCGTAGGCGGTAACCACCCAGGACAGGTGATCGAGTCCTCCGAGGTCACTGATGACCGTGGGCATCGCGGTGCTCACGATCATGTTGTCCAGCTGGGCGAGCAGCATCGCGATCATGAGTGGGAGCAGCAGGACGCGTACGCTGCGCCGGCGTGCCGCCTGCGGCGGGCTCGCCACCTCTCCGATTGTGGCCACTGTCGCGTCCCCTCGTTCGACTCGCCCGGGTCCGGTGGTGGTTCGTGCCCCTGTGCGCGCCCGCGGACCCGGTGCGGGGCGGCGACGGAAGCAGTGCAACAGCGCAGACTCGCGTTTCGCTCGCGTCCTCCGGGCGGCGCCGCGCTCCCGGAGGAGGCGCCGCCCGGCGTATCAGGTGCGCATCAGCCCCGTGTCAGGTCACGTTGCAAGGCTCTGGGACGGACCACCGTGGCCCGTCGGCCCCGGGCCGCCCGACCGCTTGCGTCATTGAGGAGTTGCGGTGAATGTCAGCCAGGACATGCGCGCACACCACGACAGCAGCTCGGACCGGCTGCTCGCGCTGCGGGACACGCTGCGTGAGGCACCCGTGGAACAGGTCCGGCTCGCCGACCTGACGGTCTGTTTCACCCGCGGGGCACCGGCGTGGACGACGACTGGGCACTCACTCTGGCGGAACTGGAGACCGAGTCGCCTCCCATCCTCGTCCACCACCCGACCCTGACCGTCATCGACGGACTGCACCGGCTGCGGGCCGCCCGGCTCAGGGGCGCGAGCACATCGCCGTCCGTTTCTTCGACGGCTCCCAGGAGGACGCGGCTCTGCTGGCCGTGGCGATGAACGTTGCCCAGGGACGCCCGCTGTGCCAGGCCGACCGCCTCGCCGCCGCGGAGCGCATCGTCGCCGGCCGCCCCCACTGGTCGGACCGCGCGATCGCGGTTGTCGCGGGTCTGTCCGCCAAGAAGGTGTCCGAGATACGGCTGCGCGCCGGTCCGTCGCAGTGCGAGCGCCGTGTGGGCCTGGACGGACGCGCCCGGCCGCTGAACACCGCGCAGGGCGCGAGCTCGCCGGGCAACTGCTCACGGCCGATCCCGGGCCTCGCTGCGCACCATCGCCCGGCAAGCCGGGATCTCCCCGGCGACCGTCGCCAACGTACGGGACCGGCTGCTGCGCGGCGAGGACCCGTGCCGCCTCGCCAGCGCGGGCTTGCTGCGGCCGGGGGCGGCCCGCTGGAAGGGGCTTCGGGCACCCGGGACGGCGAGGAGCGGGCGTGGGGCCAGGTCGCCCGGCGAACTATTCATGATCTTCGACGCGCTGAGGCGGGACCCGTCGCTGCGCCTGAACAGGTGGGCCGCAGCATCCTGCGGATGCTGGACGCCTGCTCACTGATCGCGCGCGACCGCCGGCGGATCATCGCCAACCTGCCGCCGCACTGCACCGCTCAGATGGCGGAGCTGATGAGCGGCTACTCCGGTCTGTGGCAGATGTTCGCCGACGAGCTGCGCGACTGCGAGGAGCGGGAGTCGAACGCGGTGCGCGAGGTGGAAGCCGGGCGGGGCTGGTGACCCCACCCTCGGCACAGGATCCTGCGGCGCCTCCCGGACGGCGGAAGCCGGGTCCGCAAGTCACGCCGACGGCGCCGCGGACCCGGCCTCCGAGTGAGGGGACGGCCCCTCAGCCGTTTCCGAGCTTGAAGCCCACTCCCGTGCGGTCACGATCCACCCGCTGTTCCCCAGCTTGCCGCGCAGGCTGCTGACGTGAGTGTCGACCGTACGGCGCGACCAGGAGTCACCCACACCTGCTGCAGCAGCCGCTTGCGGGGATGACCGTGTCCGGATGCGAGGCGAGCAGGCACAGGAGGTCGAACTCCTTGCGGGTCAGGTCCACTTCGACGCCGCCCACGGAGACCTCGCGCGAGTTCACGTTGATGTGCAGCCGTCCGTGGCAGATCTCCGTGACGGCGGCGGGCTGCCACTGCGCGCGGCGCATGACGGCTTCGATACGGGCCGTCAGCTCGCGCAGCCCACAGGGCTTGGTCACGTAGTCGTCGGCGCCCGCCTGCAGCCCGAGGACACAGTCGAGCTCGGACTGCCGGGAGGTGACGATGATGACGGGGACGCGGCTGACGGAGCGGATGGCCCGGCAGACCTCCAGGCCGTCCAGATCGGGCAGCTCGAGGTCGAGGAGTACCAGGTCCACGTCCTCGTGCGCCTGCAGGGCCGCGCTGCCCTGCTTGACGTCGACCGATTCGTGGCCGTGCCGGCGCAGCTGAGCGACCAGGTAGCCGGAGAAGTCGGCGTCACCGTCGACGACCAGGATGCGCCAGCCCGCAGGCTCCGACGCCGTCCGCGGAACGCTCTCGGCCCGCCGTCCTCGACCAGCCGAATGGGGTGCGGAGTGGGTGGGTGTGGCTCCAGCCGCGCCTGTGACGAAATCTGAGTCATGCCTCCCCGAGTGTCCTGCACGGTCACGTGTGTGGCGGGTGCGTCGACGGAATGCGGATACGGATCGGATCCGGACCGGGATCAGCCGGTCCGGCTCGCGTCCCGCCGACGAACCTACCGATGTGCGGTCGAGCCCCGATACAGCGCGGGGTGCGGGTGTGGAAGCGGGTCCGCCTACGGGTTGAGCACCCACGCCGAGTTGTGCTGTGTGAACCCGATGCGCGGGTAGTAGTCCACCGCCGCCGGTGCTGACAGCAGCACGATCTTCACGCCCGGGGCCTCGGCCTGTGTCGCGTCGATCAGCGCGCGGCCGACGCCCGAGCGCTGATGGCCGTGCGCGACGGCGATGTCCGACAGGTAGGTGACGTAGGAGAAGTCGGAGACGGCGCGCACGATCCCGATGAGCGCGCCCTCCTCGTCGCGGGCGACGAGCACGAGGCCGGCGTGCTCGACCATCGCGGCGAACCGCTCCCGGTCCTCGATCGGGCGGCGATCGCCAGACCTGAGGAGCGGTAGACCTCGAGGACTTCGTCCAGGTCCAGATCCGCTCCCTTGACACGCTCAATCTTCCAGCTCACGGAGCTTCTCCAATCGGTTTCGAATCACATCGTGGTTGGCAAGGAAGCGTTCCGGCTCGAGGCCCCCATTTCGATGCCGCCCTGGGCCAGGGTGCCACCGAAGTGGTCACCCGTGGCGATCGTCAGGTTCGCCGCGCTCTGGACGGAACGGTAGGCCGCCTCGCGCTCCATGCCGTCGCTCAGCAGCTCGGCGAGAACCGACGAGCTGTAGACGAGGCCGTCGGTCTGGTCGATGTGCGCCCGCATGCGGTCCGGGTGAATGACGAGCGAGGCCACCAGGTCGGCCGCCGCCGTCGCCTGGAAATGGCCCACACACGGCTGTCGGGCAGGATGACCCGCTCGACCGACTGGTGCGCGAGGTCCCGCTCGTGCCACAGGGCCACGTTCTCGAGGGACATGTTCGCGTAGCCGCGCAGCAGCCGTGCCAGACCGCACAGGCGCTCGCTGCTGGTCGGGTTGCGCTTGTGCGGCATGGCGCTGGATCCCTGGTAGGCGAAGGAACGCTGCTCCTCGACCTCCCGGACCTCGGTACGCTGCAGCAGCCGCAGCTCCAGCGCGATCTGCTCGATGCAGGCGCCCATGGTGGCCACGGCCTGGAGCAGCTGGGCATGCCGGTCGCGTGCGACGACCTGGCTCGGGGACTGTTCGACGCCGAGGCCCAGGGCCTGGCAGACGTACTCCTCGACGGACGGGTCGATCAGCGCGTACGTCCCGACGGAGCCGGAGACGGTGCCCACGGCGACGGCCTCGCGTGCCGCGGCCAGCCGCCCCAGCGAACGTTCGACCGCGAACGCGTAGCCGCCGAGCTTGTGCCCGAAGGTGGTGGGCTCCGCGTGGACCCCGTGGGTGCGGCCCACCATCACGGTATTCCAGTGCTCGAACGCCTTGTCGACGAGGACGCGCCGCAGCCGCCGCCCGGCTTCGGTCAGCAGGTCGGTGGCGCGGGCCAGGGTGTAGCCGAGCGAGGTGTCGACCAGGTCGTAGCTCGTCATGCCGAGGTGCACCCAGCGGGCCGAGGACTGCGAAATGTCCTCGCAGTAGGCCGCGAGGAAGGACAGCACCTCGTGGTCGCGCTCCTTCTCGATCTCGGCGACCCGGGACGGGAGCGGCACCCGGCCCGCCGCATGTCCTCGACCGCCTCCTGCGGGACACGTCCGAGACGCGCCTGCGCCTCGGACGCGAGTATCTCGACCCGGACCCAGGTCTCGTACTTGGACTGATCCGAGAAAAGCTCCGTCATCTCGGGCAGCGCATAGCGAGGAATCATGAAACGGCTTTCGTCCGAAGGGTGATGGGACAGGCCGGCCGGCACGTCGTGGGCAGGCCGGATCCGCACGGCTCACACGCTCGAAGGGACTCAGTACGCACCGAAGTACTCGCGCTGCTCCCACTGCGTGACCTGCCCCGGGGCCGGTGAGGCTTGCAGACACCAGGCCTCGTACCGGCGCAGCTCGCTCTCCTTGAGCTTGACCAGGGTCGAGGCGAGCGGTGCGCCGAGCACCTGGGCCGCCCGGCCGGAGCGGAAGGCGTCGAGGGACTCGCGCAGGGTCTGGGGCACGGTCTCGGCGCAGGCCTCGCCCGGCTCCCCGGTCACGGGCTGCGCCGGGGCGGCGCCCGAGTTGAGGCCGTCGAGTCCGGCGAAGAGCTGGGCCGCGATGTTGAGGTAGGGGTTCGCGCACGGCTCGCTCACCCGGTTCTCGAGGTGCGCGCCGGAGCCGCTGCCGACCACGCGGAGCATCGCGGTGCGGTCCTCCACGCTCAGCCCGACGCGGGTGGGCGCGAGCGAGTGCTGAGCGTTCAGGCGCCGGTAGCCGTTGACCGTGGGCACCGACAGCAGGCACAGCTCGCGGACCCAGGCCAGGAGGCCGTCGGCGTAGGCCTTGCCGTCGGGCGAAATGCCGCCCGACAGGCCCTCGGCGCTGAAGAGGTTGCGGCCCGTGGCGGTCTCCACCACGGACTGGTTCAGGTGCCAGCCGCTGGGATCCGCGCTGTCGAGCGCCGGCTGGGACATGAAGGAGGCGTGGTGGCCGCTCCGGGAGCACCAGCGCTTGGTGACGGTGCGGAAGAGTAGCATCGCGTCGGCCGTGTCCAGCGCGGACATGGGGCTGAAGGTGGTCTCGACCTGGCCGGGGCCGGACTCGTGCTCCATCGACCGCAGGGGCAGGCCGAGCTCGATGAGGTGCAGCGCCAGCGGGTCGGTGACAGGGGCCACTGAGTCGTAGGCGGCGTCGAGGTTGAACTGGTAGCCCGCGTTCACGGCGGCTACGCGCGGGCCTCGCCCTGGAGTCCGAAGCCGTTGCCGGTGTTGCCGGGCTCGTCGTCCAGGCGCCGGGTGAGGTACCACTCGACTTCGAGGCCGAGGACGGGGAGCAGGCCACGCTCGGCGTACTGGGCGAGGTGCGGTGCAGCACGGCGCGCGAGGACAGCGGATGGGGGTGCCGTCGCGCAGGTACTCGTCGCCGATCACCCAGGCGGTGCGCGGCTCGCTGCCGGGCAGCGTCTGAAACGTCACCGGGTCGGGCACGAGGATGAAGTTACCCACGCCCGCGATCTCGTCGACGCCGATACCGTGCTCACCGAGGAAGTCGATGGCGATGGCGTGCCCGGTGTCGAAGATGAACGGACCGGGGCTGAAGTTCATGCCGTTGCGCAGGACCGTGCGGAAGGCCTGCACGGTCAGCGTCTTGGAGCGTGCCAGTCCGTGCGGGTCGCAGAACACCAGGCGTACGAAGTCGACCTGCCCGAGGCCCGCCTCGACGCATTCGGCGGCAGCGAGTTGCGCCTCGTTCCACAACTGGTGGTCGGCGACGAACGAGGGGAACCGACACTGCCCTCGGCGGAGGGGATGACCATGATCTGGCATACATGGTTCGGAGTGTCCTTGTCGCTAGAGGGATACGGGCGTGGGCACGGGCGGGTGCGGCAGCGGCGCGCGATCCGCCTCCAGGCGCCGGGCCACCGTGAGGATCAGGTCGTCCGCGCCCACCGGGCCGACGAGCTGGAGCCCCACGGGGAGCCCGGAGCGGGTCAGACCGGCCGGGAGCGACAAGGCGGGCTGGCCCGTCATGTTGAAGGGGTACGAGGCGGGTGCCCAGTCGAGCCACCGCAGGTCGCGCGGGTCGGCCGCCCACGCGGGGCCGATGGCCTGGGCGGCGAACGGCTCGATGGGAACGGTGGCCATGCCCAGCATGTCGTAGCGGTCCATGACCGAGCGCAGCGTGGTGCGCAGCCCTGGCGCACCTCCTCGGCCCGGATCACGTCGGCGCCGCTGAGGGTGCGCCCGTGCCGGACGACCTCCAGCCGGCCCGGGTCGATCCACTCCTCGTCCTCGGGTGAGGTGCCGGCCGCTTCGGAGGCGGCGAGGATGTCGACCAGGGCGGGGTAGATGTTGTCGCAGCGGACCTCGATGTGTTCGACCGTGTGGCCCTGGGCGATGAGGAAGTCCCGGGCCTCTTCGGTGACCCGGCGTACCTCGGGATCCGTCTCCCGGTACTCGATCCAGCCGACCCGCAGTGCGCGCTCGTCGCGCGGCAAGTCGAGCGAACCGAGCCCGGAGTCGGGGTCGTTGGGGTGCGGGCCCGCGATGACCTGGCCGAGCAGGACGGCGTCGGCGACAGTGCGCGCGAGGGGACCCTGGTGGGCGAGGCGGTCCACGCCGTTGGGGAAGTAGGGCACGCGGCCGAAGGAGGGCTTGTAGCCGACCACACCGCAGAACGCGGCGGGGATTCGGATCGAGCCGGACCCGTCGGTGCCCAGCGACCCGTCGCACAGCCCGGCAGCTACCGCGGCGGCGGCCCGCCGCTGGAACCACCCGCGGTCAGCTGCGGGTTGTACGGGTTGCGCGTGGGTGGGGCGACCCGGCCGACGGTGGAGGCGCTCCAGCCGTACTCGGAGGTGGAGGTCTTGCCGACGACGACGGCCCCGGCAGCACGCAGGCGCGCCACGGCCGGCGCGTCCTCCAGGGGCGGTGGTTGGGCAGCAGCGAACCGCGTGTGGTGGGCAGATCGCGGGTCTGGAGAAGATCCTTCACGGAGACCGTCACGCCCAGCAGCGGCATGTTGCGCCAGGCGTCCGCGCCCAGTTCACGGATGCGGGCGTCGGCCTGCTCCGCCGCCCGGAGGGCTGTGTCACCCGCGACCGCGACGTACGCGCCCAGGGTGTCCCGCTCGCGGATGGCGGTCAGGACGGACTGGACGTGCTCGACTGCGGAGATATCTCCCCGGCGGAGGAGTTCTTTGGTGTGGCTGACGCCGCGGGCGGTCATCGGGCTCTCCTTCAGGAGCGCTCTCGGCAGGGCCGAGGGCGAGCGGGCGCGGGAGGGCCCGCCGGGCGTGTCAGGACGCGCGGCGGACCGGCCAGGGCGGATTCGGCCGCCGCGGGGCGGTGCCCGTGATGGCCGACCAGTGCCAGGCCGAGTCGAACGCCGTGACCTCGATCGGTACGCCGTCCGCGGCCAGGGCAGCGGCCCTGCCGTGGCCCCGGCGATGAATGCCGACACGCTGTGGGCGGCGAGCACATCCTGCTCGTCGAAGGGGATGCCGTCGCAGCGCAGCAGCCGCAGGTCCATGAATCCGTTGAACCGGCGTCCGTCGACCTCGACGGCCTGCGGGAGCGGACGGTGAATCGCACCAGGTTGTTGACGTGGCCGTGGTGGTGCTGGTCGGAGTAGAACGCGACGTCGGGGATGGCGGGCGGCACGAAGTGGTCCCGGCGATCACCGCGGGCACCCGCGGGACGTTGCCCGCGACGAAGTGCCAGGAGTTGTACTGCATCCGGGAGGACATCGCCCAGGCCGTGTCGGCGAGCGTGGCGACGGAGTCCGCGAAGTGCCGGCGGGCCCCGGGCAGCGGCACCACGCAGCAGAAGAACCGAGTGATGTCCCAGTCGCAGATCTCCGCCCAGCTCTCCTCGCGCAGCGCCCTGATGAGCTCGGGCGGTGAGCGCATGCCGCGGCTCATCGCGAAATCGGCCTCAAAGGCCTCGGCGGATGCGGCCACGGCCTCGTACACCAGGGACTCGAGGCCGGTGGCGAAGTCGCCGTGCGGTTCGGCGAGCCAGCCCGGGAAGCGGCGACCTCGCGGCCGAGCTCCTCCAGCGTGGCGCCGGTCAGGGGCAGCCGGTCGCGCAGCAGTGCGCAGACGGCGTCCTCGCGGGCGCGGGCCACGTCGCCGGGGCCGCGGCCACCCGCTCGATCTTGTGCATGAGGGCGCCGTGGATCTCGCGGTAGAGCTGGGCGTTCCGGAGCGCCTCCTGGCGGCTCTCGCGCAGCGCGAGAGCGAAGTCGCTGAGCGCCTCGACGCGGTGCGAGACGGCCGGGCGACGCGCGTGCCGCCCGGGACGCCGTTGTAGTTCCGGCGGACCCGCTGCAGCATGTGCGCGACGTGGTCGACGGTCAGCTGGGTGCCGTTGGCCTCCTCGACCCGGCCGAAGCCCGCCGAGCGGATGAGCAGTGTCAGGCAGACGACCAGTTGGACGTCGTGGTCCGACCAGACGTCCACGGGCAGGCCATCGAGGCTGCTGAGCGCGCAGTCCGGTGGCCCGGCCACAGCGTCTTGCCGGTGAGGTTGTTCTGGCCCCTGAAGTTCGTGTACTGCTTCTCGCCCTGGTAGAGCACGAAGGGCGCGTTGCGCAGCGCCGCCTCCTTCGCCTGCTCCAGCAGTTCGTCGCGGCCCTCGGTCCCCTGCTGCTCCAGCCACTGGCGGCAGTCGGCGACGGTCTCGGCGAGCCGGGCGGCGGCGCGGCCGGTCTCCTGCCGGTAGGCGGCCAGGACATGGCTCGTCCACGGGACGCGCAGCACTCCGCCGACCAGGTCGCGCGGGTCGAGCGGTCCCCGGGAGGGACGCGCAGTGCGATGCGGCCGCTGTGAGTGAGGCCGATCTCACCGAGGAAGACCGGCTCCCTGCCGTCGTTTTCGTACGGGTGGCGTCGGTGACCGGACTGTCCCCGCCGCGCCAGGACAGCCCGGTCAGCGCGTGCAGCGCGGCCTCCTCGGCGGTGCCCAGCGCGCGCAGCTGGATGTCGGCGGGGACGTGGCCGTCGAGCGTGAGCAGTACCTCGACGGCGGAGTGCAGGTCACCGGCTTCGCCTGCGCGCTCCCAGGCCCGCTTGAGCAGTCCGGGAAACCCTGCGTCGGGTTCGGCCTCGCGTTCCGGCTTGAAGGTTCCGGCTGCGCTGCCGAGCCGGCTGGGGCGGCGGCTGACCCGTTTCCTGGCGTTGATCTCGCGCCGGGTCAGTCCGCGCTCGGAGGGAGCGCTCATGACACGCCTCCGGCGGTGAGCTCAATGTGGTTCCAGACGGCCCCGTCGGTCGGTACCCAGTCCTCGTCGACATAGATGCAGTCGACGGGGCACTCCAGGACGCACTGCGGGCAGCCCGAGCACAGTTCGGGGATGATCACGACGTCCAGGCCGAGGTCGAAGATGGCGCCGAACTCCGCCGGGCAGGCGCGCAGACAGGTGTCACACGTGATGCACTCGGACTTCTCGATGCGACGCGGCGGCTTCTTCCAGTCGCCGCGGGCGTGCTCGGCAATTCGCTGAGCCCGCGCGGACAACTCATCCGACGAAGTGATCTTTTCCACGGGCAAGGCCTCCTTTGATTCTTCTCGGCCACCGCAGGAACCGGATGTGTCCGATCGTCAACCGGCGCTCTCGACTGGCCCCGGAGCGCGGGTTGGGGCTGGTGGAGCCCACTGCGCGGCCGGGGCCAGGCCGTCGTCGGGATGGCCGGCCCGCCCGGTGTGCTTGAGCCGCAGGCCGTACGCCCGGACCTGGGCAACGGCCGTTGCGGGCGCTCCACCGCGTACTCGTCACGGTCCGACCGGCCGTTGAACGCCGTGCCGCCTCGTACAGGCGCAGTGAGGCGCCCACCGCCAGGACGTGCGTCTCCTGGGCACCACCCGGCGAGCGCGTCGCCGAGCCCCACCGCGGCCCACCCCGTGCGTGCGACGGCCCTGCCGGTCCTGGGCACCGGCAGGGCTGTTGAAGGGCGTGCGCGCAGGCGTCAGCAGTCCACCTTCACCAGCTCGCCGTCGGCGCCGACGGTCTTGTTGGTGACGTACACGTCCCGTCCTGGCCGACCGCGAGCCCGGTCGGCTGGAACAGCTCGTCACCGGTCGGGATCTCGTGGACCGCCCCGGTGAGAGTGTTGATCTCGGTCAGCGCGCCCGCCGACGGCGGGCCCATCAGGGTGGAACCGCTGTACGACAGGGCGAGCAGGTTGCCCTCGCTGTCGAGGTCCAGGTCGATCAGGTTGGTGAGGCCGCCGACGAACACCTGGGGCTGCTCGCCCGGCTCGGCCTTCCAGATACGGGAACCGCCCGGGTTCCCACCGCCCATATCGGCGATGTAGACGGTGCCGTTCCCGTCCTTGACGATGCCAGTCGGCACGCTTCGGCGGCGCCGCCCGGCAACTGGTTGACGGGAAGGACGTACTCGGTGGAAGTGGTGGAGTCGCTCGCGCCACGGACCACGTCGTTGGCGCCCGCATCGGTGATCAGGTAGCCGGAGCCGCTGCTGACGAAGTCCATCGGGTTGGCGTTGAGGCCGCCTCCGTCCGGGTTCAGGCGGGTCTCGTGGTCGACGAGGTCGGCGAGGATCTCGCCGTCGCGGGTGCGAAGGAGCGTGCCCAGTGTCTTCGCGTTCACGCCGAGCGCGGTGCGCGCCGCGGTGTCGCGGTCGCCGCCGAAGCTGCTGAGGACGGTGTAGCCGTCGGCCGGATCGGGCGTGGCCTTGACGGGGCCGCTGGCGTTGACCGGGGCGCCGTCGGCGGGCCCGCGGCGACGGAGGACAGCCCGGTCACGACACGGCCCTTGACAGCGCCCTTGACCCGGTAGACGGCGCCGGTGGCGCCGGCGCACTGGACGCCGGTGGCGCAGCCCGCCAGGCCCTCGCCGGCCTCGGCCACCAGCAGGGTGCCGTCGCCCAGGGCCGTGATGCCGCGGGGTTCTTCAGCCCGGTGGCTATGACCTCCAAAACCGCGTCGTCCGTAGTGGCCTGCGCCGGGCCGGAGGCCAGCGGACCGACGACGATACCGACCGCGCCCGCCGCCAGGAGGGCCATCTTCCAGGACCTGCGTGAACTCGGCATGTCACTCCTCATCAGTGCTCCCGCATTTTCGGGAGCAGTTATAACCTGTATCAAGATAGGCAAGAAAAGGCCTGTGCATAACTGCCGTATATTCGCGGTTGAACAGAATAGCTCTTCGCTCCAGGGGAATTCGAGCAGGGCTCCAGGGCGCATCGATTTTGTTTGCCTATCGTGGTAGCAATACGCCCCCGCCAGCGGTTGGGACGTATTCACGCTGCTGCCATGGAGGAAATCGAATGCCCGCATTGCCGCCCCGCCCGCCCAGTTCGCCCCTTTCGCCCTGCTGGAACTGACCATGGGTTCCATGGTCACGCAGGCAATTCGCGTCGCCGCCGAACTCCGGATCGCCGAGGCGCTCCAGGACGGGCCGCTGCGGCCCGAGGAGATCGCCGGACGGGTCGGAGCGAATGCCGGGGTGTGGACCGGCTACTGCGACTGCTGGCCAGTTACCACATCTTCGAGGGCCAGGAGGACGGCACGTACGCGCTGACTCCGATGGCCGACGCGCTGCGCGCGGACCACCCGCTGACCATGCGTGACATCGCCGTGCTGATGGGCCACCCGATCCACTGGGAGGACTGGAGCCACCTGCTGGATTCCGTGGTCACCGGTGAACCGAGCCTGCCGAAACTGCGCGGCATGGGTGCCTTCGAATACCTGGAGCAGAACCCGGAGTACGGCGAGGTGTTCATCAAGGGCATGGGGAACATGTCGGACACCGAGACTCAGCCGGTCGTCGCCTCGTACGACTTCTCTCAGTTCGGCACGGTGGTGGACTTCTGCGGCGCCCGCGGCGGACTGCTCGCCGGGATCCTCCGGAGCACGCCGGACACGCGCGGGATTCTCGCCGACCCCGGGTCGAGGGAACGGCGCGGCCGAGTTCCTCGCCGAGCAGGGTGTCGCGGACCGCGTCACCACCCACGTCGGCGGGCTGTTCGACCCGGTCGTGGAGGGCGGCGACGCCTACGTGCTCAAGCACATCGTGCACGACTGGCCCGAGCACCAGGTGCTGGAGATCCTCAAGAACGTCCGCGCCGCCGTCAAGCCGGGCGGCAAGCTGCTGCTGGTCGAGATGGTGATCCCGCAGGACGAGCTCAACGCTCCCCACTCGGGCAAGCTCGTCGACATGTGGCTGATGCTGCTGGTGGGTGGCAAGGAGCGCACGGCCACGCAGTACGCGGACCTGGTCGCCCGCGCCGGCTTCAAGCTGGAGCGCGTGGTGGAGACGGGCTCGCCGGTCTCGGTCATCGAGGCCATCGCGGTCTGATCCCTGCTCAGTCCCTGACCAGCCCCGGTTCCCCGACACGGAACCGGGGCTTTCGCCTGTGGGAATGCCCTGTCACGCGGTCATGTGCGCGAGCCGGCACGGCCTCGCGCCTCTGTGCCGCCCCGGCCCTCCTTCTGCGGGAGGGGATCAGCCAGCCGGCCCGAACCAGCGTTCGAGCGCCGCCGCGAGGCCTTGCGCCGCAGGCACCTCACGGGATCCGGCCCAGGCCACGTAACCGTCGGGACGGACCAGCAGGGCCGTGGTGCCGGCCAGCGGGTCGGGTCCGTCGGTGGGCTTGGCGTGGACGGTCGCCACGTCCACCCGGCCCTGCCAGGCGGCCGCCGTACGCCGCACCTCGGCGTCGTCGTTCAGGTCGATCAGCACACCGTGTCCGGGGTGCAGCAGCTGTGCAATGCGGGTCTCGCCGTCCGCACCGACCAGCAGCCGCGGCGGCATCCGGTGACCCAGCAGCGGGTGGTCCGCCTCGCCCGAGCCGTCACCGAGGTCGTAGTGGATGTCGAGGTGGCTGACCACGCCCGCCAGGTGCCGCTTGACGTCGTCGTACTGGACGAGCTCGGTGAACAGCTCACGCAGCGGCTGCGCCTGCTCCCCGCCGAGGAAGATCGCCCCTTGGGCGCGGGTGTTCATCAGCAGCCGCCTGCCGACGGGGTGCCGCTCGGAGTGATACGTGCCGAGCAGGGCGTCCGGGGCCGTGCCGCGCACCACGGAGGCGAGCTTCCAGCCGAGGTTGACTGCGTCCTGCACACCGGTGCTCAGTCCCTGACCGCCGGCCGGAAGGTGGATGTGCGCGGCGTCGCCGGCGACCAGGACACGGCCGCGCCGGTACTCCGACGTCTGGCGGGTGGCATCGGTGAAGGAGCTCACCCACTTCGCGCCGCCCTGGTGGATGTCCTCGCCGGTGATGTGCTCCCAGGCGTCGGCGACCTCCTCGAAGCTGACCATCGCGTCGCGGTCGTTCGCCGGAGTGCCGTGCGGGCAGCAGATGATGCGGTCCACACCGTCGCCGAGCGGGCCGACCATCACCATGCCGTTCGGCAGCTGCTCGCCGAGGTAGCGCGGGCGCAGATCACAGCCGACCACGTCGGCGACATACATTTTCCGGGTGGCCGCGATGCCGGCGAAGTCGAAGCCGGCCGCCCTGCGGACGGTGCTGCGCGAGCCGTCGCAGGCCACCAGATAGGAGGCGCGCAGACGCCGCTCGCCCTGTGGGTGTCGAGGGTGATCCCGACGGCGTCACCGTCGAGGAACCCGTCGGACAGCTCCTTGAACTCCCACCCGCGCCGGATGTCCGCCCCGAGCTCGCCCGCCCATGTCTCCAGGGCTTCCTCTGTGCGCCACTGGAGCACGCCGCGGGCGCCGAAGTGGGCGTCCTGCAGCGCCGTGTAGTCGAACTGCACGCCGCCGAAGTGACCCATCGCCATCGTCTCGAGCTGTCCCCAGCGGGGCAGCAGCCCGCGCTGATCGAACGACTCCATGGTGCGGGCGGTGAAGCCCAGGCCGCGCGACTGCATGGTGGGCTCGGTCAGCCGCTCCGTCACGATGACGCGTGCCCCGCCCAGACGCAGTTCCCCGGCGAGCATCAGACCGGTCGGACCGGCTCCGATGATGATGACATCGGTGTCCACCGCTGTGCCTTCCATGATGTTCCCTTCCTCGAGATACGACATTGGGTGTTCCGCGGTGATGAGTCCGCGGTGTGAGCCGCCGGGGCTCAGCGTGCCGGGCCGAACCAGCGCTCCAGCGCCTCCCGCAGCCCGGCGTCGCCGGTTCCCGCCCAGGCGACATGGCCGTCCGGCCGTACGAGCACGGCGCCGGTGGCTTCCAGGGCCCTGTCCTGCTGCGGCAGCGCCGCCACCACGCTCACCCGGTCCGCCCATCCGCGCACATCGGGCAGCGGGTCGCCGGCGCCGCCGCGCAGGTCGAGCAGCAGGCCGTGGCCCTCGCTCAGCAGCTGCCTGGTGGTGACGGTGCCCTTGCCGGTGAGCAGCACCGTGTGCGGCAGCCGGAGCCCGAGCAGCGGATGTCCGGGGCCGCCGACGTCATAGCGCACATCCAGGCCGCTGATCATGCCGGCGAGGTGGGCGCGTACGTCCTCCTGGACGATCAGCTCGCCGAGCACCGTGCGCAGCGGCTCCACCTCGGGACCGCCCAGCAGCATCAGGGCCTGGGCCCGGATGTTTGCCAGGACCCGCCGGCCGACCGCGTGCCGCTCGGAGTGGTAGGTGTCGAGGATTTCGGCGGGTGCGGCTCCGCGCACGTGCAGCGCCAGCTTCCAGCCGAGGTTGAACGCGTCCTGCAGGCCGAGGTTGAGGGCCTGGCCGCCGATCGGCATCTGCCGGTGGGCGGCGTCGCCGGCGAACAGGATCCTGCCGTGCCGGTAGTGGACGAGCTGGCGGGAGGCGTCGCCGAAGGCATTGACCCACAGTGGTGTGCCACCGCTGATGTCCTCACCGGTGACCCGCTTCCAGACGTCCGCGACCTCCTCGAATCGCGTCTCGCCGGTACGCGGCCGCGCGGCCGGGCCGAACTCGTGGACCATCACCCGTGTCACGCCATCGCGGCGCGCCGCGATGGCCAGGCCCTGTTCCAGGCGTTCGAAGCGCCGGTCGGGCACCTCGATGCCCTCGACGTCGGCGCGCAGCAGTTCCCGGCCGGCGTCCTCGCCGGAAACTCGGCGTCGGCCAGGCGCCGTACGGTGCTGTCCTCGCCGTCGCAGGCCACCAGGTAGCGGGCGCGCAGGAGCAGGGTCGCGTCGCGGCCCTCGGCCTCCGCCTCGACATGCTCCCCACCTCGGCGAGGCCGGTCAGCTCGTGGCCGCACCGGATGTCGGCACCCAGCGAGATCGCCCACTCCTCCAGCACCGCTTCGGTCTTGATCTGCGGCACCTTCCACTGGCCCGGATGGGGGCCGGGCAGGGTGAGGTCGAGGGGACACCGCCGAAGTGACCGCGGGGCTCGTTCGGCGGGGTGCCGATGTCGGGCAGCAGCCCCGGCTGTCGAGGATTTCCATGGTGCGGGCGTGCAGTGTGGAGGCCCTCGACTCCGTGCCGGGGAACGGCGCTTCTCCAGGACGACCACATCGGCACCGCCTCGGGCCAGTTCACCGGCGAGCATGAGCCCGACGGGACCGGCGCCGACGACGACTACATCCGCCTCCAGGCGGTCCGGCACCATGGTCAGGCCTTCTGCTCGGCGTAGGCCTTGGCGTGGGCGAGCGTGGCGCTGCTGTTGGTGGACAGCGCGGTGTGGACGTAGGCGCGGGCGTCGGCCACGGTGGCTTCGGGGCCGAGGATCCGCGCGATGTTGGCCGTGTTGACGGTGACCGTGTGCTGCGAGGAGGCGGCGTGGCCCTCGTCGTTCTCCTCGAAGGTCCACTCCCGGTGTGCAGGGTCATCAGCGCGGGCAGCGTGACCTGCTTGTAGGCGATCCGGTGGTGGGGAAGACGACACGGTAGGACTTGGTGGTGTGCACCGAGCCGTCCTTGGCGCGGGTGTCCATCTCCAGCTCCTGCAGGCCGGGGCGTCCTCGGCCAGCCGGACCACGGCGACGTGCGGGAGCCGCTCCGCCCACAGGTCCGCCTCGTTGATGAAGTCGAACGTGTCCTTCGCGCTGCCGGCCACCTGAACGGTGTCGACGAAGGAGAAGGTCAGCTCCTGGGTCTCGGCGGCGTGCGCGAGCTCGACGTTCGTCTTGAGGGCGGCCAGCTCGGAGGTGCTGTTCTTGTCCACGGCCCGCTGGATCCACAGCAGGTCGTGCGGGTCGTCGCCGACAGCCCGGTAGTCGTGCAGCAGCCGGACCGGGCCCGCTCCTCGCCGAGCGGCTCGATGATCCAGGTGCCGCCCATGGAGGCGACCGGCGGTGCCGGGATCTCCTGCCGGAAGGTGATGCGCAGGGCTTCGGGGTCCAGGGTGCGGCGCGAGGTCCAGTCCTTCGCCTCGTCGTTGGCGGTCGCCCAGATGCGGATCCGTTCCTCGTTGCCCTCGGCCTCGACCCGGTCGACATGGATCGTCGGCGGGAAGATGCGCGGCCAGTTGGTCACGTCCGCGAGCAGCTGGTAGACCGCTGCGGCGGGGCGCCGATGGTGATGTCGTGCTCGGCCTCACGCGTCGTCATGACGGCTTTCTCCTCGGTATGTGTCGCTGTGCGCGGGGTCGTCTCAGAAGTTGCCCAGGCCACCGCAGACATTGAGCGCCTGGGCGGTGATGGAGGCGGCCGTGTCCGAGGCCAGGTAGCCGACGAGACCGGCGACCTCTTCGGGCGTGGAGTACCGGCCGAGCGGGATCTTTGTCTGGAACTTCTCGAGGATGGCTTCCTCGGAGGTGTCGTAGGCGGCCGCGTAGCCCTGGCGCACGCGCTGGGCCATAGGCGTCTCGACGTAGCCGGGGCAGACCGCGTTGACGGTGATGCCGGTCGGGGCGAGCTCGTTGCCGAGGGCCTTGGTGAAGCCGACGACGCCGTGCTTGGAGGCCGAATAGGGGCGCCGAGAACGACTCCCTGCTTGCCCGCGGTGGAGGCGATGTTGATGATCCGGCCGCGGTCCTTGTCACGCATGCCGCCAGTGGTGAGCGCCGCGCGGGTCACGCGGAAGACACTGTTGAGGTTCGTCTCGATGACGTCCTCCCACAGCTCGTCCGTGATGTCGGCGGTGGGGCCTCCGCCGGAGCGGCCGGCGTTGTTGACCAGGACGTCGACGGTGCCGAAGCGGTCGGCGACGCTCTGGATGAACGCCTCGACCGAGGCCGTGTCGCGGACGTCGACGACCGCGCCGTCCGCCTCCAGGCCCTCGGCCTGGAGCTCCTTGACAGTGGCGGCGACGTTTTCGGCGCTGCGTGCGCCGATGAAGACCTGGTGGTTCCGGGAGGCCAGCAGGCGGGCCGAGGCGAGGCCGATTCCACTGGTGGCGCCTGTGACGACGGCAACCCTGGGAGTGGTGTTCTGTGTCATGTCCGCTCTCCTTCAGACAGCCGTGGCGGGCGCGAGCTGTGCGTTGACGACATCGATGAAGGCGCGCGGGGTCGTGGCGTCGTTGACGGCCTCCTCGTCGAGGGAGATGCCGTACTCGCGCTCGATGAGGCTGCCGGCCTCCAGCAGTGCGAGGGACTCGTAACCGAGCACGTCGAACTCGGTGTCGAGGATGCCGCTGTCCAGGTCGACACCCTCGGCCACGCCGGCGGCCTCCCGCAGGGTGCGCTTGAGTTCGTCGAGGGTGAACACCTTGCTGGCCATGGTGGAAGTCCTTTTCTTCGGTGATGGGGCGGGCGGTGTACGGCGCTACCCGGCGGCGCGCACGACCATGGCGGAGTTGAAGCCGCCGCTGCCGCGGGCCAGGACCAGAGCGGTGCGCACTTCGGCCCTGCGCGGCTGGTCGAGGACCAGGTCGAGCTGGTAGTCCATGCACGGATCGACATGCGCGGTGGCCGGGATGATGCCGTCGCGCATCGACAGGAAGGCGGCCGCCAGGTCCAGCGAGGCGGCGCCTGAGTACAGGCGTCCGGTCATCGTCTTGGGGACGGTCACCGGGACGGCACGGTCTCCGAAAACGGTGCCGATCGCCGTGGCCTCCACGAGGTCTCCGGCAGGGTCGCCTGCCCCGTCGGCGAAGACGACGTCGATGTCGGCGGGGACGGCCCGGGCGTCGGCGAGGGCGACCTGGATCGCCTTGCGCAGGCCCGGCTCACGGTCGGTGCCGGGCTTCGGGTCGATCGTCGCTCCGTAGCCGGAGATCTCGCCGTAGATGTGGGCACCTCGGGCGCGGGCCGCCTCGGCGTCCTCGGCGATGAGGATCGCGCCGCCCTCGCCGGGAACGTAGCCCCGGGCATCGCGGTCGAAGGGCAGGTAGGCGCGGGTCGGCTCGTCGCTGGTGCTCAGCCTGCCGGTGGACAGCTGCGCCACCCAGCCCCAGGGGCAGATCGAGGCGTCGATGCCGCCGGTGACGATCAGCGGGTGCCCTTGCGGATCTGACGGCGTGCCTGAGCGACGGCGTCGAGGCCGCCGGCTCCCTCGCTGACGACGACACCGGCGGGGCCCTTCATGCCGTGGCGGATCGAGATCTGGCCGCTGTTGACGGCGTAGAACCAGGCAAAGGACTGGTAGGCGGAGACGTACTTGCTGCCCCGGCTCCACAGGTTCTGCAGCTCGCCCTGGCCGAACTCGAAGCCGCCCGCGGCGGACGCCGTGATGACGCCCATATCGAACTCGGGCAGCTCCTCGGGCTGTACGCCCGCGTCCTGCAGCGCCCAGTCGGTCGCCACGAGCGCGAGCCGGGTGACCCGGTCGGTCTGCGGCAGCAGGCGGCTGGGCAGATGCTCCTCGGCCTGGAAGCCGGGGACCTCACCGGCCAGTCGGGCCGGGTAGCTCGACGGGTCGAAAAGGGTGATGCGCCCGATGCCGTTCTTGCCGCTCCGGGTCGCCGCCCAGTAGTCGGCCGCACCGAGCCCGGTGGGAGCGGCGACACCCAGGCCGGTGACCACTACCGACGTGGTCATACCAGGCTCCTTTCGGGACTGGCCAGCACCATGGCGCTCTGGAAGCCGCCGAATCCGCTGCCTACCGTGAGGACGGCGTCGACCAGTTGCTCGCGTGCGACGACGGGGACGTAGTCGAGATCGCACCCGGGTCCGGAGGTGCAGGTTGGCCGTCGGGGGCACGACGTCGTACTCCATGGCCAGCGCCGAGGCGGCGATCTCTATGGAGCCGATGGCTCCGAGCGAGTGCCCGACCATTGACTTGATGGAGCTGACCGGCGTGCGGTAGGCGTGCGCGCCCAGGCTGCGCTTGAAGGCGGCCGTCTCGTGCCGGTCGTTCTGCTTGGTGCCCGAGCCGTGTGCGTTGATGTAGTCGATCGCCTCGGGGCAGAGCCGCGCCTCGCCGAGTGCGAGGTCGATCGCCTCGGCCATCTCCAGGCCGTCGGGGCGCAGACCCGTCATGTGGTACGCGTTGCTGCGCGAGGCGTAGCCGGCGATCTCCGCGTAAATGTGCGCGCCGCGTTTCTTCGCGCTCTGCAGTTCCTCCAGGACGAAGAAGGCGGTGCCCTCCCCGAGCACGAACCCGTTGCGCGTGCCGTCGAAGGGGCGGGAGGCGTGCTCCGGGTCGTCGTAGCGCGGGTGGTGGCCTTGATGGCGTCGAAGCAAGCCATGGTGATCGGCGAGATCGGGGCATCCGACGAACCGGCGATCACGACATCCGCCGAGCCCTCGCGGACGAGTTCGACGGCGTATCCGACCGAGTCGATGCCGGAGGTGCATCCGGTGGAGACCACGGTGCTGGGGCCCTCGGCGCCGACGGCCCAGGCCACCTCGGCAGCGAAGGAGCTGGGCACCATGTGGTTGTAGAGATGCGGGGCCGCGTAGGCGTGGTCGACCAGGTCCAGGCGACCGCCGTCGCTGACGACCCGGTACTCCTCGTCGAGGCCCATCGTGGCGCCGACCGCGCTGCCGACGGTGACGCCGACGCGGTGCGGGTCGAGGCCGGCCAGGTCGATGCCGCTGTCCACGACGGCGGCACGCGAGGCGACGACGGCGAACTGTGCGGCCCGGTCCAGGCGGCGGACCTCCTGGGGGTCAGGCCGTGGGCGTAGGGGTCGAAATCGGCCTCGGCGGCGACCCGTGAGCGAAACGGCGTGGGATCGAAGAAGGTGATCCCGCGGGTGGCCGTGCGGCCCTCGCTCAGGAGGTTCCAGAAGGCTTCCTTGCCGACACCACCGGGGGCGATCACCTCGATTCCGGTGATGACAACGCGTCGGCGGGTCACGCGGACGCCTCCCAGTTGTAGAAGCGTGTGGCCATGGCATCGGCCGGCGAGCGCCAGGTCTTCGGGTCGAAGGCCTCGATGGACGGCTTCAGGTCCTGGCTGATCCGGATGAAGCGCGGGTCCGCCTTGGCGGTCTCGATGAGCTCGCCGCCGTTGTCCTCGTCGAAGTCCTGGAGGTGGAAGTAGAGGCCCCGGTACGAGAACAGCTGGCGGCGCCGCGTTCCCATGCTGTGGGGCATGTCCGTCGCGTCGAATTCGGAGAACAGCCCGGCAACGTGGTTACTCGAATCTGCTGCCATCCGGGCGACAATCAGCGTGCTGTGCATACGGTTGTGCTCCTCAGCGGTTGCGTGTGAGGGTCGGGCAGCAGGCAGACTCCGAGCGCGGGCCCGAGATGTGCCGCCGCCCTCGACGGTGCGGCCCCGCAATCGCGCCCGCACGGGGACTGCCGGGTCCCGCAGGAGCCGTGCCCTGCCGCGGACGCCCGGTCCCCGTGCGGGAACCGGGCGTACGAGCTGTTCGCGCCGCGACCGCAGCGCGCGGGATCAGCCGGCGGCAGTAGCCGCAGCCGCCCGTCCGCAGACGGCGGAGCGGGTGTGCACGACCTGGTAGGTGTTGCCGTCCACGGAAGTGGCGACCGCGTTCACGCGCGCCTCGGCCTTCTTGCGGCCGGCCGGCAGCTTCTCCTCGGGCAGGCTGCGGTGGGCGTCGTACGCCTCCTTGCTGTCCCACTGCGAGTAGGAGACGACGAAGGAACCGTCGAAGCCGCGGGCGCGCAGGCCCTTGAGGACGACGAGCGAGCGGAAGCCGGGGCGTCCACGATGCCGGCCTGGCCGTTGCCGAGGGCGTCGATCAGCTCCTCCTGGTTCTCCTGCACGACACCGAAGACAGCGATGGCCGTGTAGGCGTCCGCCTCCGGGCCGATCTCGACGACGCCGCCGAGCGCCGGCTGGGTCAGGACGTGGACGACCTCGTTCTGCAGCAGGCGGATCGAGGTGGTGATCTCGCCGAAGACGGGAGCGTGCGGTGCTTGAACTCTTCGCCGGAGTAACGCTTCTCGAGGTCCTCGCCGCTGCGCCATTGGATGAAGTTGGCCGTGCCCGGGCTGTCGACGCCCGCGTGCACGGTGCTGGACATCCAGCCCTCGTAGGTCGCCGCGTCGACGATCTTCCTCATCTCCCGGATCAGGCTCTCCTGCTTCTCGGGCGCGTCAGTGGTGAAGAGGTTGAGAACGGTGAGGTGCTTGTCCTCGGTGGAGATGGTGGGCATGGGTTCTTCGCTTCCTTTATAGGGACGTGGGGATACGGACGTGGCCGGAGCGGAGCAGGCTGTCAGTCGGCGGGACCGAACCAGCGGGTGAGGGTGTGGGCAAGACCTTCGGAGCCGGCGCCGGAGGGTGCGACCCAGGCGACGTAGCCGTCGGGGCGGACGAGGATGCCGTCCACGGGGGCGTCGCAGTCGATCCGGTCGGCGGCGACCACATCCACGCGGTCGGCCCATCCGGCTGCCGCCTCGCGCAGGCCGTGGTCGCCGCCGAGCTCGAGGAGCACGGCCCGGCCCGCGTTCAGCAGCGCGAAGGCGGAGGTCTTCTCACTGCCGACGACCAGGTCCCGGTCCGGCAGGCGCCGGCCGGTCAGCGGGTGGTCACCGCCGCCGAGGTCGTGGCGAATGTCCAGGCCGGTGACCATGCCGACCAGGTGGCGCCGTACGGGTTCGTAGTTCTCGACCAGCTCGGTGAAGACCTCGCGCATCGGGCCGATCTCGTCGCCGCCGAGGTAGAGGATCCGCTGGGCGAGGGTGTTGGCCAGAATGCGGGCGCCGACCGGGTGCCGCTCGGCGTGATACGAGTCGAGCAGCCCCTCGGATGCCTGGCCCTTGATGTCCAGAGCCAGCTTCCAGCCGAGGTTGACGGCGTCCTGGATGCCCGCGCTCATGCCCTGTGCGCCGATGGGCAGGTGGATGTGCGCGGCGTCGCCCGCGAGGAAGATCCGGCCCTTGCGGTACTCGGCGGCCTGGCGGCTGACGTCGGTGGTCGAGCTGACCCACAGCGGCACCGCGCCGCTGATGTCCTCGCCCGACAACCGCTGGAAGGCCTCGGCGACCTCCTCGAAGGTGATCGGGCCGGGGCCGGCGCGCAGCGGCTCATTACGGTCGAAGTAGATGATGCGGCTGCGGTCCGGGCCCATCGGTAGAACCATGACCATGCCGCCCGGGACGCGCTCACCGCTGAACCGGGGCCGCAGCTGGACGCCGGTCACGTCAGCGAAGCGCAGCTCCAGTGTCGGCTCGGTACCCGGAAGTCGATCCCGGCGAGTTTGCGCACGATGCTGCGAGCACCGTCGCAGCCCACCACGTGGCGGGCGCGCAGCCGTACGGCACCGTCGGAGCCCTCGGCCAGCACACTCACACCGTCGCCGTCGGACTCGAGGCCGGTGACCTCGACGCCGCGGCGCACCTCGGTGCCCAGCTGCTGCGCCCAGCCGCTGAGGACACCCTCGGTCCGGGCCTGCGGGATGCCGCGTGCTCCGTACGAACCGCCCTCGAGTACCTGGTAGTCGAGCGGCACGCCGCCGAAGTGGCCGAAGGGGATGACGCCCACTTCGCCGAAACGGGCCATGAGACCGCGCTGGGCAAATTCCTCGATGGTCCGTGCCGAGAATCCCAGGGCCCGCGATTGCTGCATCGGCTCGGACAGTTTGTCAAGAACGATTACCGAGACTCCATTGAGCCTCAATTCACCTGCGAGCATGAGACCGGTGGGACCGGCTCCCACAACAACGACGTCCGCATCAAAGGTGTTCATTTATCCTCTTCCACTGGTCTGCGGCCAGTATTGCGAGGGTCGTCGTCGGCCGTAAATAGGAATCGGTGCAGACCTTCGACAATAAAATGCAGAAGAGACGTCGGTTACGTCAGATCTTTGACAAT
This sequence comes from Streptomyces sp. M10(2022), assembly GCA_038070475.1. Lineage (GTDB taxonomy): Bacteria > Actinomycetota > Actinomycetes > Streptomycetales > Streptomycetaceae > Streptomyces. The sequence goes on along the minus strand of JAMYWH010000004.1, from coordinate 170,112 downwards.
CGGGCTTGCCGGAGAGGTGCCGGAGACTGCATTGTTGCGGTATGACCTTCAATCTTGTCTCCGAAGATCCCACGACCGGATCCGCACCGGACTCCCGCGCCGAGGTCGCGGCCCTGCTCGACCGCTACCTCCTCACGCTCGACGACGAGGAACTCGACGAGGCGTGGGCGGCCGGCCTGTTCACGCAGGACGCGGTCGTCGCGTTCCCGATGAACCGACACACGGGCATCGACGGCATGGCCGCGTACCACCGCAGGGCGCTCTCCGCCTTCGCGGCAACCCAGCACCTCGGATCGCCGGCCTTGGTTGTGCTGGACAGGGACCGGGCCTCGTTGCGCGCCAACCTGATGTCCACTCACGTGCACCACGCGCGTCACGCGCGCCCGCAGGGGACCGGGCCCCGCTCTTCGTCACAGGCACATTCGTCAACGGCGAGGCACGCCGCACCGCGTCGGGGTGGCACCTGAGCCTGCTGTCCTTCCGGCTGTTGTGGGCGGAAGGTGCCCCGCCACCCGCAGCGTGAGCCGGGTGGGCCGTTGCCGGGTCCCGCGGCCGCGGGACCCCAGGCCTCGGGTGCTGAGCCTCAGGTGTTGAGACTGAGCACCCGGTCCACCGAGATCTCGACGACCACGCGGCCGGGCGGGGCGGGCGGGCGGACCGGTAGCGCTTTGCATACCGCTTCACCCCAGGGCGATCCGCCCGGGTGCATCCACGACGGTGGCAGTGCCCTCGAGCGAGACCCAGGTGAAGTCCTGGACCTGGCAGAGCGCCACCCGGCTGCCGGGTGCGGCCAGCAGGTTCTTCACCTTGCGCGAGGAGACGACCGTCATGACCCGTGCGAGACCGGCCGCCGCGTCCCAGGTGAACCTGACAGGGGCCACATGGAGCGTTCCGTCGGGCCTGATCGTGGTGAACGCTGCGACGTACTGCGTGTCGGTCAGGAACGCCTCGACCGAGGGGCCACCATCAAGGCGGCCGGGTGCGGCTTCGACAGCGACATGGTGTGTAAGTCCTTACTTCCGCTGGGTGCCAGGGGCCTTTCGCCGGATCCGGCTGCGCGGGCCCGCGCAGGCAACATGGCAAAGTGCGCTCGACCGGCACCGGAAAATCACTGGGCGACCGGTCGAGAACCACTCGTCCCGCGGGCGCCGGCCGCACATCAGTCGATGCTGCGGACAATGGTGAAATCGGCGTCGTCCTCGTCCGCCCCGGCCAGCCGAAGCGGCGGAGCGACCCCACGGGCACCATTTCGAACACGGCCGCTTCGATCTCCCGGAATTCTTCCCCGTACTCCATGGGCGCTTCCTTCCTAGTCGGTCGCTCCACGGTGTCAAGATTCGCTCGGGCCCCGGTCGACGGTGAATCTCCCGCCGATCGAGCGGGGGCGAGTCCACGCGGCGTCAAGCGGCCTCGCCGGGCTGTCGCCGGGCGAGGCGCGGCGGCTCCTCCTCGCCTAGGACGGCCAGTATGTCGGCGACGGTCGCGCGCTCGCCGGTGACGGGCAGGTGGCGCAACAGCCGGGCACAGTGGCCGACCAGCCGGCCCGCGTCGGCGTCGGAGATCCGGGCCCGGTCGTGGACGGCGGTGAGTGTCAGCGACCCGTCGGCGCCTCTGTGGGCGAGCAGGGAAACGGGAAGACTCCTGTCGCGCCACTCACGCGAACCGGCTCGAAACGAACACCGACTCCCTCGAGTCCGGCCCGCAGCATCACAGACGGGCGCGGGTGCTCTCCAGAGCGACCAGGCTGTCGAGCAGCTTCCCTTTGTCGCGCGGCCGGTCCACTCCTCGATCTGCGCGGCGGAGACCCATTCGTACGCGGCCATGTCCAGCGCCCGGTCCCGCAGCGCCGTCAGCAGGCGGCCCACCTGGTGCGCCGGGTCGACGCGGACGGCCATCGGCAGGCAGTTGCGCATCGGCCCCAGCATTCGCTCGACGGCGTCCAGGGTGATGCCGCGCCCGAGACGGTGACGCCGAAGCCCACCTGCGCGGACCCGCTCACCCCGCCGCGCGGTACAGCAGCAGCGCCCACACGGCCTGCAGAACACTGGAGTCCGGCACGGCCGAGCGGCGGCCCAGCGGTGCAGCCGGGTGGCCTCGGCGGCGCTCAGCCGCACCTCGGCACGCCCGCAGCCGCTCTCCCGGGTGTCGGGTCCGGGCCGGCCGGGCAGCAGCGTGGGGCGTCGCCGGGAACGGCCCGGGTCCAGAAGTCCCGTGCCGGGGCCAGGTCCTGTCCCGCCAGCCAGCGCGCCCAGTCGCGGATGTCGGGCCTGCGCTCGCCGCCGGGGAGCACACCGTCCGCGAGATAGGCCCGGCAGAACTCCTCCAGGAGCACGAACACGCTCCAGGCGTCCAGCAGTCCGTGGTGGAAGGTGAGCAGTACGCGCGTGGCGGCCATGGGGCCTCCGGGGCCGGAGGGTGGCTCGGCCGCGCACGCGGGTTCGTCGACGAGCGTGAGGCGCAGCGGACCTGGGCGGCGCAGGTCGAAGCCGCGCAGCCGGTCCCGCTCCAGCAGCTGGTCCCAGTCAACGGTGCCCGCCGGATGGCGCACCACCTCGACGCGGGCGCGGTCGTGGAAGACGACGCGGGCCCGTCCTCGAAGTCGAAGGCGGCCCGCAGCACCGTTTCGTGGTCGACGACCGACTGCCAGGACGAGGTGAACCGAGCAGTGTCCAGCGGCCCGCGCCAGCACCACGAGAACTGCTCGATGTGGCGTCCGGTGCCCGGATGGGCGAAAGTCGAGCAGCAGATCCTGCTGCTGCCATGTCACCGGTACGCAGAGCCGTGCCCAGCGGGCGGACGCGGCGGCACGGGACAGGGCCGCCCGGACGGAGGCGACGCTGTGACCGGCACGGCTCCGGACGGGGCGTGGGCGGCTCGGCCTCGCCATGGGTCGCCCTCCTTGGGGTCGTTGCCTTCTCCTGCAGGGGCCCGAGCGGTCACGGGTGGCCCGGGGAGCGCAGCGGCGTGCCCGAGGGCGCGGTACTCCCTGGCCCACCCTGGACGAGTGCGCTGCCGGATGCCTGACAGAGGGCTGACGCGGCTCAGGGATTGCCGGAAAACACCTCGGTGTTCGCCTCAGCCGGGTGGTCCTAGCCGGTCGGAGCGGCTCCGGAGGCCGCCTCCTGCCCGGCCGTCCGGCTCATCGCGGACAGGAAGCCCCGGTCGAGCATGGTCTCCACGGACGTGTCGTCCGCGGTGTTCAGCCCGCGTCATGGCAGGCCACGCTGAGCACGTAGCGGCCCATGACCGGGTGCGTGGCAAAGCCCCACTCGCCGCGCGTGGCGGAGCTTCCGTCGGGGGCGAGCAGCCGGCCGCCGGGTCCGAAGCCGAACTCCTTGAAGCCGAGCCGCAGTCCTGGCCGAGCGCCTTGCTGTAGGCCTCCTTGAGAGTCCACAGCCGCAGCGCGTGGGCGTTCCGCCGGCTCTCGGGCAGCTCGGCGATCTCCTGTGCCTCGGCCGGCGTGAGCATCCGGGGCTCCAGCAGGTCCAGGCGTACGAACCGGTCGGCGAGCTCCACATCCACCCCGATCCGGCCGGTCCGGTTGAGCCCTACGGCCAGCATCTCGCCGGTGTGGGAAAGACTCAGGTCGAGCTGGTCGAAGCCGCGCAGGTACGGGCGCCCGCCCAGCCGGTAGGCGAGGTCGAGGTACTCGGGCATGGTGCCAAGGGCGGCGGCGGCCATGTACTTGATGAGAAGCCGGGAGGCCGCAAACCGGTAGCGCACACCGGCATCGGGGTACGGCGGTAGCGGTCCCAGTCACGGCCGAGCAGTTCCCGCAGCCGGGGCTGGTGAGCACGCTGGGCAGCCACTCGCCCCAGGTCGTGTAGACCACCGCGTTGCCGAGGCGGGACAGGTTCTCCTGCACCCCGTGCCAGGCACCGGTCGGCCGCGGTACGTGAAGAGGCACGGCACATGTCACCTGGTCCATCGTCGTCTCCCTCTGTGTAGTCCCAACCGGCCCGCCCGCGGCTGTGCTGCGGTGAGCCGGACCCGTGGTCACCGACCCGGCACGTCTCCACCGCCTCCGGGTATCGAGCGCCCTTCCGGCCGCGGTGCGGGGCGGGCGCGTACGGCCGCACGGCGACGGCTCGCCGGTCTCCCGGACCGACGTGCGTCCCCGCCCTGCCACGGACACCGCCTCAGCCGGCCAGCTCCGTCCCGTACAGGTCGAGACTGCGCCCTTCCCTGCAGCGGACCATCACCTCCGCCAGGGCGGCCTGCACCGCCCCGGCCGGCAGCTCGGGCCCAGGGACGCCGAGTCTGCGGCCGATGCGGCTCAGGGCGAGCACCGCCCACGCGGGGTCCTCCAGGAAGGAACCACTGCCCTCCTGGCCCTCCCAGACGCCGAGGCAGGCCGCGGCCGCCAGCACCAGGGCGTAGCGGTCGGCCAGGGCGCAGGCCTGTGGGTCGAACGCCGCCTCCCTCGCGGCGGGCAGTGCCGCGTACACCGCGCGCAGCACCCGTAGTTCCTCGACGAACGTCTGCGCGAGCCCGGCGAGCGCAGCCGGCAGTGGACCGTGCGAGCGCTGTGAGCCGAGTCGTCCTGCGGCTCCGATCAGCGTTGCCGTGAGCAGGTCGTCCGTACCGGAGTGCGCGAGCCTGCGGTGGTCGAAGGGCGGCAGCGCGCGCCGGGCGTGAACAACTCGGGGGCGGCTCCTTGGTGCGGAACCACGCCGTGCGGGCCAGGGTCGGCAGCTGGGGCACCAGCACCGCCTGGCAGACGGCGGTCCCCGCGTGCCCGAGCCCTGCCACGGGCAGGTCCCGGCGAGCTTCTGGAAGCCTCCGTAGAGCGGCCCGCGGTCGTATCCCCGGGCGCCGAGCACGGCCGCCAGCTCCTCCAGGCCCTCGCGCAGCACGTCCGGCATCATGTACTTGACGGCCGCCGCGAGCAGGTACGCGTCCTGCGGCAGCAGGCTCAAGGCCCGCAGCCCGGTGACGGCCATGGCGTCGCAGGCCAGCAGGTCCGCGAAGACCCCGGCGAGCGTCTGGTGCCAGCGTCGGGCGGGCTGCCCGCCGGGGCGGTTCTCGGTGGCGGCGTGCACGGCCTGCCGCAGGACGCTGTCGACGCCCGCGAGCACCGTGCCGGGGACGAGACAGTGGCTGATCTGGAAGCTGCGCAGCGCCAGCGACACACCGTCCCCGACCGCCCCGACGAGCGCGGCCTCGGGCAGGGCCGCCTCGTTGATCTCCAGCCCGCCGAAGCGCGCACCACGCATGCCGGGCGTCTCCACCCGCGCGAGGCGGCGTACCGCTCCGGAGGCGGGCGGCTCGGGGCCGAGCAGCAGCACCGAGTGGCTGCCCGGCCCGTCGCCGGGCGCCGTGCGCGCGTACGTGACGAACACGTCCGCGCGGTGGGCGTTGATGACGGCCTCCTTGCGCCCGTTCAGCAGGAAGCCGCCCCGGGACCCGGTCCGCGGTGAGTTCGTGGCGCAGGATGGCGTTGGCGTGCGCCACTTCGCGGTGCACGATCGAGGCCCGGCCGCCGTCGAGCAGGACCCGGGCGAGCGCCTGCCGCTGGGATTCGTCGCCCGCGGTCCACACCGAGGAGGCGGCGAAGAGTGAGGTGATGCCGAAGCCGTAGCCGAGTGCGAGATCCCGGCGGAAGACGGGCCGCAGCACCCGGGCGAGCCGCTCCAGGTCGGTCAGCCGGCCGCCGAGGTCGTGGGGACGAACTCCGCGGTGAGCCCGGACCGCGCGAGTAGTGCCTCGGTGGCCTCGGGGACTTCCCGCGCGTCGTCGGCGCGCAGCAGCGCCAGGTACCCGTGCGGGTTCCCGGGGTCGAACGGGTCGCCGAGCGCCCCTCCAGGCGGGCTGCGCGTTCGGGCTCGGCCGCGTCCCGCAGGGCGGGCGCCGAATGGCGGCCGGTGCCGGTGCGGTGGAAGCCGCCTCCGTGGAGGCGGTCACAGGAGCCGCACCGCGCTGGAGGCGTGCTGTGCGGCGTGGTGCAGTACGAGAAGGCCGGCCCGGCCCAGCGCCTGGCGAATGTGCTCGCCCGCGGCCGCCGTGGAGGTGCCTTCGCCCATGACCTGCCCGATGCTCTCCTCCCGGATTATCACGCTGTGCCGGGCGGTGACGTTGACACCGGACTCGTCGGGATCGACCGACCATTCGCCGGTGTGCGCGGCCAGCAGGGGAGGTGCGCGTCTGTTTGTAGAGGATCCGGCCCGCGCCGGAAACAGATCCGGACCGACTCGGTGCTGTGCGCGCTGCCGTCGGTGGAGAGGCTGCCCATGGACATCACCTGGACGCCCGGTGCGGTCTCCACCATCTCCAGCGTCTGCACGTGCGGCAGTTCACCGGGCCAGTCCTCGGTCCGGTAGAGGAAGTCGAAGATCAGCTCGGAGGGGCCCTCCATGCGTACGGTGTCCTCGAAGGACAGGACGACTTCGTCCAGGCGCTTCCAGCGCCCGGCGAGCTCCGCCAGCTGCTCGAGCTGGGCGCGGCAGCCGATGTCGGCGTTCTGTTCCACGTGGGCCGCGTCGGCGGCCGCGTCCCCGGCGGTGGTGAAGGTGTACTCCAACGTCACCTTGGAGCAGTCGCCCAGTGGCTCCACCGTCCAGACCCCGCTCATCGACAGGGCCGGGGCAGCGGGCAGGTCCTGGACGAACTCCACGCGCCGCCGTGCCACGTCCAGACGGCGGCTGGAGACCCAGGAGGTGATCCTGCCGCCCATGCGGGCCCACATGCGCAGCCGTTCGCGGGTCCCGTCGAAGTCCAACTGCTCCACGTGGACGTAGGACTGGAAGAACAACGGCCACCGGGTGGCATCGGCGATCAGCCCGTACAACACGTCGGCCGGAGCCGGCGCGGTCACTTCGTGGACCGCGCGGTGCACTCGTGCATCAGGCATCTTCCACACCCTTCATGATTCGAAGCGGCACCGCCGCGGCGACCTGGTTCGTGCTCGGCCGGCGCGTCGGCAGCGCGTGCCGGTGTCCCGCACACCAGCACCCTCGTGCCGTCGTCCGCCGGGGCGCGGGCGGCAGCTGCCGATGGTCCGGCCCGACGGCCGTGTCCACGACCCTGTCCGGAACCGCTCGCGATCCGCACGTGCCCTGCCTGAGTCCGGCTCGAGCGGCCCTGGGACAGGGAGGGACGGAGCGGTCACCGCACACCGGGAGCGGGAGCGGCGGGAGCCGCGGACCGGACCGGTGCAGCGGGTCTCTTCGCGGTCAGGCTCCCGCGGCCCGCACCACGGCAGCCGAGTTGAAACCGCCCCGACCCCGTGCCAGTACCAGGGCGATACGCATCCCCGGTAGCTCGCGCGGCCGGCCCGTGACCAGGTCCAGCGGGCAGTCGTCCGCGGCACGCGCGGTTCCCGTCGTCGGCGGCACGACCTTGTCGCGCAGGGCGAACAGAGCTGCGGCCAGGTCCAGGGACGAGCCGCCCGCACCCAGGCGCCCGGTCATCGATTTGGGCGCCGTGACCGGCACGCCGTACGGCTCGAACAGGGCGCAGAGCGCCGTGGCCTCGGCCCGGTCGGCCGCTCGCTCGCCCGCGCCGTCCGCGAACACCACGTCGACCTGGTCCGCACTCACCCCGGCGTCCGACAGAGCCAGTTCGGCCGCCTCCCGCAGCCTCGGCTCGTCCGGCCCGTCGAAGGTCGCCGCGCAGCCGGCGACGACTCCGTAACCGGTGACACCGCGCCGGGCCGCCGCCCGCGCGTCCTCCACGACCAGCAAGGCGCCTCCTCGCCCACGACATGGCCGCCGGCCGCGTCGTCGAACGGCAGATAGGCCAGCGCGGGATCGGCGACCGTGCTCAGCCTCCCGTCCGCCAGGTGCGCGGCCCAGCTCCAGGGACACAGCATCGAGTCGACCCGCCGGTGACCATGAGGCCGACGCCGTCGCGAATCCGGCGCCGTGCACCGGCGAGCGCGTCGATACCGCCGGCCTGCTCGCTGACAATGGTGGAGCCGGGACCGCGCAGCGCGTGCCGGATGGAGATCTGCGCGGTGCCTGCTGCGTGGAACCAGGCGAAGGACTGGTACGCGCTGAGGTGCTTGGCGCCCTTGCTCCACAGCGCCGCCAGCCCGCGCTGACCGAACTCCGTGCCGCCCGCGGAACTCGCGGTGATCACGCCCGCCCGTACTCGGGAAGGTTGTCCGGGTCGGCGCCCGAGTCCTGCAACGCCTCTTGCGCCACAGCGAGCGCGAGGCGCGTGACCCGGTCGGTCGAAGGCAGCAGCCTGCTGGGAATGTGCTTCTCGTCGACGAAGCCGGGGATCTCGCCCGCGATGCGCACCGGATAGCCGGAGGCGTCGAAGCGGGTGATGGGTCCGATGCCGCTCTGCCCGCGCAGCACCGCGTCCCACCAGGCCCGCGCACCCAGACCGTTGGGCGCCGCGACGCCGATGCCGGTGACGAGCGCCTGCCGGGGCCTCGTCCTCCTGCCTGCCGCCGTCCTGCGGCGCGTGCGCCTGCGGATCCGGTACGGCCGGCAGCCTCATGTCGTCTCCTTCAGCCGCGGCCGGGTGAGCACCGTGGCGCTGTGGAATCCGCCGAAGCCGGTGGAGACACTGAGTACTGCGCTGGTGCGGTGCTCCCGGGCGAACAGCGGCGTGTAGTCGAGGTCGCAGGCCGGGTCGGGCTCGTGCAGGTTGGCCGTCGGCGGCACGGTGCCGTGCTGGATGGCCAGGGCGCTGGCCACTATGTCGAGGGCGCCGGCCGCGCCGAGCGCGTGGCCGATCATCGATTTGATGGAGCTGACCGGGATGCGGCGGGCATGATCGCCGAGGCCGGCCTTGAGGGCGTTCGTCTCGTGCTGGTCGTTGTGCCGGGTCCCGGCGCCGTGCGCGCTGATGTAGTCGATGTCGACCGGGTTCAGGCGTGCGTCGTCGAGAGCGGCCCGGACGGCGTGGGCCATGTCCTGGCCGCCCGGACGCAGACCCGTCATGTGGTGTGCGCTGCTGCAGGCGGCGAAGCCGGACACCTCGGCGTAAGCGTGGGCACCGCGCCGGCGGGCGTGCTCGAGCTCTTCCAGAATCACGATGGCCGATCCCTCGCCGAGCACGAAGCCGTCGCGGGTACGGTCGAAGGGCCGGCACGCCGTTGCCGGGTCGTCGGTGCGCGGGCTCGTGAGCCGGATGCGGTCGAAGCAGGCCATGACGACAGGGAAATCGGCGCCTCCGTGCCGCCTGCGATCATCACATCGGCACTCCCTTCCCGGATCAGACCGGCGGCGTTGCCGATCGCGTCCAGGCCGGAGGCGCAGCCGCTGGAGACGAGACCGACCGGACCCTGTGCGCCGCTGTCCCGCGCCACCACGGCCGCCAGCGAGCTCGGCACGAAGTAGTCGTAGAGGCAGTCGACAGCCTTGGTGTGATCGACGTCCCAGACGTTCCCGCAGTCGCTGAGGATGGCGTACTGGGTGGCGAGGCCCGTGGTACAGCCGACCGCGCTGCCCAGGCTCACCCGGTGCGCAGCGGATTTCCTCCGCCCCTGCGCCCAGTTGCTCGCGGAGCCCGCTGTCGGCTACCGCCTCGCGCGCGCCGGCCAGCGCAAACTGCGCGGCTCTGTCGAGACGTTCGGTGTCGGCGGAGGCGAAGCCGTGTGCGGCGGAGTCGAAGTCGACCTCGGCGGCCACCTGCGAACGGTAGCCGGAGGCGTCGAAGAGGGTGATGCCACGGGTCGCGGTACGGCCCGAGGTGAGCAACGACCAGAAGGCACGGGTGCCCACCGCGCCGGGTGCGACGACGCCGGCCCCGGTGATGACGACACGTTTCACCGGCCGTCTCCCGCAGCGAGTGCGGCGACGTGGTCCCTGCAGGCCTGGCCGACCAGCCGCGGCAGGTCCGAGGCGCCCGCAAAGAAGTGGTCCCCGTCGACGGTACGGGCCTCGATCGGCCCGGTGGCCCACTGCTGCCAGTCCCCGAGCGAGGCAGGCGCGGCCAACGGGTCGTCGCTGCCCGCGAAGACGAGTACGGGCACGTCCACGTGCCCACCGGTGGCCGGGTCAGGGCCGCTTCGCGCAGTGACCCCGCCAGGCGCAAATCGTCGCGCAGCACCGGCAGCACACTGCGGTGCCACAGCCCGCCGGGGCCGCCGCGTGTCCCTGCGGCAACGAGCCCAGGTGGCTCAGGAGCGGCATCAGCTGCTCGTCGCCCTGGTCCGCCGCGCCCACCAGGGCGGTCGCGACGTGCGGGGCAGACAGGCGCCGACGGCGAGGAACAACGGCGCAGGCGCACCGGCGCAGGCCAGGGCCCGGGTGAGCGTATAGGCGACGAGGGCGCCCAGGCTGTGGCCGTACAGGGCATAGGGCCCGGCGTGCGCCGCCGTCACCAGCGTCGGGAGCAGGTCGGCGAGGAGGCCGGCGCGATCGGTGACGCGCGGCTCACGCCGACGGCTCTCACGGCCCGGCAGCGGGAGGGCGACGACGTCGACCGCCGGCCCACAGCAGTGGGCCAACGACGGTAGCTGGCCACTCCCGCGCCCGCGTGGGCGAGGCAGTGGAGCGTGACCCGCCTGTGCCCCGTCTCGTCGGTCTCCGTCAGAGACATCCGTCGCCTTCCTCCTGAGGAACTGTGCATGGCGCGGTTCGTCCCGCGGCGCAGTGGCCGTCGCGGCGCAGTGGCCGTCGCGGCGCGGCGGCCGGGAAGCGCCCGCTCGCGGCGCAGGCGTCCGCAGTCCGAGCTTCACCCGGCGCCCTTGAGCGGTGCTCGACCCGGCGCGCGGCCCACCGTCGGGGTCACCTCCGCATCCACGACGGGCCGTCAGGCCGCGTACAGGTCGAACGTCGAGCCGCGCCGCGGTCCGGCGACGACGTCCAGGCGCGGGTCGACGGCGAGCATCGCGTGGTGCATCCGCTGCAGCTGCGGGAGGGCTCCACGCCGAGATCGTCGATCAGCCGCTGGCGCAGCCGGCGGTAGACATCGAGTGCCGAGGCCTGCCGGCCGGAGCGGTAGAGCGCGATCATCGCCTGTGAGTGCAGCCCCTCGTGCTGGGGATGGCGGGCAACCAGATCGGTGAGCCCGGCGATGAGTTCGACATGCCGTCCCAGTCTCAGGTCGGCGTCTATCTGACGCTCGCGGGCGACCAGCCGGCTCTCCTCGAGGCGCATCACCTCGATCTCGAGGATCGGTCCGACGCGTACGTCGACCAGCGCGGGCCCTCCCACAGCGCGAGCGCCTCGCGCAGTCGCACGGAGGCGTACTCGTCCTCGCCGTCCTCGAACGCCTGACGGCCCTCGGCCACCAGGCGTTCGTACGCGTAGACGTCGACCGACTCACTGGGGATCTGCAGCAGGTAGCCCCGTACCGGGTGGCGAGCACGTCCTTGGCCGAGCCGGGTACGTCCGGTCCCATGGCGGTGCCCAGCATGCGGCGCAGCTGGAGGATGTATGTCTGGAGCGTGGTCAGCGAGCTCTGCGGCAGGTTGGTGCCCCAGATCTCCTCCATCAGCGTGGGTACCGGGACGATCCTGCCCGGGTACAGGGCGAGCAGGGCCAGGATCTGCCGCGGTTTTCCCGCAGTGGGGACGATGGACATCCCATTGACTTCGGCATTCAACGCACCCAGGACTTTTATCTTCATGATTCCCTCCGCGCCTCGTCGGTCGCCGTCGGTTCTGAGCCTGTGATCGAGTTGATACTGTCGCCTATCGGTGCGTTCTGTCATTGGCACCGACCGTGAGCGAGGCGAATCATATCGACTGTCGATTCGCCCGCCAGGGGTTCTTGAGTATGTCTTGAGTGACCTTCGCGATGGGCTCGGAGCGCCTTCTGACACACCACTGACATTCTGCTGACAAAGCGTCCGCGGGCCTGCTGCACCTCATGAAAAGCTGTGCGCGGCGCGCCGGTGCTGTTAGCTTTCCGGCCATGACGGTGGAACCGGCGGGCACGGGCAGGAACGGCGGTGCGGACCCGCCGGCCCGGTGAGTACAGGGCCGCCTGGCAGCGCTTGACGGCCTGGAACACGCAGTCGGCGCGGCCAGGCGTGGCGCACGAAGATGGACGAGCTTCCTGCCGGATTTGCCCGGCCCGAAGTTGCTGACCCTGCTGGGCGCCTATCACTTCCGCAGGCGCTGGCACGTTTTGGGGAACTGACGGGTGCCCGCACCTGACACACCCTCGAGGAATCTTCTACAACGCCCTGTAATCCGCTGGTGAATCTCGCACCGCAGCCGCGCGCCCGCTAGTGTCTGTCGCGAAAGAAAAGATCCACGGTCATTCGGAGGAATGCCGAGTCAAGGATCTCTGGCCGCAGACTCGTCTAATTTCCCGGTGCGAGGATGAAATGGAGTTCCGGATTCTGGGTTCCGTCCAGATCTACGACGACCGCGCCGATGTGCAGATCGTGCCCACGGGCGCCAAGCAGCGCGCGTTGCTGAGCGCGCTGGTCGTGAAGGCCGGCCAGGTCATGCCCGCGGACCGGCTCGTCGACGAGCTGTGGGCGGGCACCCGCCCGCCAATGCTGCCAACGCGCTCCAGGCCCATGTGACGCGGCTGCGCCGGCTGCTGCCGGTGCCCCGCCCGGCTCGGGCGTGGCGCACCACGAGTGGCTGGTGACCCGGCCCATGGGCTACGTACTGCGCCTGGGCCGTACCGACACCGACGCGCAGCGTTTCCAGCTGCTGGTTGCCGAGGGCCGGGCGCTGGCCTCGGACGACCCTGCCCGCGCGGCCGGCGTGCTGCGCCGGGCACTGGCCTGTGGCGCGGCCCGGCTCTGGAGGGCAGCGGGCGCGGAACCATCTGCTCGGCCGAGGCCTCACTGCTGGAGGAGAGCCGGCTCATCGCCCTGGAGACGCTGTACGAAGCCTGCCTGCGGGCGGGCCAGAGCAACGAGATCACCGGCGAGCTGGAGGAGTTGGCTACCGCCCACCCGCTGCGGGAACGGTTCTACGAGCTCCTGATGACCGCGCTGTACCGGTGCGGCCGGCAGGCCGAGGCACTGGGCGCGTACGACCGGGCGCGCCGCCGGCTGGTCTACGACCTGGGCATCGAGCCCGGGCCCGTGCTGCGCGGCCGTATGGAGGCGATATTGCACCATCAAGACCCGTACCCGTTCCCGGCAGGCCCGGCGGAGGCGGGCCCGGCGCCGGTCGTCGCGAACGCGTGGGCCACGGGGACCGGAGTACGTGTGGCCCGCAGGCCGGACAAGGGTCTGTCCGGCCTGCGGGCCACACGCCGGGCCCGGCGCGACGTTCGAAGAGCGGGCCGACACCGAGGTGAGTGTGCACCTGCTGCGCGACGAGATCAGCCGGCTGCACCGCCACGTCGAACGGCTGTCGCGGGAGCAGCAGGAGCTGGTCGGCCGGATCGACCGGCTCACCTCACACCGTGCGTCGGGCCAGTGAGGTCCCGGCCCCGTCCGCTCCGTGCCACGGTGTGCCGGCGCGGCTCCCGACGAGCCGCACGTCGCCGGCCGTGACCGTCGTCTCAGGACGGGTGACGAGGATCGAACGCTGGAGCCGGCTGAGCGCCGACGAGGGCTCCAGCCCCAGCTCCGAGACCAGCGTGGTGCGCAGCCGCTGGTAGACGTGGAGCGCCTCGCCGCGTCGGCCGGAGCGGTGCAGCGCCAGCATGAACTGGCCGTGCAGGCTCTCGTGCATCCGGTACTGACTCACCAGAACCGTCAGCTCCGAGAGCAGTTCGCGGTGGTGTCCCAGGCGAAGGTCGGCCTCGATGCGCTGGTCCAACGCGCACAGCCGGGCTTCTCCGAGCCGCTTGACCTCCATGCCGATATGGCTGCCGGCCTGGATGTCGGTGAGGGCCGAACCGGTCCACAGGAGAGCGCGTCGCCGAGGCGGCGGGCCGCTCCCGTGTAGTCCTCGGCGTCCATGGCCCGGTAGCCGGCGCCCGCCCGGCGCTCGAACTCCCGGTAGTCGACGGCGCCTCGGCGCGTCTCCAGACGGTAGCCGCCGGGGAGGGTCGCCAGGATGTCCTTGGCGGTGCACCGCTCGTTCTTGTCGTGGGCCAGCGCCTGGGAGATGCGTTCGCGCAGTTGCAGCACGTAGGTCTGTAAGGTGGTGCGCGCACTGCGAGGGGCCGCCCCACAGTTCCTCGATCAGCGTGTCCACGGAGACCACTTGGTCCGCATGCAGCGCGAGCAGGCCCAGAACCTGCCTCGGCTTCGGGGCCGTCGGCGCGATCGACACCCGTTCTCACGCACCGACAGCGCGCCCAACACCACGATGTCCATATCTCCCCAAAAGGTCGTCCGGAGGCCGGTTTCCGGCCTGTGCGTTCGCGGTGCCGGGGCCAGTGCGCAGCTAAGACCGGACAACCCAATGAAAAACAGCGCAGTCGGTTTGTCAATCCTCAAAAGAGATCCCCGGCTCTTGAGCGCCCACGAGCCCTGCCCTCGCAGGGACGCGGGAGGGCAGGGCGGCGCAGCTCGCCGGGAAACCCGTACGAACAGCTGCCGGTGAAGCCGTTGGAGCGTGACCAGGGCGCTGTGAAACAGGCATGACGGTCTGCGGGAGATCAGGCGCCTTCCGCTTCGAGCGTGGTGAGGACCTCGTGGGAGGCGAGCAACGGCAGGAGCAGTCGCCAGAACCCGCTGACTGTCCGGGGAGCGAGCCAGGTCGGGTTCCGGGAGCCAAGTACCTCAAGTCCCACGGTGGCAGCCACCACCAGGACGGCCACCTGCTCGGGCCGCACCTCGGGCCGCAGCTCGCCCTGTCCCAGGCTCTCTTCAGCGTCTGCTCGACACACTGTTTCCAACACTCACGCAGATCTGTGCGCCGCAGCCGGGCGTGGTCGCTGCTGAGCTCGAAGCCGGCCCGCAGTATGACGTCCTCGCTCAGGCCCCGGGCGAGGCCATGAGTGACGTCGACGAGGTGCTGCAAAGAGCGGGCCCCGCCCGGCAGCGGGTCCTGGGCGACGAGCTGCAGCCGCGCCAGCGCGGCATCCTCGACGGCGTCCGCCAGAGCCGCCTTGCTGGCGAAGTGGAAGTGCAGCGCGCCGTTGCTCACCCCGCCTGTCTGCTGATCTTGGTGAGCGAGGCCATCCTGAAACCGTCGCGGTCGAAGATCTCGGCCGCGGCCCTGATCAGGGCCGCACGGGTGCGCACCGCACGTTTTGTTTGACCATCAAGTGCTCCGTTACTGCGGTGGGTTACCGTGCTTGCGGGATGGCATATCGGCATGCTTGTTGCGGAGCATCGCGAGGGCGCTGATCAGGGTGGCGCGGGTCTCGGCGGGATCGATGACATCGTCAACGAGGCCGCGTTCGGCCGCGTAGTACGGATGCATCAGCTCGGCCTTGTACTCCTTGACCATCTGGATCCGCATGGCTTCGGGGTCCTCGGCCTCGGCGATCTGCCGGCGGAAAATGACGTTGGCCGCACCCTCGGCGCCCATGACGGCGATCTCGTTGGTGGGCCAGGCGTATGTGATGTCGGCTCCGATGGACTGGGAGTCCATGACGATGTAAGCGCCGCCGTAGGCCTTCCGCAGGATCAGCGAGATCCGCGGCACAGTGGCGTTGCAGTACGCGTACAACAGCTTGGCGCCGTGGCGGATGACGCCGCCGTGCTCCTGGTCGACGCCCGGAAGGAAGCCGGGGACGTCCAGCAGCGTGATGACGGGGATGTTGAACGCATCGCAGAGCTGCACGAAGCGTGCGGCCTTCTCCGAGGCGTGGATGTCCAGCACGCCGGCGAGCGCGGAGGGCTGGTTGGCGACGATCCCAACGACCTGCCCGTTGAGACGGGCCATGGCGCAGATGATGTTGCGCGCCCAGCGCTCGTGGATCTCCAGGTACTCGCCGTCGTCGACGAGCTCCTCGATGACCCTGGCCATGTCGTACGGGCGGTTCCCGTCGGCGGGCACCAGGTCCAGCAGCACATCCGACCGTCGGGTCTGGGGATCGGTGCACGGCACACGGCGGGTACTCACGGTTGTTCTGCGGCAGCATCGACAGCAGGAACCGCACCTCGGCGATGCAGGTCTCCTCGTCGTCGTACGCGAAGTGCGCGACGCCGCTGGTCTCGGCGTGTACGTCCGCGCCGCCAAGACCGTTTCGCGAGATCTCCTCGCCCGTCACCGCCTTGACCACGTCCGGTCCGGTGATGAACATCTGCGAGGTCTCACGGACCATGAACACGAAGTCCGTCAGCGCCGGGCTGTAGGCCGCGCCGCCCGCGCACGGGCCGAGCATCACGCTGATCTGCGGGATGACACCCGAGGCGCGGGTATTGCGCTGGAAAATGCCGCCGTATCCGGCGAGCGCCGAGACGCCCTCCTGGATACGGGCGCCGGCCCGTCGTTCAGCGAGACCAGCGGGGCACCGGCGGAGATGGCCATGTCCATGATCTTGTGGATCTTCGTGGCGTGGGCCTCGCCCAGCGCCCGCCGAAGATCCGGAAATCGTGCGCGTAGACGAAGACCGTGCGGCCCTCGACCGTCCCCACCCGGTGATCACACCATCGGTGTACGGCCTCTTCGCCTCCAGCCCGAAACCGGTCGCCCGGTGCCGCCGCAGCTGCTCCACCTCACTGAACGAGCCCTCGTCCAGCAACAGCCCGATACGCTCCCGCGCGGTCAGCTTGCCTTTGGTCTGCTGCCTCGCGCCCGGCCCACGCCGGGCCTGTTCACGGATCGCCTGCAGTTCGGCTACACGCCCGTGAGCGTCCGCCGCCTCCACAGAGGCCCGAGAATGTCATCCAGAACAGTCACGACACGTCCCTCCCTCAAGGTGCGGCCCGATTGATGCCCGTAGCATAACAAACCTACTTGGCGGTTTGTGAAGAGGGCGTGGCACGCACACGAACCAGTCTTGAAAGCTCTGCCGGCCCATTACCCGGCCGCGCCGCCGGCGCTATTGCCAGCTGTACGGAGAGCGGTAAATCAGGGCGGCCCGCCCGGAGCGCCACCGCGGAACGTTCGCAGGCTCTTTCTCTTCGTCCTCCCCGCCGCCCGCGGCGAGCACCGAACACAGCACCGCGGTGACCGCGGCCAGTTCCTCGTCGCTGGCCCACCCCGTTCGATGCGAAGTGCGAGCGTCGTACCGTCGAATCGCCCATTCCTCCTCCTCAGGCCTTCGGTCATGGTTCATCGCACGGCTAATGAATCGCTCCGGTCCCACTTGAGATCAATCGCGGCCCGGAAGGAGATCGCAGAACTGCCACATGACGAAGAGCTGGGGCAATGCCCGAAACGAGTGCAGCCGGAATGGATTGATCCGGAAGACGCGTTTACGGAGGGTTGAATTCCCTGGAAAGTAAACCGGTTGCCCTGTATCTTTCCTCAACTATCGAGAGCACAACTCGCCGGCAGTTCGTTTCAGGGGAACAGTGACCGCGACGATTCGAGTTGAGCGCCCAACGATCACCACGTATTCGAGACAGTGGGGTGAGGCTGCATCCGCCCGGCTCGGCGGTCTGCGCTACCCCACTGACGGCCACCGTCCCCAAGGAGTTCGTGCACCGCGCCGCCGTGGCCGAGGTCATGCTCACCGACTGGGAGTGCCGGGACGACACGCGCTTCAGGGTGGCCGCCCAGTGGCCTCGCAGCCACAGCTTCTTCACCCCGATCGACGGCAGACATTACGATCCGCTCATGGCGGCCGAAACAATCCGCCAGGTCGGTGCTCTTCTGGCGCATGCCGAGTTCGGCGTCCCCTTCGATCATCACTTCCTGCTGTGGGACATCGGACTCACCGTTCACCCCGAGCATCTCGAGGTCGGTCAGGAACCCGCCTCGCTCGAGATCGAGGTCATCTGTACCGACGTGAGGCGACGGGGCGCCGGCTTGGCTGGACTGCGCTACGAGGCGGCTGTCCGCCGCAACGGACAGCTCGCCGCGACGGGCGCATCTCTTACGCCTGCACAGGCCCTGCCGTGTACCGACGGATGCGTCCCAAGCGAGTGTTCGACGATGAACGGCACCTGCTCGCACTCACTGCTCCCGCCGCGCCGCAGACCATGGGGCGCACCTCGCCGGCCGACGTGGTGCTCTCACCCATCGGCGAGCGAAACCGCTGGCAGCTGCGAGTGGACACTCGCCATCCCGTGCTCTTCGACCACCCGGTCGACCACGTGCCGGGCATGGTGCTGCTCGAGGCCGCCCGCCAAGGCGCAGCGGCCATGCTGGAACGTTCCCCTTTCCTTCCTCTCAGCATCACCAGCAGCTTCAAGCGGTACGCCGAGCTGGACGCTCCCTGCATCGTCGAGGCCCACCGGCTGAGCGACGCCGCCTCCCACGGGGAGGAAGCCGTCCGCGTGACGGGCCATCAGGGGCGAACTCGTCTTCAGCTCCACCGTGACAGCGGCCTCGCACACCGACTGACCCGACCACGCAGCCGCGCCTCAGAGCGGCATGAAGGACGACAGATGCGTTCCTGCCCACTCCTGGAACGATCTCGCGGGCCTGCCGACCAGCTCCGCGACCGTGTTCTCCACCCGCGTCTTGGCGCCGTCCCGTTGTCGCCGTGCATGGTCCAGCAGGGCCTCGACCACTGACGCGGGATGACGCTCGCTCCACAGGGCACAGGCGTGGCCCGGTTCCAGCTCCTCGAAACGCAGCGGACGGCCCAGCAGCTCGGCGAGCTGAGCCGTCTGCTCCCTCGCGCTGACCGCCTGGGGCCGGTCAGCGTGTACGCACGGCCGCCGAGGCCGGGCGCGGTGAGCGCCCGTACCGCCACATCCGCGATGTCGCGGGGTCGACCACGCATTGACCGACGACCCGTACAAGGCCCGCACCACATGCTCCGTACGCACCGAGCCGGCCCAGGCAAGGGCGTTGGACATGAATGAGCGCGGACGCAGCAGCGTCCATTCCATCCCGGCCGCGCGCAGGAGGTCCTCGTTGCCCCGCTGCCACCGGGTGATCGAATCGTCGGCCAGCGGATCCTCCACGGCGGCGGCGGAAAGCTTCACCACGTGCTGTACCCGGCGCACCGTGCGGTCCGGAGGAGGCGTGAATCGTCCACTCCCACGCGGCTGGTCACCAGGAACACGGCGCGCACCCCTTCAGCGCACAGGCCAGCGACTGTGGGTCGTCGTAGTCCCCTGGACGATCTCGGCCGTCGCAGACGCCCGGTGACACGCTCCGGGCGTCTGGCCACGACGCGAACCGCCAGGTCGGCGGGGAGCCCGCGCAGCACCTCCCGCCCAACCGTCCCGGTGGCGCCGGTCACAAGAATCATCAGGGTCCATCCTGCGTGTTTCACCCGGCTCCGGGGAAGCGGGCCACCGAAAATCTCTCCTGTACTATACGGACTAGGCGGTTTTGTGCCCGGGTTCCTAATGGTTCGATCACCCCGAGGAGGGAGGACTCAAGTGGCGGAGCAAGTCCGAGCTATCCGTACACGCCGGACGATCCTGACGGCAGCAGCCAGGATCTTCGAGGAACGCGGATTCCAGGCGACCACGATTTCCGAGATCCTTACCGCGTCCGGAGTGACGAAAGGGGCTCTCTACTTTCACTTCCAGTCGAAGGAAGACCTCGCCCAAGGCGTGCTCACCGAGCAGGACCAGCAGATCATCGTCCCCGAGCATGCCTGCAAGCTCCAGGAGCTCGTGGACGTGGTGATGCTGCACACCTACCGCCTGCAGACCGACCCGATGGTGCGTGCCGGCGTCCGGCTGACAATGGACCAGCTGGCGCAAGGGCTCGACCGCAGGGGCCCGTTCTGGCACTGGGGCGAGATAATCGGCAGCCTGCTCCGGACGGCGCGGGCCCAGGGGAACTGCTCCCGCACGTCGTACTGGGCGAGACAGCCGATGTCATCGTGGGTGCGTTCGCAGGAGTCCAGTCCATGTCCCAGGCCACCTGTGACTACCAGGACCTCGCGGTCAGGGTCACCACACTGATGCGCCATCTGCTGCCCAGCATGGCGCTTCCTTCTGTCCTCGTCTCGCTCGATCTCTCCGAGAACCGGGGAGCCGTCGTCTACGCCCAGGCTCTGAAAGCGGCAAAGGCCCAGGAAGCCGAGGTCGCGGCGGTCAGCTGAGCGTCCGGGCATATCCGCTCCCTGATGCCTCCATCGGTACCTGCACCCCGGCCGTAGGGGCAAAGTACGCCGCCAGGGCGACCCCAAGTCCTGGCGGCCCGCTGCCCAGGCGATGTAGCCGTCGGGCCGTACGAACAGAGCGTCGCAGGGCACGTCGGACCTGGGCCGGGCATGGACCACACGCAGGATCCCCGCCCAGGGCCGGGCCTCCTCCTCGTAACCGCTGCTCTTCTCCCCGAAGAGCAGCAGCAGTGGCCGGCCCTTCTGCAGGAGCCCGATCACATCGCTCTCGCCCGACCCCGTGGTGAGCGCCAGGTTCCGCAGGAAGGTTCCCTCCCAGACCGAAGAACGGCTGATGTGTTGCGCGAGTACCGTGTCCTGGGCGCTGATCATGCCGCTCAGGTACCCGTCGCCCTGTCCTGCGGCCAGCAGGGTGGAGAACACCGTGCGCAGAGAGTCGAGTTCGAGCCCCGGCCGCATCAGGGCGAGCTGCGCCCGCGTGTTGTCGACCACGCGCCGGGCAGCCGGCCGCCGCTCCAGGTCATAGGTGGCAAGCAGGTCCGTGCTCGCGGCTCCGAACACCGAGAGTGCCAGCTTCCAGCCCAGATTGAGGGCGTCCAGTATCCCGGTGCTCAGCCCTTGCCCGCCTATGGGGAAATGCACATGCGCCGCGTCCCCACGAGAAAGACCCGTCCCTTGTGGAAGGACCGGGCCAGCCGCGAGAAGTCGCTGAACCTGCTGAGCCAGCGCGGGGCTTCCATCGCGATCTCGCGTCCGGCGATCCAGGACGCCTCCCGGCGCAGTTCCTCCAGGGTCGGCGGCAGATGCCGGTCGCGGTGCGCGCCCGCGCAGTTCAGCGTCCGGACGTGAATACAGCCCGCGGGGCCGCCCTTGGCGATGATCCATCCACGGGAGGTGCGGTGCCACCCTCGGCCAGGGAGCCCGCCTCCGTGAGCGTGACGGTCCCCGCCAACGCGGACACCGATGCCGGGTACGTGTCGGAGGGGTGCCTGTCTGTTCGCGGACCGTGCTGCGCGCACCGTCCGCCCCACCACGTATCGGGCAAGACAGGTGATCGGCCCTGCGGCCCTCGGCCGTGATCCGCACCCCGTCCTGTTCCTGGATGACCCCGCTCACCCGGTGCTCGCGCAGGATCCGCGCGCCTGCCAGCCGGGCCCGCTCCCCGAAATGTCGCTCGAGCCTCGCCTGCGGGCACTTGATGATCGCCGCCGGTTCGCCCTCGGGCGCCGTGATGACCAGTCCGGGCAGGCCGGCGAAGTGGAAGGACTGCCGACGACGGCCCCGCCGTCGGCGCGGGCGGACACGGACCCCGGCAGGTGGCCGCGCCGGGCCAGGCACTGCACGGCTCGGGCGTGCAGCACGGTTGCCTTGGCTTGCCCGGAAACGTCGGCCCGCGATTCGAGGACCACGGTATCGACTCCGTAGGCGGCCAGCTCGGCCGCCAGCAGCATGCCGACCGGGCCCCGCCGACCACGGCCACCTGCGCCTGGATCCTTCTGCCCGCTTTTGCGACAGCTCCTTGCATAATGATGACTCCCCGGCCGTTACCGTCGGACGCGTGAAAATATACCGGCTCAGCTGTTTTTCGCAGGGGTACGGAAACCCACCTTGTCTCCCGGGCATTCCTCCTCATACCGCTCGAGCACAGGAGAGCCGACCGCTGCCCTTCTGGCGCGATGACGCGCGCCCGGTCGCCATCTGCGATGCCCGATGCCCACCTCGGCTCCAGGCGGCCCGCTCCCGCGCCGATTCGCTCCGGGAGTCCAGTGCCTTTGTCGCTATCTCCTACCGGACCGAGGACATCGGGCCACCCTCCGACCGCTCGGTCTTGTTCCCCTTGCTGCCCGGTGCCAGGGTGCGCGCATCCACGGCCTCGGCGGGCGCGCCGGTGGCGTAGAGACCGCCGGGCTCGGTGTCCCGGTCGTGCGGGAGCAGCCAGAACACCCTGCGCCGAAAAGTGCCTGAAGAGCGGGACGGCTTGGCTGCCGACCCCAGCAGGGCGTACCCGACCATCCGGCCGTCCCGGTGATACGCGGGCCTGCCACGGCGCGTCGGCAACCGGTCCAGACTCTGGCGGACGTAGTCGAGCCCGATGATGTCCTCGAGCCAGACGAGGACCTCTTCGTGGATGATCTCGTCCTCTGCGATGAGGGCGCTCATGCTGTCTCCTCGTGCGCGAACAGGCCGATGCCCGGGTAGTGCTTGCGCTGGTTGGACAGGATCATCTCCTTGGGAGATGCCAGTCCCACCGCCTCGCGAACGCGTGCCGCGAAGGCCCGGGAAGAAATCACCGGGGCCCCTCATTCTGGCACCAACTCCTGTAGGCCGAGTAGAGCGTCGCCTGTTCCACCCGCAGGTCGGTCTCGAGCCGGCAGCTTTCCCCGATGAAGCGGCCGGTGTGGTCCTCAGTGTCGGCGTAGGCCGTGGTGGCTATGCGGACCCGCTCGGGGCCCGAGAGATCCTTGCCGCCGCCCAGGTAGCGTCGGGCGCCCTCGATGAGCCAGTTGAGGATACCCGGGCCCTCCTGGTTGACGAGGATGCCCGCCAGGTTGTCGATCTTGCGATTGTCGGAGACGACCCGCTCGAACGGGATCAGCCGCATGCGGCGCCAGAACGCAAAGCCGCCGGTGCCCACTTCGGGCCGGTGGTTGCCCAACAGCCACAGCTTGTGCGTCGGCTCGAAGCTGAAGAAGTCCTGCCGCATCCTGCGGGCCTTGATGCGGTCGCCACCGGTGAGCAGCTTGACACGGGCTTCGTCGAAACGGTCGCCCGGCCTGACCTCGCTGCACACGATCACACGTCGGCCGTGCAGTTCGGCGAGGTCGGTCGGGTGGCCTTCGTACGGTCGTGCCATCAGGAACCCGGGGGCGCGGCATCTGCGTAGTCGCCGAGCAGCTTTATCAGGACGTCCAGCAGCACGGACTTGCCATTCTTGCCGGAGCCGAACAGGAACGGCATGACCTGGGCGCCGACATCCCCGGTGACGGAGTACCCCAGCAGGAGCTGCAGGAAGTCGATCATCTGCGCGCCT
Organism: Streptomyces sp. M10(2022); assembly: GCA_038070475.1. Lineage (GTDB taxonomy): Bacteria > Actinomycetota > Actinomycetes > Streptomycetales > Streptomycetaceae > Streptomyces. The sequence goes on along the minus strand of JAMYWH010000004.1, from coordinate 147,165 downwards.
TCCGCCCCTCACCGAAAGTATCGGTCAGGAAGCGGTTCCAGCGCGGCGTGGGCATGGACTGCGGCGCGGCCGAGGTGGAACGGGAATGGAAGTCCTTCGTGGGCTCGGCAGGCCGGATGCGACCGGTGCGCAGGTCCACGACGCCGGCGGGCGTGCACAGCGCGTACGCGTCGGCGTCCAGCAGCGCCGCGCTGAGCACCATGCCCGGGGCGGACTTCGCCTGTGTGAGCATTGCGTTCATCCCACTGGTGCTGAGCGCGCGGCGCCGGTGCTGTTGCAGCGCGGAAGAGGTGTACACGCCACGGGGTCGGTGACGGCGATGTTCTCCGCCAGATCACCCGCGGCCCATAGCGCGGTGTCGTCCTCATCGACCTGCCAACGGGTTCCGTCCCACCGGAACCAGCCGATCCCTGGGACATGCCGGTAGTCGGCGGCGTAAAGCCTGACGAACAGTTTGGCGTTGCCACGGTCGGTGAGAGTGTCGGGCAGCAGTCCCTCCGCGGTGGCCTCGCCGTCCGAGCGCGGGACGCCGGTGTCCCCGGTGCCGGGTTTTCGGCGTCCTGGCAGGCCGGGACGGGCTGGGCGAGGATCTGCGCGGCGATCGCCTGGACGTCGAAGCCGGACAGCACGTTCTCGTTGTCTATGCTCATGCGCGGTCTCCGAGGGACAGCGGGCGCATCAGACCCGCACCCAGCCCACCGCGGATGATGGCGCTGCAGCGGCGTTCCTGCCCGGGCGGGCCCGCCCGGCCGTTTCCTGCAGTGCACGCGCGGCCTCGGTCTCAGTGATGTGTCCTGCCGCGACCAGCCCGCCGGCGGTGTACGCGGCGCGGTTCAGCTTGGCGGAGAACGCCGCCCTTCGGTCACCGCCGCACAGGCGGCGACCTCGGCCAGGACACCCTCCAAAACCCGCTCCGGCACCCTGCGTTCACCACCCGCCGCGATGACCGCCTGCCGGGCACGGGCGGTACGGGCGGGCCCACCGAGGGTAACGGCCACGGACGCAAGGTGCCCCGTACGTTCCAGCTCGCGGGCGAGCCAGGCCGGCAGGGGAGCGGGCTCACGCACGGGGCCCAAGGGGCGGTAGACGCCCCGTGGGTCACCGATCCCGGAGCCACGATGTACCCGCCGTGTGCACGCACGTCGACCTGCCAGGCCAGGGCGCGACTGTTGCCCGAGCCCGCGGAGCACTGCCAGGGAAGACCGTCGTCGTTGCGGTACCAGACGTGCAGGCCTCCTGACGGGGTGCGCACGCGCAGAGTCGACTCGTCCTGCGCGGGGCTGGTGGCGCCGCGCAGGACGGCGAGCACCCCAGGGTATGAAAGCCGTTGGCCAGTCCGGTCAGGTCGATTCCGGCGGAGAGCCCGACACCGGGCAGCAGCCGGTCCCGGTCGGGCAGCTCCCGGGCGTGCGTGTCGATATCGATCACGACCAGGCCCGCGGGGCCGGTGGCGATCCCGACGCCGAGATCCGGCCGGACACCCCACCACTGCTCGATCCGGCCGGGATCGAGCGTGGCCGCATGGAATCCGTGGCACCAGCGGCCCGCCCGGAGACAGTCGCACGACGCCCGTTCGTGGCCTGTTGCCCGGCACACCTCGCAGTTGCCCACGGGACTCTTGCGACCTGGGACAAGAGGGTGAACCGGCCATCCTCGCCGCGCGCACCACCTGGCAGTCGCCACAGGTTGCCCAGCGACCTGCTCAGTTCTTCTGAACTGTCTCGGGTCGCTGCGCGAAATTCGCAGCTCAGTTGCCATTTTTTCCCCATCAGCGACTGAAGCGACTCAGAGCCTAAAACACATTAGCGAAACTCCTGTGAAGACAGAGGCTTTTGAGTCGGAACGGATGTACGAATCCGCAGGGGTTCCAGCGACTGAGCGACTCACCGCACAGCGACCGATTCCCCGTCGGTCGCTCGTTGAGTACCCAACAGAAACCCAGGTCACAGGCCTGCCCAAGACAGCACAGCGACTGAAGCGACTCAACTTCCTATATATGACGCATAATCAAACGCGAAGGAATGGCTCCATATATCTGGACCTTGGGTCGCTTCGATCGCTGTCAGGTATCCCCAAGCACTCTGACCAGGGATTTCAACCCTCTACCCAACCCGAACCGGCGAACGTTCAGTCGCTGCGGTTCAGTCGCTGCGCGCACAGCCCAGACGCTCCTGGCCACTCCCCTGCCTGGGTCAGGGCTCGAGCGATGAACGAGGCTGCTGCTGCCCCGCCCCGGCTCCGGTTCTGTCGTTCCGCCGGAAGAGGGTCCCGACCGGGGCCTGACCGTGGTCCCTTCATCAGAGGTGTGGGTGATCGACGACGTGTCGTTTCCCAAGTGCGGTCGTGCGTCGGCAGGGGTGGCCCGTCAGTACTGCGGAGCACTTGGGAAGCGGGCGAACTGCCAGGTCGCGGTCAGTGTCCATGCCGCCACCGACACTGCGTCGTGTCCGCTGGACTGGCAGCTGTATCTGCCCCCACGGCCTGGAAGAACGGGGCCTGTCCTATGTGCTGGCACTGACCGGGAAGGAAGTCGCCCACGAACTGAACGTGGAGCCGCACCAGCCGGATTACGGAGGGCTGGGACCACCAACGCTGGCCCGATACCGGAGGGCACCGCGGGCCCTTCCCTTCACGCGGCCGAGGCCGCTGCTGCCGACCACTTCACCGAGGTGACGTGGCGGCAGGGCAGCAAGGCCAGATGACCTCACGGTTCGCTGTCCTGGCGGTCCGGCCGGCGGGCAAGCAGTCCCTGGCCGCCGCCCAAACGGCAGGCGGCGGACGCAACCACCAGGACGGTGTCCTGCCCACCTCCACCGTCCTGGCGGAATGGTCTGCCGACCAGGACACTCCGGCGGGATACTGGATATCGAATCTGCCGCCCGAGACTCCCCGTCGCCGACCTGGTGCGGTGGGCGAAGATGCGCTGGCACGTCGAACACGACTACCGCGAGCTCAAACACGGCCTGGGCCTGGACCACTTCGAGGGCCGCACCTGGCGCGGCTGGCACCACCACGTCACCCTCGTCACCGCCGCCCGGGCATTCCTCACCCTCAGGCGGCTCGACCCAAAAGCCCACATGCCGGCCTGACCCTCTACCAGGTTCCTGGACACCCTCCAGAACCTGCTCAAGGTCTGGACCGGCACCTGCACCAACTACAACCGCCCCCTGCCCCGCAACAGAACCAGACACAGAACCTAACAAAGCACTACTAGCAGGGGACCAGGGCTAGCGGCCGGTGTGTCAGGAGCTCACTGAGGTTATGGCCGCTGCAGTGCCTTGCTGAGACCGGGGGTCTTCTCGCCGACCTTCTTGGGCTTGATGGTTTGTGGGTCAATAGCTTCACCGGGGCACCTTGCTGGTAGACCCTTCGGGATCGGCATCGCGGTCGTGGGGCAGCAGGAAGAAGACGCGTCGTCGGTAGAAGCCGCTGTCTGGGTCGGCGTCTGCGGTTTCGTCGAGTTCGGCGTAGCCGACCATCCGGCCGTCGCGGGCGTAGCGTGGCTTGTTACGGCGGCGGGGTGTCTTGTCGAGGGCTTGGCGAACGTAGTCGAGGTGGTCAGGGTCTTCCAGCCACACGATGCGGGCTTCGTCGGTGAGGTCGCTCTCGGTCAGTAGCGAGCTCATAGCCGCGGTCCCTCCTGTGTATGTCCGCCCCGGCGGTGTGGCCGGTGTCTGGGTTGTTTGTCTGCCACGGGAGTCGGGTGGCTGTCCGTATTCCGGTGTGCGTCTTCATCGTAGAGCGATCTGGGCTCTAGGGTGTGGTTCCTGGTGGCATCTACTCGGCCACCAGAGCCAGGGCGGGGTAGAACTTCCGGCCGTTGGATTTGATCATGTCAGAGGGTGAGGCGAGGCCGAGCTCTTGGCGCACTCGGGTGGCGAAGGTGCGGGCAGTGGCGGGACGGATTCCTTCGCCGGCTGTGCACCAGGAACTGTAGGCGTTGTAGAGGAGGCCCTGCTCTACGCGCAGGTCGGAGTGGGTGTCCGTGTCACGTGTGCAGCATTCGGTGAGGAAGCGGCCGATGTGGTCTTCGGTGTTGGCGTAGGCGCTGGTGGCGATGCGGACGCGGTCGGGGCCGGTGAGGGGTCGCGGGTCGCGAGGTAGCGGCGGGCACCTTCGGTGAGCCAGTGCAGGATGCCGGGCCCTTCGTCTCGGACGAGTTCGACGGCAAGGTTGTCGATCTTGTGCTTGTCGGGGACGACGCGTTCGAAGGGAGCAGGCGGATGCGGCGCCAGAAGGCGAAGCCACCGGTGGAGACTTCGGGGCGGTGGTTGCCGAGGAGCCATAGGTGGTGGGTGGGGGTGAAGGAGAAGTAGTCCTGGCGCATGCGGCGGGCTTTGATCTTGTCTCCGCCGGTGAGGAGTCGAACGCGGGCTTCGTCGAACTTGTCGTTCGGTTTGAGTTCGCTGCACACGATGAGGCGGCGACCGTGGAGTTCGGTGAGTTCGGTGGAGTGCTCGGAGAAGGCGCCGCGGTCCATGAGGAAGCCTGGCGGGGCGGCGTCAGCATAGTCGCCGAGGATTTGGATCATCACGTCGAGGAGGACTGATTTGCCGTTTTGCCCTGGCCGTGGAGGAAGGGCAGGACTTGGGCACCGACGTCGCCGGTGACCGAGTAGCCGAGAAGCAGGTGCAGGAAATTGATCATCTCCTGGCCTTCTGCGTCGTCGCCGAAGGTGTCTGTGAGGAATCGGTCCCAGCGGGGTGGGCATGTCCTGAGGGGCGACGCTGGTGGCTCGGGAGTGGAAGTCCCGTGTCGCGTCCGGCTTACGGAGCTGGCCGGTGTGCAGGTCTACGACGCCTTCGGGGGTACACAGAGCGTAGGGATTGCCGTCGAGGGTGTCCGGGTTCAGGAAAGGTCGGGAGAGGCTTTGGCCTGGACGAGGAGGGCTTTCATGCCGGTGGTTGAAAGTGTGCGCCTCTTGTGGTGGTGGACCTCACGGTCGCTGAAGCAGTTGCTGGGGTCGGCATCGGGCATGTCCTCGGCCATCTCCCCGCCGCCCACAGAGCGGCCTTCTCTCCGCCGGTGCGCTTCCACCGGTAGCCGTCCCAGGAAAACCAGCCCAGACCTTCGACGTGCCGGAACTGGTCCCGGTACAGACGGACGAACAGCTTTGCGTTGCCGCGGTCGGTGAGGCTGGTGGGCAGCTGTCCCACTGTGGACTCAACCGGGGGACGGCTGTGGCCGCAGGCCCGGACGTCAGCTCTGATGACGTCTGGGCGGGCAGAGTCGGTACCTCTTCCTGGAGGTCGAGCATCTGCTGAGCGGCGGCAGTTGCGTCAAAACGCTTGTTTTCGGCGCTGCTCATGAACGTCCTTCGAGGTGAAGCGGTCGGACGGACCCGGCGGCGAGACCGTCAAGAATGGTCTTTTCGTTGCGTGCTGCTTGCCAGGGCCGGGCGGCATCGGCTGCGGTGGCCAGGAGCTTCCTGACGGCAGGTTCGTCCAGGTGTCCGGCGGCGACCAAGCCCCGGCTGTGAATGCGGCTCGGTTCAGCTTTCGTTGAACCCGGCGCCTTCTGCTGTGACCGCACACTCGGAGACGGCAGCGATGAGCGGATCCAAAACCCTCTGCGCGTGTTTCGGACTACGTGTGCGGCGCGTCCTGGGAGACGGCGCAGAAAAGGGCTTCGGCCGGTCGGGGTGACGACGTGTCCAGTGCGAGTGAGTTCCGAGGCAAGCCAGTCCGGAAGAGGCGCGGGCATCCGGGTGGTACCTACAGCCTCATAGGTTCCCTGAGAAGTACGTGTGGTTGGGGCAATGATGTATCCGCCATGAGCCCGGACATCTACCTGCCAGGCGAGGGCCACCTTAGAGCTGGAGCCGGCAGAAGACCGGTACCGGATTGCGGGGGCGGTGTTCCGGTACCAGACGTGCAGCCCACCTGTAGGCGTGCGGACCCTCAAAGTGTCCTCATCCTCAGCAGGAGACGGCTGCCCCTCAACGCAGCTAGCAGGGCAAGGGTGTCGAAGCCGGAGACGAGCCCGTCGAGATTGACGGACTCGTGAATCGGGATGCCGGGGAGGAGGCGTCCGCGGTCCGGCACGGGAACAGAGTGAGCGTCGACATCGACAACGACCAGGGCGGCTGGCCCGCAGGCAACGCCGACGCCGGCACGAGAGCCGGCGCTCCACCAGCGCCCAATCCTTTCCGGATCCGTGGTACCTGCGTGAAAACCGTGGCATGGCCGTCCGGCAGGAAGGCACTCACACTTCGCGGGATCGTGGTGTCGATCCCTGCAGGCCGTGCAATTGGCTGTGGGTATCTTCCTCCCCACAGCCAACGGGTGCACCGGCCATCCGTTTCCGGCGCACCAGCGGGCGAGGGCAAGTGGGGACACCGGCCTGGCAGGGGAGCAAATGTGCTCGTCTCACCGTGGCGCTGCACGCAGTCGTCCTCGTTAGGGCTGGTCGTCGGACTAGGGGCCCCAACCGAAAGTCGGCCGCTCACAGCGTTCTCCCGGTGGGGTTAGGGACTGAAGGGACTCAGTTTCCGGAAGAGAGTCTATGGCGGGGACCCACCCGATACCGCACATTGCCCCCGCGTGCCGTTGTATCAGATTCTCGGTCCCTTGAGTCCCTTCGGCCCCTTCCTCGCCGCCAGCCGGGTTCCAGAGCAGGCGCGTCGGGGGCCGGGAAGATTCGGCCTCCTGCTGCCGCACGGAGTTGCGGCGCAACTTGAAGCCGCAAGTGGGGTGCACGAGTGCGCGGAAGGGGCTGAACCCCAGGAAGGAGAGCTGAATGCTCCTCGGTCCCTGGCTTGAGTCCCTGGATAAACGTGCAGGTCAAAGCTTCATACCCTCTCCAGTCAGGGACCGAAGGGACTGAGTTTGCTAATTATGAGCCAGTCTAGATACAAGGACATACATACGCCTGCGTATACGCGCGCACACGCTAGTGAAGTTATAACCCGAAGTTGAGTCCCTTCGGTCCCTGGCTCAACGGTAAATATGTTGCTGACCTGGGCTTTTCCCCAGGGACTCAAGCCAGGGACCGAACGGACCAGCCTCACCCTCCCGACCCTCCCGCAGGGTGAGGCTCGGTCCCCGAGAGATAGGGACCGAAGGTCCAGCGGCACTTGTCCTGCCCGCCCCGGCGCACTTCTATGGGCAGGTGAGGAGGTCGCCCGATACTGCGGGGCCCTGCCATATCGCAGAAGAGGAGGCCACCGGCAACTACCTGACGCTAAGAAGAGCTCCCACCGTGAGTACCGAACTCTTCTTCCACCGCTCTGGTAGCGAACCGTGGGGGTACGACCCGCTTGGAGGATCCGATGAGCGCGCAGCCCGAGGAAGTTCCCGTCCCGCCGGTGCCTGCTGCTGCCCAGCTGCTTACCCAGCTGCGCGCGGACCGCCGCGCCGATTCCTGGGTGCCCGCGTTCGAGCGGGACTGGGCCAAGGCCCTGGAGGACTCCCGCCACAGCTACAGCCTTCCCCGGTGCACGACGTTGTGCACACCTGGCCCCAGTCACCGTCCCCGTTGCCACCGCGGTCGGGACCCTCTTCCGGCGGAACGACAGAACCGGAGCCGGGGCGGGGCAGCGCTTTCGCTCAGCTCTCCGCCGAACAGCACCGCGTCCGAGCCGGTGAACTCCGTGAATGCGGCCACGCCCTGCCTGGTGCAGCCGGCGCGCTGACAGCAGTGGCCGTACTGGGCGATGTGGAGCAGACCGTGGTCACCGGCAACATCGGGGCGGTGGCGGAGACCAAGCTTGCGGTGTTCGGCCTCGACACTCACATCCGATTCCCGCTCGGCGGGTACGGAGAGGATGATGACGATCGTGCCGAACTCGTTCGCATCGCGATCCGAAGGGCCAGTCGCAGCCTGGACATTACGATCGAGCCCCGGAACGTCCTGCTGATCGGTGACACTCCAGCAGACGTCGCAGCCGGCCTCGCCAATGACATCCGAATTCTCGCTGTCGCCACCGGACAATCCAGCGCCAAAGCACTCAACGACGCCGGAGCCGACCTCGTCGCGCCGGACCTCGAAGACCCTCCCCGTGATTCGGGCACTCACAGACTACTGAGCTCCACGCTCCGATGAGCCCTCGGCCTGACGCGATCATCCAAATGCAGCCAGCGAACTATCGGCAGATGCGCTGTCAGCTTGCTCACCATAGGGTCGGCCTGAGCGCTATGACAGGACAGCGTTCGTACTGGCCCCGCAGCCACTTCGCACGTACGCGGGGTCAGCTGTCCCGTTTTGTTGGCCCGGCGCCCAGTCGGGTACTGGCGAGTCGATCGACTCTCGCGGCCAGGAACCGTCGTTGCGCTGAGTCGGAAGCAGGGTAGCGAAGCAAGTGCCGACTTCACCGGCCGACAAAAGTTGGAAATCGGCAAAATCGCCCAATTAGTTGGAAAAGCGAACGCCAGAAAGGCGGCGCACGCGGCCGATCTCCAGGGCCCCGGCATGCCCGGGCCCTGGAGTCACTGATAGGCCGCCAGGGGCCGCACAAGCGATCCGGACGAACCTGAACAACTCTCACCTGCGGAAGCGTCCGGTCTTCGATGCGCGAATGAGACTGAGCGTCTGCGTTGGCCCTTTAGCGTTTGAGTTGGCCCGTCTGAGCGCCAGTCTTGGCCCGCAGGGTAGCGGCTGCTCCGTTGACCTGCTGAGTCTTCGGGGCCGCTGCGGCCGGAACGCTGGCCGCGACGGCAGTCACCCCAGCCCTGGCAGCCAGCCGACCCTGTTTATGCTCACGCCCATGGCACTCGAATGGGAACAGATCATCGTCGACTCCTCCGACCCCATCGCCCTCGGGCTCTGGTGGGCCGAGGCTCTAGGCTGGGTAGTGGTCGACGAATCCGAGGAGATCATCGAGATCCGGCCTGAGCCGGACCAGATGCCGGGGCTGCTCTTCGTGCCTGTCCCCGAGGGCAAGACGTCGAAGAACCGGCTCCACCCCGACTTCCGCCCCGACGACCAGGAGGCCGAGGTCGCCCGGCTGCTCTCCCTCGGTGCCCGGCGCGCCGACACCGTGCAGGACGAGCAGCACTGGGTGACCCTCCTCGACCCGGAGGGCAACGAATTCTGTGTCCTGGGTGAGCGAAGGAGCTGAGCGGGGCTGGGCAGCCGTTCGGGCGGAGGTGCCGGACGGTTTCGCCCACCCGCAGCTGCCCCGCCGCTACCTCCCCGAAGGCAGCATGGACAAGATCTACCCCAGGACATCGACTAACGGGACCCGGCTACACCACTACACGGGACATGACCATTGATCATCGTCATGCCCAGATAGGGAGGCTCCGAAACGGTGCTTCCGACCTTCTCAGCGATCGAGCGTTCCGCTTGGCGAAACGGGCCAACTGAGCCGTGCTTGTCGTGACTGTTGGGCAGGTTTGTCGTTGGTCTGGTTATGGGTGGGGACCTCGCTGATGTCAGTTGTGGGCCGGGGAACTGGATTCGGTGCACGGGCGGTTCGTGCACCGGTTCAGCCGGTAGGAGCCGCGGGATTCGGCGCTCGCATATATGCGGGGCTGATCGCTCCGCTGGAGCGTAAGAACGGCTGGACACTCGCGGAGGAGGCCGGGCACGCGGGCCCGGACCGTATCCACCGGTTGCTGAACCGGATCGATTGGGATGCCGAGCTGTTCCACGACGTGCGTGAGTACGTCGTGGAACAGCTCGAGACCAGGAGCCGTCCTCATCGTGGACGACACCGGTTTTCTCAAGAAGGGCACCCGCTCGGCCGGCGTGCAACGGCGGTACTCCGGCACGGCCGGACCTACCGAGAACAGCCAGATCGGCGTGTTCCTCGCCTACGCGACCGACCGCGGACGCACGCTGATCGACCGCCGCTTGTATCTGCCCACGTCCTGGACGCAGGGCCGTGAGAGGTGCCGGGCGGCCGGTATTGATGACAACGTCGCCTTCGAGACGAAGGTGGCCATGGCCAAGGCTATGGCCCGCCGGGCGATCCGGGACAAGACTCCGTTCCGATGGGTGACGGCGGATGCCGGCTACGGATACAGCAAGGGCTGGCGGTTCGAGCTCGAGCAGGCGGATGTCTTCCACATCATGGCCACCATCCGTCACGACACTGTCGTCACCCGCTGGGCCATGGACCATCCCGTCCACGACCTGTTCACCGACCTGGCCCGGCAGAAGTGGAAACGTCGTTCCTGCGGCGCCGGGGCCCACGGCCCGCGGATCTTCGACTGGGCCCGCGTCGAGGTTCGGCCCTGGCACCGCGAGGGCCGCCGGCACGGGTGATCGCCCGCCGCAGCGTCAGCCGGCCTCACGAGATCTTGTATTACATCGCCTACTGTCCCGCCGACACCACCCTGGACGAACTGATCCAGATCGCGAGCAGCCGGTGAGCCGTCTCACCCACCGCCGACCACCACCGGTCGACCACATCCTGCACTGGTCGACATGGCGGCGCAGACGGCAACACCAAGCCCGCGTCAGTCACCACAAACGACGAGGACACAGCCCATGACATCTGCCCAACAGTCACTACAAGCACCGTCCTCATGTCCGGGCCCCGTAGCAGTGACCGGCAGTGCGGCCGCGGTCTCCACGCTCTTGCCTCCATCCTCAAAGCGACCGAGTGCCTCCAGTCGCCCCCGCTCCCCGCCGCTCTCTTGGTATCGGTCGAACCGCCGCCCTGCACGTATCTCAACTCCCCGCACCGCCATCAACCTGACTCAGACGGGCTTCAGTTGGTGCAGCATGGTTGCCCAGCTACTCACGTTCGCGCTGTCGGGGTCTGGCCGAGGTAGGCGATGCGGCTCTGCACGATCGCCTCAAATATCAGGCCCTTGTCGCGGGACATGAGTGCCAAGCCGCTCACCGGGCCGGCAGATTCGCCGGCGACGGTGACGTGGTCCGGGTCGCGCCGAAACGGGCGAGGTTCTCGCGTACCCAGGTCAAGGCGGCGATCTGGATGAGCCCCATGGCTGACAGGCGCCGATGAGGAGGAGACCAAATCCGTATATGTCAGGCAGTAGTTGATGCTCACGCACACGACCCCGTAGGCGAAGGTGGCACCGTCGCAGGTGGGCAGGGCCAAGGAACTGGTGGTGAACCCGCCGCCGTGGATCCACACCAGGACCGGAAGGCCGGACACATCAGACGTTCAGGTTCGGCGACTCCGTGCCTGACACAACCGGGTCAAGAGTGATCTCACCGAGCCGCCCTCCCAGAGTCGGCTTCGCCTTCGGCGCGGTGGCACTGTGCTCGTCAGCTGTGCGCACATCCTGCCCGGGTTCCGGGGCCACCGAGGTGGCGAAAGCAGGTCACCAACTGGCGCGGAGAGGCTCGGGCAGAGTCAGGCGTCCCGGCAGGATCCAGCGCCAGCTCACCTCCCGCTCGTGCGGGAAGGGCCTTGCCAGAACCGAGCCGTCCAAAGCTGGTTCACCTTCCTCGCGCTAAGGAGGCTGAAGACGGTGTAGCAGACATCCCTCCCCGCTTGCTCAGCGAGATGCCACCTTGTGTTGGCGACGGGTGAATCGTGACCCTCTGACGGCGGATCAAAACTGACCGTCCCGCGGTCTTCCGACCAACCTGATCTTGATCGAAGGTCAGGAGAAGAGGGTGACTTCCGTGGAGGACTGGGCAGAGATCCGCAGGCTGCACCGCGCCGAGCAGATGCAGACCAGGGCGAACGCCCGGCATCTCGGCATCTCGAAGAACACCGTGAAGCGGGCACTGGCCACCGATCGGCCACCGGTGTACTCCCGGCCGGTCAGGAGCTCGGCGGTCCACGCGGTCGAGCCGCAGGTCGGGAATTACTGAAGCGCGCAGCCGCTCCAGAGATCAGCGGTGTGTCATGCATTGAGCATCCAGTGTCGCGCCGGTCGGTCGTGCGCCACCCGGGTTTGATGGCGCACGACCATAGAGCCCCTGGTCGCCCATACTGCGGGACACCACAACAAAACGACCTCTCAATCGCTGCCAAGGCCCGTCGGTCGACTCTCACACCGCGTGCCTGCCGCGCCTGCCGGGCGTCGACCGCGCCCGCTACCACTCCACATTGCCCGGTACGATTCGGCACACTGCTCCCGTCATGCCCATTCGTCGGGAAGGCCGGCATGCTGGCCAAGGACGTAGCCGCTTCGGCAGCCGGCTTGCTACCTGGAACGCCCCCACCCGGCTGTGCGAGCAGGGTGAGCGTTCCGAGTGGTCACCGGCCCTCGTCCTTCTTCTGCCCCAACAACGATCTCAGCTGCCGGCTGCCTCGCTGTGTACGGCCCGAAGCCGCGACAAAGAACCTGCTGCTGCTCAGTGTCCATCGCGCGCAGCACAAGCTCCGCTACCGCATTGCCGTCGTGCCACGGCATTTTGGTCACCCTGCCGAGCGGAACGAAGCCTGACTCCCCGGTGCGAGCTGCTCACCTTCTCGTTGGTAGCTGTCGGCTTCTGTCCGTTGGGTGGGCAGTTCTTCAGGGCAGCCTCCGGCCTTGTGCTGGCGGCCGAGTTATCACGGCGTGATAGATCCGCCTGTTCCGCTGGCGGGGCGGTGGGGTTATCACGGCGTGATAGGTCTGTCTGCTCCTGGGGGTGGTCTTCGTGGCTGGAGCCTCATGTTGTGTCGGTTCGGAGTTCGTGCGGCCTGACTCGCTGCGGGCAGTTGCGGACTTCTGCTCGAGGGCGGCCGCTCGTGTGTCTGCCTTCTGCCGCTGTTCGGCAGGGAGGAGCTTGGACAGGTTTCGAACGTGCTCGATCTTGCGGCGGCCAGCGACCAAGTCCGCTTGGAGCTCGGGGGCGAGGTCGAGGATCGACAGTTTCGACGAGATCGTTGACTGGCCGATGCCCAGCCTTCTGGCCGCCTTGTTCTGTGAGCCGTAGAAGTCGACGAGCTTGCGCAGGGCTTGAGCCTGCTCAAGAGGATTCATGTCGTCGCGGTGGACGTTCGCGACGAAGGCCGCTTCGAGAAGGGACTCGTCTGTGGAGACCAGGGCGTTCTCGACGCTGACCCGGATCTTTGGAGCGCCAGCGAGACGGGCGGCTTCGAGGCGGCGGTGGCCGTCGATGACGATGAAGCGGGCGCCTTCGTCGAGGTCCTCTGCCCGGTCCGGGCGCTCGGCTAGGTATGCCTCGACGCTGGCGATCGTGATGGCGTTGATGAGCCCGATCTCTCGGATGCTGTCGGCTAGTCCGTCGAGGTCGCGCAGTTCTGCCCGCGGGTTGTCGGGGTTCTGGCTGATGAGGCCGAGGGAGAGTTCGGTGGGATCGGGAACTCCGTCGGTGGGTGCGCCGGTGGCTGCGCCGATGGCTGCGCGGCGGGCGCTGATGGGGCGGGCCTGTGCGAAGGACGCTCCGGCGCCGAGGTTCTTGGCCTTGCTCACTTGCTGATCTCCCGGGCGAGGGCGCGTAGTGCGACGGACTGGTCGCATCGGGGCGCGTAGGCGAGGAGGGGCGCTTGGCGCGTACGGCCTCCTTCTGTTCTTTCAGGTCTCCGATGACCCCGACGACACGGGGATCCTTTATATCCATCCAGGACTGCAGGGACGACGTGGCGATGTAGCCGCGGCGGGCGTCGTAGTGGTTGACGACGAGGCCGAGGTAGTCGACATCGAGTGCGAGGTCGGTGCGCATGTCCTCAATCTGGGATGTCAGGAGTCCGTAGGCGTCGGCACTGCTGTCTTCGGCCTGGACCACGATGAGGGCGCCTGAGTTGCCGGGGGCTTCCTGAGGGCGGCGGCGTCCGTAGTAGGTGGCGGCGTCCATGCTCAGGCCGAGACTGGGGGCAGTCGACGAGGATGACGTCGTAGTCGGTCTCGATGGGGAGAGGGCACGTTCCAAGGCTGCTTCCCGTGCGCGCACGGATGCCAGGCGTACGTCGAGGAGGAAGGCGTCCGTGCATGCAGGCAGGAGATGGAGCCGGTTGCCGAAACGGTCTTCGTCGATCGGGACGATGAGTTCGCGGAGGTCACCCTTGCCGTCCCCAGCCATGTGGTTGGTGAGCGAGTCCCCGTTGATGGGGAGGGGCTCTTGTCCCAGCTGTCGGGTGAGGTGGCCTTGCGGGTCGAAGTCGACGAGGAGGACTCGCTGACCAAGCCCAGGCAGGTCTTCGAGGGCGAGTGGGTCCTGCGTACTGCTCTCGTCCGCGTTGAGGAGGGCCGCGAAGTGCTTGGACACGCGTACCGGCACGAGCATCGTGGGGCCTCTGCGAGTGCTTCCCCTGTGCCTGCGGTGATCGCGGTCTTTCCGACACCGCCCTTCTGGTTGCAGACGATGATGCGTCGAACGATCTCCGGTCGCTTAACGGCCGGGGCCGGATGAGTATCGAGCCATACCTGCACGGACTGCGCGAGGCCCTGGATGAGGGAGACACCTCGGAGCTTGCAGTCGGCGCGGAAGCCCACCCACAGTTCGGCGGGCAGGAAGGTCGCGAAGGACTCCGCGCCGCTCGTGTCGATGGAGCTGAGGTTGGATCCGAGTCCGCGCCACGCTGCGATGCCGGCTTCGACGGCGTCCTGCATGTCGATGCCGTGCTGGACGGCGCAGATCTTCAGTTCCTGGCGGAGCCAGGAGGGCAGTTGGAGACGACCTTGTCTCGGTCGCCCCTGGTGTCAGGTGACGTCATAGTCCGTCACTCTACTAACGCGATAGATCAATTGGGTACGCCACGCGTTGGCTATGCATTCTTCTTGTTGGGAGGGGCTATCACGCCGTGATAGCCCCTCAGTGCGTCCAGGCCACGATGCGGGAGCGTACTCAGACCCCGACCGAGCTATCACGCCGTGATAAGCCACCAGGCGACGCCACCCACCACGGCGTGAGATCTCCAACTGCTGCCCGACCTATCACGCCGTGATAGGTCGCGACGGCTCCTGCCTTCAGTGCTGCGACCTTGCTAACTCCGGCGGAGGCTGGAGGAGACCATGAATGTTCCGGAGCTCAGCGAGTGGCCACGCTTGGTGCCCTGTGGGCTGCTTCCAGCTGGCTTCGGGTAAGCACACACCCGCAGCCAGCTACGGAAGTGCCCATAGCCTGTATCCCTTTCAGGCGCTGCCTGTGGACTGGCGGCGCTCGTAGTCGGCGAGGAACTGCGCAATGGTGGCGGGGCCTTCCGCGGTGCCGACCCAGGTGCCGCTCTCGGCCTAGATTGGGATATCGGTGTGGTCGGCGTGCGTACGGGCCGTTGCGCTCGATGCGCATTTCGCTGGTCACCAGTTCAGGCATCGGCGTCAGGACTTCAAACGTGAGGACGTAGAGGCGCATTGGGTGGCCGGAGGTGCAGGGGAGCTGGAGGTATCCCGTAATCCGGAGCTCATCGCCGGCGACGAGCTCGGTGAGTGCGCTGAAGGCCAGGACCGGATCGGTGATCAGGCAGGGCAGCATCGTCTCGTCGACGGTGTCGTCAGTCGGCTGATGGGAGACGGAAGCGGGCGGTGGTGCCCTGCGCGTTCCCAGGGTCTGTCTCCTCGTCGAGGAACCCGTCCAGGGTGATGATTGTTCCGTTGTCGCCCGGTCGGACGGCAAGGGCGGCATGGTCGTCAGTGTCGAGAAGATCAAGGGTCGTGAGTTCGCGGTCAGCGCGCAGCTGAAGGGTACGTTCTGGACGCCCGGCTGCTGATGGACGTGTTGGGCAGCATGAAGATGCCGGGCAGTTGGTTCCAGGTGTGGTGCAAGCTCGTGGCCGCACAGGACCCGGGCTACCACGGTGTGGACCGGTCGAAGGCGCCGCGCGGGTACGTGCGGATCAGCCAGCGCGATCTCCAGCAGCTGTGCAGTCTGTCCGCTGCTTCGGTGAGCGAGCCGTCGCAGTTCTTCCACCAGATCGGCTGGATGCGGACCGCGAAGCCCGGTGTGCTCCAGCTGAACCCGTGGCTGACGGTGGCCGGCACTTCCGCCGTGATCAAAGCTCCGCGACGTTGCCGCTACGGCTGGAGACGGCGATCAGGGCGCGTTGGGAGAGGCCGTAGTCGAGCGCGGCCGCGGCGGCTGGGTCGCTGTCTCGCATGCGAGACGGATCCGGGCCGGCTGCGACGGTGTCGTGGATCGCGGCCAGGGCGCGGGCGACGTCGAGCAGCCGGTACGCCTGGGCGCGGCTGATGCCGAACTCCGCGTCGCAGTACGACTCCCAGCTGCTGTGTCCGAGGGGAGCCACACCCGGGCGGCGTGCGCGTCGCGGACCGGGCGGCGAGCACCGCCACGGAGCGCCGGACGTCGTCCATCGCCTCGCGCAGCCGACCATCATCTCCCGGGCGCGGGCCGCGCTGAGCGGCGGCCGCGCCGGTTCGACGACATCGTCCTGGTCCTCGTGTTCCTCGCCCACGACTCCATCGTCCTGCGTGCCGCCGAACCGCACCAGGGCGTGCGTGTCCTGTGACAGGTGATCTTGACTGTTTGCCAAACGATCTTGACTGCGGATCCCTTACGTGTCGTACGAGCCGTCTCACTGCGTGCTGAATCCGAGGCGGTTCGGGTAGAACTCGGCCCAGTCGTCCTGCTCCCTCAAGGCCTGTGAGGGACTGCGGTGCAGCGGTCCCGGGTACTCACGGGAGGAACGTTACTGCTGGGAAGGCTGGGGATGGACCGTCGAGCAGGTGCCCCGACGGTGGCGCAGGTGCTCGTCGAAGAACGCGAGCGGATACGCCTGCTGGATTTTCACCGCTTGGTCGGGATCGAGGGTGCCGATCTCGTCCTGAAGCTGCTGCTCGCTCCATCCGAACAGCTTCGCCACCTGCGGGAACAGTGCCTCATTGTCGCCGTACGAGACGTGGACAGCGCCCTGGGCCTGAATGTTCAGCCGCCAGCCCGCAGGTGCGACCAGAATGCGGCGGCCTCGGGATGCGTGGCCCGGGTGAACTCGGCGGACATCATCATGAACGGCCGGTCCAAGTCGCCGGCCAGTGGCGGGTTCATCTCCATCGGGCCGTCGAGGCTCAGCCCGGCCCGGATGCGCTCGTCCGCGAGCGTGGCGCAGGCGGTGGCCGTCCCGCCCTTCGACCAGCCGAACGCACCCATGCGCCGCGGGTCGAGGGAGCCGAGCAGCCCGGCCGGCAGCTCCCTGTGGTCGACGTCGGGATTACTCCCGGCGGCGAGCTGCTCGACGCAGTCGAGGACGAAGCGCAGGTCAGCGGCAAAGTCCCCGGGTAGCGTCGGCGCCGGCCTCTCGTGGTGCGGGACGGCGATCCGACCGTCGGGGAACTTGGTGTACGTGTCGTACTGGTGAGCAATCGTCACAACGGCATATCCATGGCTGGCGAGCTCTTGGACCATGACGGTGTGGTCGCCCTGGTGGCTGCGCGCGCCGTGCGAGAACACGACGACGGGCAGCCGTCGGCCCGATCGCCGCACCGGAGCGCCCACGTGGCCGGCAGTGAGCGGCCCCAGAGGGCCAGATCGCTGAACCCGGCGTCGGCGAGAAACGCCTGAAGTGCGCCGGCTGGCATCCAGGGCGCCACCGGGTACCGCTGGACGTTCCGGGCGGGGTACCAGACGGTGGCCATCAGCTCGCGGAAGTGCCGGGGCCCGCGATGTCGTCCGGACGCGACCGGTCGACGAGGTGCAGCTGGACCGTGCCCACCGGGTGCGGCCCGGTCGGCACGGGCAGCATGAGCCGCGTCGCGGCGGGGCGGCCGCGGCCGGATCGGCCCACGCGGGCCGGCAACGGCGGCCAGCGGCACGGCGGCCCCGGCGGCCAGCGGCACGGCGGCCCCGGCGGCCAGCGCGGCTCCCAGCATGCTGCGGCGCGTCAGGCCCTTCCGGCTGATGAACAGCGTTGTGGTCATGGGGCCTCCAGTTAGTGACGGATCGCCAACTGTGCCGCGACGGCCAGTCAGTGGGCGCAGAGGAACGCTGCCACGTGCCCCTCCCGCGCAGCAATAGGCCCACCGTTTGATTACTCGCGAGGGCGTCAGCCCACGGGTTTACACCCTGGGGCCGATGTGGTCGGCGGTGTCGTCCGGTTGCGAGGCCATCCCGATCACCTCGGGCTCGCGGTCCAGCAGGATCAACCGGTCACGCCCCGGTCAAGATCAAGTGACAGAAAACTGCCGGCCGCCAAGATCGTTTGGTCAACGGTCAAGATCTCGCGTCAGAGGTCAGCATCCCGTTGCCGCAGGCCCTCGCCTCAGACCTCACACCCTCACTGTGCGCCTCGCCCACCTGGGAAATGGCCTGTGAGCCTCGCAGACCTCACAGGCTGACCCGTGGGTCGGTGGATTTCAAGTCCAGTGAGACGGTCGTGACGCTATGAGGTTTGTGGTGCGGGTTCCCTGCGCTTGGCTGGGTCGTTGATCCAGGCGGTCTGGTGTATTGCGGGTGGTCTGGGGCGACGGCCGAAGCGTTCGGGATGGCGGGCGTATGCCTCGGTGAGGGTGATCGCGCGCTGGTCGCGGACTTCGTCGGCGGTCCCGAAGTGGATGGAGGCGGGCGTGTGCCAGCCGATACCCGAGTGCTGGTGCTCATGGTTGTAGTACGCGATGAACGCGTCGAACCACTCGCGGGTGTGGGCCAGCGAATCGAACTGTTCGGGATAGTCCGACATGTATTTCGTGGTCTTGAACTGGGCCTCGCTGTACGGGTTGTCGTTGGAGACCTTCGGCTTCGAGTGCGAGCGCGTCACGCCCAGGTCGATCAGCAGCTGGGAGACCTTCTTCGATGTCATCGAGGTGCCGCGGTCCGCGTGCACGGTCTGGGGCACGATGCCGTTGCGGTCGATGGCCTCGCGGATCAGTTCCTCGGCCCGAACCGCTGATTCGGCTCGCTCGACGGTGTGGCCGACGATGTACCGGCTGAAGATGTCGGTGATCACGTAGGCGTGGTACCAGGTGCCCTTGACCGGTCCGGATGTCTTGGTGATGTCCCAGGTGAACACCTGCGAGGGCCCGGTGGCGACCAGCTCGGGCACCGCCCTGGCAGGATGGGTGGCCTGCCGCCGATGCTCACCGGACTGGCCCTTCTCACGCAGGATCCGGTACATCGTGGAGAGAGCAGTGATAGCGCCCGGCGTCCAGCTCGCGGGCCCAGATCTGGGCGGGTGCAAGCTCCGCATACTCGGCACTGTTCATCAACTCAACTACTGCGGAACGCTCTTCGGCCGTAAGAGCCGAGGGCTGCACCTGAATGTGGGTGCGAGGTGTACGGGCCGGTGCGGGCTTCAGTCTGCGGTAGTGGGTGGCCCTTGAACGGCCAGTCAGCCGGCATGCGGCGGTAATGCCCAGCTGGTCCTCGACGCCGGTGAAGTGTCCCTTACCGGGTCGGCGGCGTGTCCGAATCTGCGCTCTCGGAGATCATTTCCAAGAGCGCGGAAGCTTTTCCCATCACCTCGAGTGCGGCCTTGTTCCGGGCCAGGTCCTTCTCCAGTTGCGCCACCTGCTGCCGCAGTCTCGTTCCCCACCTCCGCGGCGGACTTCTTCGCGCGGGCCGGGCTGGTCCGGCGGTCGACCAGGTTCTCCGCGGCCCCGGCGTCCCGAGCGGCCCGCCACTCCTTGACGTGGGAGTGGTAGAGCCGTTCCCGGCGCAGGACCGCGCCCTTCTCATTCCGGGGCGCCGCGTCGTACTCGGCGACGATCCGCAGCTTGTACTCCGAGGTGAAAGTGCGACGCTTCGGCCTCGGCGCCGGATCGGATCCGGAAGATTCAGTGCTGGTCATAACGGGTGATTCTCCTGTCGTGCCCTCTCAGGCTAACCCGACAGAGCGGGATGTCTCACCCAAGGCTGACAGAGAGGGAGGCGGTCATGGCGGCGAGCAGGTGGAGTCGTTCATGCTCACTTTCGACAGACCGGCCATTGCCCCCACCGCCATCGAGATCAGCGGCTGGCCCGGAACGCCGTTTACACGCCTGGTGGACAGCATCTACACGCCTGGTGGACAGCATCACCCAGCTCACGCAGGAGCAGCACACCGCCTTCCAGCCGGGCGGTGTCAGTAGGGAGGAAGGCGGTGACGGTTTTGCCGCCGACTGTCCGGCGGGTGATCGCGGTGGTGCGGGCGAGGTGGTTGACCATGGCCCAGCCGAAGCCGCCGCCGGAGCCGGTCAGGTCGGGGTGCGCATGCGCGGCAGCCGTGGGCTGGTGTCGTCGACGGCGACTTCGATGGCGTCGGGGTGGGCGTTCAGGCGGAGGCTGAAGGTGCCGCCGCCGTGGCGCAGGGCGTTGGTGACGAGCTCGGAGACCACCAGGACGAGCGTGTGCGCCATATCCGGGTCGGGTGCCGGGGTGAGGCGGGCGGTGAAGGCGCGGGCGGCCTGGCGGGCCTGGCCGATGCTGGCCGCGCTGTCGCCCCTGACCACGGTCGGTACGGGGGCGTCGAGGTGATGCTGATCGTCGTGCTGTTCATACGCGTACACCCCACCTGTGATCGGTTGTACCGCTTGTGACGTGACGCCCCACCTGCCCGCTCCGGTCGCCCTTCACACCTCCCGGCGGATATGCCCCAGCGCAGTTTCCAGGTGCTGCACACCGCAGGACAGCACTGTCAGTCCTCACAGAAAACCTGTCATGGCGGAGGTAGACATCCGGGTCGTGCTGGGGTTAGTGTCTTGTCCGTAGCCAAGAGATCGAGCAGGCCCGGCAGAGATGTACTGCCGGGAAGCAGTACACGTAAGTGCAGGTCGGTGCGGTGGTGGAGTTCCGAAGCCAGAGCGGTTGCAGGACGGCGACGGGGCTGACGACCGGACCGGGCGGCCCGCAGTGATCAGGGGCTGCCGTGAGAAGTAGCGCAGTTCACGCAGCGGCAGGACCAGCAGTGAAGTATCAGCAGCACCTCGGTGAAGGCGTCGGCTGCGGGCGCGTACCGGGAAGTTCGGCAGTGGGGTTCTAAGCCAGAGCAGATGCAAGACAGGCGACGGGGCTGGCTGCCGGAACGTGGCGCTTGATCAAGCCACGAGCAGTTCGCATCACCAGCAGTACCGAATGAGCAGTACCCGCAATTCGCAGTTGATCCCCAGAGGGAAGAACGGAGGAGTTGAGCGCCATCAGGATCGCCCGGGCGAACGATGTGGGCCCGGGTACCGCAGGACATCGATAGTGAGGTGGTCTCCGGTCAAGCAACCGCGATCCCCGCAACCCCGGACCTCTTCCCGGCAGGTATGCGGAAACACAGAGTCGGCGTAGCCGATCAAAGCCGACTGATGGTGTAGCAGTTCCTTCGGGCCCTGGTGCCAATGGCACCAGGGCCCTCCAACGCGTGTTCCACAGGAAGGTACAGATGACAGCAGACGACTCGTTCGGCCGCCTCGATGATGATGACTACCCCGCCTACACCATGGGCCGGGCAGCCGAAATACTCAACACCACCCAAGGCTTCCTCCGTGCCATCGGCGAAGCCCGCCTCATCACACCGCTTCGCTCCCCAGGCGGCCACCGCCGCTACTCCCGCTACCAACTGCGCATTGCCGCCCGCGCCCGCGAACTCGTCGACGCTGGCACCCCATCGAGGCCGCCTGCCGCATCGTCATCCTCGAGGACCAACTCGAAGAAGCCCAGCGCATCAACGCCGAACACCACCGAGACATCAAGCCGCCCAGCACACCACCAGCGATCTGAAACCCGGCGACCACGACCAGGATGACGCGGCGGGCGCCCGATGAGCGACACGCCCGTCGTGCTCTACGACCCCGACGGGCTGATCGAGGCCGAACTCCTCTGCACCGCGCCCCATACGAAGCTCTCGTCACCGCCGTGCTCGCGTGGAAGGACCCGCACCTCGAACCCCGCGACTACGATCAGATCGCCCTCCAACTCACCGGGCACGCCCGCGCGGTCGCCGCCGACGTTTAAGGGGCATCCACGTAGTGTCGCGGACAAAATGAAGAGTTTCTCAGGTGTGTCTCCTTCTCGTAGCCGGGCTTGAACTTGCTTTGGCGGCTTTCTGTTCGCATATGGCTCCCCTCATGCCATGGCCCAGCACGGCGTTTCGTGGAGATTTTGGTCGATTTTCGCCCGGCCTCATCGGAGTTGAGGCAAGAAGAGGTCGGGCTGCAGCCCCTCACCACCGGAATTCACCGTCGTAGAGGCGTCGGTGCCACCATTCGTCATGCCACCGCAGGCGCCGGTAGGCGTGTGGGTCGGGCAAGGTCCGGCGGCGGAACTCTGCGTCCAGACACGCCACCACTCGCCCGAGTTCGGCGCGGGACGGCTGTGGAAGCGAACGCAACGCTTCTTGCAGAATGTCCCGGGCGTTCGCCACGTCGACGAGCGAGGACTCCGGATGGGGAGAGGCTGGGAAGCACAGATCCAGGTAGCGGCCGGGCTGTCGCAGGAACGCCCGGTAGTGCCTGAGCGCGGCTTCTGTTGGTGGTGCGACCGGTGACATCGGTGGCGATACGGGCGATGTCGTCGAAGGTGAGCGCTTGCGCTGCGGTGAGCGACGGTGTGGGACCTCGGGGTGACGGTGAGCGCATTGGCGTCGTCGCCCGCTTCATCCGTGGCCTGTCCGACAGGTCTCCAGTCGTGGCGACAGATGAGCCGGTAGTGACGATGCTGTGTTTGCACGGCCTCCGGCAACGTGCTTCTGGCGATCGCCGAGCAACTGCCCGCCAGGTTCGGCTACGCGGCGTCAACGTCGATGGCGAAGGGCTGTTCACCGGCGTTCGCGGCGAGCAGGTCCCGCCGTGTCGCCGGACACAGCTTGTCAATGGCTGGACAGCATGTGCAGCACGTTGGCGTACTGTCCGCGGGCCTCGGCGAATCGCAGGGGTTCGACCGCCTTGACGAGGATCTCGTTCGGTTGCTCGTTGGAGCCGAGGATGTCCATGACCTCGTCGAGGAAGGCGTCGAGGGCATGGCGTTGTCCGCCTCCTCCTGTCCCATCAGGGCGGTGCGCACCGCCGGGGCACCAGTTCCAGGACGTCGGTGCCCGTGTCGGCCAGCTGGACGCGCAGGCTCTCGGTGAAGGAGTGGATGGCGGCCTTGGTGGCGTTGTAGGTCGGGGTGATCGGCAGAGGGACGAAGGCTAGTCCGGAGGACACTGTCATGATCGTCGCCTGCGGCCGGGTGGCGAGGTGCTCGGTCAGGGCGGCGACGAGGCGGAGGGGCCGAGGAGGTTGGTCGCCACGATCGCTTCTGCCGTGGTCAGGAAACCACTGCTGTGAAGGTCCTCCGGCAGCATGATGCCGGCCATCGCGACCAAGACGTTGAGGTCGGGAAAGCGCTGCAGCAGTTGCGCGGTGACGTCCTGGATGGCGAGCGGGTCGGTGGTGTCGAGCACGACGGACTCGACGCCGGGGTTCTCCGCGACGATCTGTGCCAGCCTGTCCTCGCGGCGCCCGGAGACGATGACCCGGTTGCCTGCCGGTGCAGCCGCAGCGCGAGGCCGAGGCCGATGCCGGAGGTCGCTCCGGCGATGAGGATGGTGTTGCCTGTGGGATTCATGGGGTTTCTCCGGCTGTGGTTGGCGGCGAGGGTCAGCGGATGGAGGGATACCGGCCAGCCAGTCGGTGACCGTCGTGACGTAACCGGCCGGGTCGTGGCCGTGCATCGAGTGCGGCATGGTCGGGATAGCGCGGTAGGTGAAGGAGTTCCCGGCGCCCTCCACGAGGTGCCGGACGCGCTCGACCTGCTGGTCGGAGATCGCGCCCATGAGATTTCCGGTCTGTGGATCGATGTGGTGGAAGTGGTGGGTGAATAGGACCGGCACCTTGACGTGGCGAAGCATGGTCTCGTGGTCGCAGGTGAGCGTGGCCCGTCCGGAGGCGAAGGCGTCCCCATTCCGGGTCGTACTCCCGGAGATCCTGCGGAGGGCCCCGGGGTGTCGGCCGGGGTTTCGTCAGGATCGGCCGGGGCCAGCTGTCGCAGTGCTGCGAGCATCCACCCAGGGATTTCGCGGTCCATTGCTGCCTGCATTCCGGCGAAGTCGCCGATCGACCACTGGGGTCCCAGCCACTTGTGCCAGAGCCGGAACATCGGCCCCATGCCTTGGCTGATGGACTGCCCGACGGCGGGGTCGGCCTCGGAGGCGAACAGCGGGCGTCCTCGTAGACCGCGGCCAGCACTTGCTCCGGGGCGGCGAACGCGGACAGCCACGCGGCAATGGTCCCGCCGAGGACAGCCCGCTGACGACGACCGGGCGGGCGATGACGCGGTCGATGAACCTGACGAGGTCGCCGCCGACGATGTCGAGGCTGTAGCGGCCGGGTGTCCAGGTCGAACGGCCCTGGCCGCGCAGGTCGACGGCGTAGACCTGGTAGCGGTCGGCGAGCAGCCGCATCGCGTCCTCGTAGCCCCACCACGATTCGGTCTGTGCGGGAATGAGGAGCAGTGCGGGGTTGGACACGTCGCCGGCCACGGCGTAGTTCATGCGGATTTCACCGAGGTCGACGGTCTGCTCGGCGAAGGCGTGCGGGACGAAGATGTCGGCGTGGTCGGCCGCTTCCAGGTAGTTCATCGGTCGGTTCCCGTCAGCGCGAGGGTCGCCTGCCACAGGTCGCTGGCCTTTGTCTCGTCCAGGCCGGCTTTGCCCGGCTTGCGCACGGTGGGGAGCCCTTGATGCTGCCGAAGCCGTCCGGGCCGACGTAGGCGTTGCCGGGCACGTTCTGCGTCGCGGCGTACAGGGTGGGCAGGGCTCCGTGTTCGGGGTCGTTGAGCAGGAACGTGAAGCGGTTGATGACGTTCGCCGACGAGTGGGCGGCCAGCGATGTCGTGGCGATGCCGGGGTGGGCGAGCACCGACCGGACCGGGCTGCCCGACGCTGTCAGGCGCCGCTGCAGTTCCAGGGAGAACAGCACGACCGCGAGCTTGGAGTCCCGGTAGGCGTTCATCGGGTGGTACCTGCGCGACCGCCAGTCGAAGTCGTCCACATTCAGCTTGGACTGCCGGTGCAGCTGGCTGGTCACGCTGACGACGCGGTCGGTCAGGTGCGGCATGAGCAGGTTGGTCAGGACGAACGGGCCGGTGTAGTTCGTCGCGGTCTGCACGTCGAAACCGTCCGCGGTCCGCGCCGCCGGGACGTCCATGACACCCGCGTTGTTGATGAGGAAGTCCAGGTCGCCGGTCCACGCCTGTGCAAAGCTCCGTACCGATCCCAGGTCAGCGACGTCCAGGCGCCGGACGTCGAAGTCGCCGGGCATCCCCGCGATCGCCCGGAGACCTTTCTCCGTGCTGCGCACCCCAGCACCACACGGGCGCCGACGCGCCCGAGCTCGCGGGCGGTGACCAGGCCGATGCCGCTGCCGGCTCCGGTGATGAGTACCGTCTTACCGGTCATTTCCGCCAGGTCGGCAGCTGTCCACTTGGCCATAGGGGCCCTCTCGTCTCAGTCGCTGCGGTGCCGGTCGCTGCGCACCCCAGTCGTTGCGGAACGCGTTGCGTCGTTCCGCAACGACCAGTGGACGGCACCCGGCGGCGCGGATGAAGGACCCGCTCAACCACTGACTCGCAGTCAGTGGTTGAGGTCGCTCGCGACTGCGACGATGGTGGATGCACGGCGGCCTCAACCGGCGTCCGGATTACACCTGACCTCTGGAGGGAGGCCCATGGAGCAGACGGTGGACCACGCGTCGTTGGGCGCCTTCCTGCGTGCCCGGCGGGAGGCGCTGCAACCGGAAGACGTGGGACTGCGCCGCGGATCGCGTCGGCGCGCCCGCGGGCTGCGACGGGAGGAAGTAGCCGAACTGTGCGACATGTCGGCCGACTACTTTGCCCGCCTGGAACGCGGTAGCGGGCCGCAGCCCTCGCAGCAGATGGCGGCAGCCATCGCCCGCGGGCTGCGCCTCAACCCGGACGAACGCGATCACCTCTTTCTCCTGTGCGGGCACCGCACCGCACCGGCGGCTGCGCAGCGAGCACGTCAACCCGGACTGATGCGCATCCTGGACCGGCTGCAGGACACCCCGGCACAGGTCATGGGTCCCCTCGGCGAGACGTTGCTGCAGACGTCTCCCGCCGTAGCCCTACTCGGAGAACAGACCCACTACACCGGGGAAGCCCGCAGCGCCCCTACCGCTGGTTCACCGATCCGGCCGCCCGCCAGCGGTACCTCCCTGACGACCACGGTCTCAACAGCCGTGTGAACGTCGCGCTCCTGCGGGCAGCGACCACAAGGGAAGGGCCCCGGTCGCAGGCCGCCCGTCTCGTGGCGAGCCTGCTGCGCCAAAGCACAGAGTTCGCGTCACTGTGGGACCGGCAGGAGGTCGGCCTGCACTGGAGCGACGCCAAACGGTTCGTTCACCCCAGGTCGGGCGCATCGACCTGTTCTGCCAGAGCCTGCAGGACCCCGACCAGTCACAGTCCCTGCTCATCTTCACCGCGACGCCCGGCACCGACAGCTACGACAAGCTGGCTCTGTTGAACGTCCTCGGCGCGGACAGCTTTCCTACCGGCTGACGCCCGCGACGCCCCGGCGATCACCCTCCGGAGGTCCTCTGCTGTTCAAGATCATTCACTGCCGACGGCCCGCCGCTTGATCCAGCTGTGCGACCGGCTCCAGCGGGAGCAAGGCGCCAACTGTGATACGCGATGGAGCGATGCGCGGCCCTCGACGGCCACGGGGACGCCGAACCTGGACTCGTGAACTGCTCCAGCAGATACCAACCCCGATGCTCGACACCGTGGGCGGCGATCCGGACATCGCACTGACGCACGCACACGGCCGGGATGCTCACGCGTCGAACTTCCTCATGGGTTCGGTGAACGAAGCCCGCAGTGCGACGGACACCCGCAGCTGATGGCGCGCGAGAAAGCCGTAGCTGGTCCACAGTCGCGTTTCATAGGTGGTCCCCGCCCCAACACCGAGCGCGGCGGACGCCGCAGGCCGGTCTGTTTCACGGGCCGTTTCCTTCCCCTACTATCAGCGGATCGTCGGGTCCTGGCCGCCTCTGCGGCGGCGTTGGCCTGTGGGGAGATCGCTTCGGCACTCGGTCTGGAGCGTGTGCCGGCGAAGGTTGAGGGGTGCGGTCGAAGGCGGCTCGGATGACGGAACGGGGCTGGTTGGTCAAGGAACCGTCGGGGCGGTTCACGCTTGCGCCGGGACTGCGAGGCGGCGGGTCATGAGCATGGTCATCGACCATGGGATCATCGCCTCGGATGTGTCGGGCCGCCGCTCGTAGCCGCGGGCCAGCCGGCGTGAGCGCATCAGCCAGCCGAATGTCCGCTCCACCACCCACCTGCGCGGCAGCACCACGAAGCCGGAGGTGTCGTCGCTGCGTTTGACCACGGTGACGACCAGGTGCAGGACGGCCAGGGCCCAGGTGATCAGGGTTCCGGTATAGCCGCCGTCGGCCCATAGTCTGGTGATCGTGGGAACCGCTCACGCAGGGCCGGCAGCATGTCGGTGGCTGCCTGGCGGTCGGTGACGTCACCCGCGGTCACGTTGATCATCAGTAGCAGGCCGACCGTGTCGCAGATGAGATGCCGGCGCCTGCCGTTGATCTTCTTGCCTCCGTCGTAGCCCCGGCTGCCGGCGCCGACGACCGCGTCGGCCTTCACGGACTGCGAGTCGATGACCGCGGCCGTCGGCTCTGCTTCCCGCCCGGCCTGCTCGCGGACCTTCCCGCGCAGCCGGTCGTGGAGCTCGGCAATCAGGCCGGCCTCGCGCCATCGCCGGAAGAAGGCGTAGACCCGGTCCCAGGCGGGAAGTCCACCGGCATCGCCCGCCACTTGATCCCGTTGTCGAGGACGTAGAAGACAGCATCGAGCATCTGACGGTGGCAGTAGCCCTCCGGACGTCCGGCCCGGCCCTCCAGCCACCCCGGCACCGGCAGCAGCGGACAGATCTCCCGCCACTCGATGTCCGTCAGACCCGTGCTGTATGCCGACGCCCGGGCGGGCTGATCAGCCGCGTTCCCGAACCGGTGAGCGAGACAATCGCACGACACGACCGACGAGTTGAGGTCCTCGCCCTCGACCACTTACAACATAGACAACAGGGCCTCCTGGCGTACTCGGCGTCTCGACAACTCCGAACTGCACCAGAGGCCCTGTCCTTATGCACGGACACAACCAGATTCACCCGACCCGGCAGGCACTTTCGATCACACCGCACTCAAGATCGATAGGACAACGGCTTCTCAGGGCCAGGTCAGCCAGGGCTGGCACGGCCCCTACCCGACCTCCTCGCCCACCGCGGCCCCGCTGATCGTGGCCAGGTTCACCAAGAGCCAGTGCCGGCCCTGCCCGCTCTCAGTGCACCACCACCGCCGACAGTGCCCGCACCGTGGGCTTTCCCCACGAGAACTTCGCGACCTGCAACTCCGCGTCCGCACCGAGCAACAGACACCCGAGTGGAAGACCCGCTACGCGATCCGCTCCGGAGTGGAGGGAACAGTCAACGAATTCGCCCACAGACACGGCATGCGCCGCTGCCGCTACCGAGGGCAGGGGAAAGCGCACATCCAACACGTCCTGACGGCCATCGCCGTCAACATCGAGCGCATCAGCAGACTGCCACCGGCTGAGGACGCACCTGCACCCCGCCGACCGACTGCCCTCCAGAACTACCTCGACCAGCGCGAGCTACCCCGACCAAAATCCTGGCGAACCCTGGGCGCCTGACCTCGACCGCTCCAAGATCCCCGACCGGCTCGCCTCAGAAGCCTCTTTCGCCCACCTGTGCGCCGCTGCCCCTGTGCCAGCTTCCTCCGGTCGCACCGACCGCCATCGACTCAACCGCGGCGGAGACCGCCAGGCCAACGGTGCGCTGCACACCATCGTGCTGGTCCGCATGCGTCACGACCCGCGCACCCGCGACTACGTGGCACGACGCACCCTCGAAGGGCTCAAGACGAAGGACATCTTCAGATGCCTCAAGCGCTTCGTCGCGCGAGAGATCTACCGCCACCTCACGAGCGCATGCATCAGCTCACCGACAACGACTTCCGCAGCTTGACGATCTATAGGAGCTTCAGAGTCAAGCTAAGGGCTGTCGTGGGCCCGGTGTCCGCCGGGCGGGCAGGAGGCGACAGTGGCGGCGCCTGTCGTGCGGCTGCCGAAGTGCCGCCCGAACGTATGGCTGGGCCGCGCGGCAGCGGCCACCGCCCCCAGGGTCGCGCTGACCGTACGCGCCGCTCAGGCCGACGCGGCCGGCGCCGGCGGACCCCGTACGGGTGCGGTTGCTTTGCGCCCCGCGGCCATCCGCCGGCTTCCGGAGCACGGTTCGACCTTCTGCTCCGCTGCTCTGGCCGCTCGGCCGCTCCGCCCGGGCGGCGTACGTGCGGGTCCCGGCCCGTGTTCGCCGCCTCCCGGCCCCGAGAGGGCCGCCTCGCTCCGCCGGCACGCTACTTCGCGATGCCCGTATGGCTCTTCGGAGGCGTCACCGCCCGGAAACATGGGCGCCGATCACGATCAATTCATTAATTAGCAATTAATCTTGACCTTACTCGGGTGTCTCTTTCATACTCGGAGCACGCCGCGGCGCCGATCCGCGCCGAATGTGGTCATACGTAGCTTTGCACGTGATTCGGAGTGATGTCATGAGGAACGGCAGGGAGCGGCGTCGCACCGCGGTCGTCGTGTGCCTCGGTCTTGCGCTGACGATGGTCGCGCTGACCGGGTGCATACCGCGGGCCGGGGACGGGGCCGGGTCGGGCTGGTCTACATGGACGCACAGGGCTTCTACGCCGGTGTCCGTAAAGGCATGCAGGACTCGGTCAGCAGCCTTGGGGACGAGGTGCAGCTGCTGGAGCTGAACGCCCAGGGCGACGCCTCCAAGGAGAGCACCTTCGTCGACACCGTGAGCGCCGCGGGGTGAAGGCCCTGGTGCTCTCGCCCGTCTCCACCACGGCGTCCATCCCGCCGTGCGCCTGGCGCACGAGAGCGGCGTCAAGGTCGTCTGCTACAACACCTGCCTGACCGAGGAGGCTACGCAGAAGTACGTGAGCGCCTGGGTGCTGGGCGATCCCCTGAAGTTCGGGGAGCTGGCCGGGGCGGAGGCCGTCAAGCACTTCAAGTCCGAAGGCATCGACGATCCCCACATCGCCGTACTCAACTGCGAGACGGTCGAGGTGTGCATCCAGCGCCGGCTGGGCTTCGAGAAGGCGCTGTTCGCCGAGCTGCCCGAGGCGCGGATCGTCACTAACCAGCAGGGCACCACGATCGACCAGGCCGTCGAGGTCGCCGACCGCATCCTGAGTGCGCAGCCTCGGGTCGACGCCTTCTACGGAGAGTCAGGCGGCAGCACGATGGGCGCTGTGCGCGCCGTGCACCAGCGCGGTTTCGTCGGCCGGACGGTGGTCTTCGGCAGCGACATGACGGCCGACCTGGCCCGGGAGCTGGCCGACCACCGGGTGCTCAAGGCCGATGTGGACATCTCCGGGATCGAGGTCGGCGAGCTGGCCGCGCGCACCACCGCGCAGGTCATCGACGGCGAGGAGCTGGACAACCCCATCGTGCCGGCCCCGGTGAGGCTCTACTCCACCCCGAGGACGCCCGCGAGTGGCTGACCACCCACCCGGACGGCCTGCCGTGACGGCCGCCGGGTCCGCGGCCGACGCCGTCAGGCCCCTTCCGAACCCTTTCCCGTCCCTCCGGTTCCCCTGGAGCGAGTATGACGACCCTCACCGCCGCCCGACCGGCCCGCCCCGTGCCGGCCGCCGAGGCGAGCGGCCTGAACAAGCAGTACCCGGGTGTCCGCGCACTGTCCGACGTCGACTTCCGGATCGAACCCGGTGAGGTCCGCGCCCTCCTCGGACGCAACGGGGCGGGCAAGTCCACGCTCATCCGGATGCTGTCCGGTGTCGAGGTCCCCGACAGCGGTGAGGTACGCATCGGCGGTGAGACCCTGGGACACGGCGGGTGCGCCGGGCGGCCGAGCTGGGTGCGGCCACCGTCCACCAGGAACTGAGCCTGGTCCCGGAGATGACGGTCGCCGAGAACCTGTTCCTCGGCGAGTGGCCCCGCAGCGGCCTGTCCGGGGTGGACTTCCCCGTATGCGCCGCGAGGCCGCCGAGGTGCTGGCTGAACTGGACGTACGGGTCAGTCCCGAGGTCACGGTCGGCTCCCTCTCGCTGGCCGAGCAGCAGCTCGTCGAGATCGCCCGCGCGCTACGCCGCCGGCCTCGGCTGCTGATCCTCGACGAGCCGACCAGCGCGCTGGCCGCCGGTGAGGCGCGCACCGTCCTGGAGGCGGTCGGCCGTATCTCCGCATCCGGTGTCGCGGTGATCTACGTGAGCCACCGGCTGGACGAGATCCGGCAGGTGGCGCGGAGCGTGACCGTCGTCCGGGACGGCAGCGTGGTGGACACCGTGGATGTCCAGGAGGCGACCACCACACAGATCGTCGCCCTCATGCTCGGCCAGGCCGCCCGTGAGCAGGAACCGTTCGCGCCACGCACGGTGGACCGCTCCAGCGCCCCGCTGCTGTCCGTGCGGGGCCTGACGCTGGCGCCGAAGCTGGAGGACATCGGCTTCGACCTGTATGCCGGTGAAGTGCTGGGCATCGGCGGGCTGCTGGGGTCCGGACGCAGCGAACTACTGCGCTCGGTCGCCGGGTTCGAGCCCGAGGCCGAGCGCACGGTCGCCTTCGAGGGCGGCCGGTCGCGCGTCCCTCCGCGGCGGAGATGAAGCGGCTCGGGGTGGGCATGACCCCGAGGACCGCAAGGGCGAGGGCATCGTCCCGCTGCTGGGCGTCGGCGAGAACATGACGATGGCCTGGTTCGCCGGGATCAGCGGCCGGGCCGGCCTCTCCCCGCCGGGCCGCTGAGGCCGGTGACGAGCTGGTGCGCCGGCTCGCGGTCAAGACCCCGGGCCTGGACACCCCATCGTCAACCTCAGCGGCGGCAACCAGCAGAAGGCCGTCATCGGCCGCTGGCTGCACGCCCGCAGCCGGGTGCTGCTCCTGGACGAACCCACCCGAGGTGTGGACGTCGAGGCCAAGCAGCAGATCTACCGGTTGATCCGGTCCCTGGCCGACGAAGGCGCTGCCGTGGTCTTCGTCTCCGGCGAGCTGGAGGAACTGCCGCTCGTCTGCGACCGGGTCCTGACGCTGCAGAACGGCCGGTTCACCCGCGAGTTCCTCGCACCCGACATCACTCTCGACGACATCATGGCCGCCACCATGGCCGTGGAAGTGTGAGGCAGACAACCATGTCCTCGACCCTCGTGGCCGACAAGCCGTCCGGCCCCCGTCATCACCGGCAGGCGCCGTCCGCTTCCGCAGGCTGCGCCACCTCAACGAACTCGGTCTGCTGGCCGCCGTCGTGGTGCTGTACATCGTGCTTGGCGTCATCGCAGGCGGATTCCTCAGCGCCGACAACCAGCTCGGCATCCTGCGGGACGCCGCGACCGTCGGCATACCCGCCCTCGGCGTCACCCTGGTGATCATCGCCGGGAGATCGACATCAGTATCGGCCCGGCCGTGGCCTTCGCCTCGGTGCTCTTCGCCAAGGCCGCCTCCGAATGGGACTTCGGGCTGCCGATCGCGCTGCTGCTCACCCTGATCGCCGGTGCGCTCTGGGGTCGGCGGCCGGCTGGCTGCGCGCCCGGTTCGGGGTGCCGTCCTTCATCGCGACGCTCGGACTCTGGAGCGCGCTGGGCGGCTTGGCCTCTACACCACCAACGCGCTCCCGTCGCCACCCCTGGTGGCGGATTCATGGAGGCGCTCGGCGGCAAGATCCTGGGCGTCCCGACCCCGGCGATCGTTCTGGCGCTGCTGTTCCTGGCGTTCTGGTACGTCGCCCGCCGGACGGCCTACGGGCGGTCGGTCTACGCGGTGGGCGGCAACGCAGCCGCCGCACAGCTGGCGGGCATCCGGATCAGCCGGGTGCGCGTGATGCTCTTCGCCACGACGGGAGTGCTCGCCGCCTCACCGGCATCCTGATGGCGGCCCGGCTGGGCTCGGGCAACGGCGCGCGGCAGCGGGCCTGGAGTTCGACGTGATCGCCGCCGTCGTCATCGGCGGCACCGCTTCGCCGGAGGCCGGGGAAGCCTGGTCGGGACGATGCTGGGCGTCGTGTTCATCTCGGTGATCGCCAACGGGCTGGTCCTGCTGGGAGTCAACTCCTTCCTCCAGGACGTCGTGCGCGGTCTGATCATCGTCGGTGCCGTACTCATCAACGTCGTCATCTCCCGCAAGAGCCTCACGACGCGCACCACGTGACCCGTCCGCCATGACCCGCTCGACCCACGCGAAGGACACCCCATGAGCGACACCACCGCCCGCTGCCCGCCACCATGCGCGGCGTGTACCTGCCGGGCAACAGCACCGCCGAGGTGCGGGAGCTGCCCGTGCCCGTGCCCGGCTCGGGACAGGTACTGCTGCGGGTGGGCGCGGCCGGTATCTGCGGCAGCGACATCGGCTACATCTACCGTGAGCACAAGAGCCACCGCGGGTGGACGGTCCCGCCTACCGGGGCGTCGTCGCCGGTCACGAGCCCAGCGGCACCGTCGTGTCGACGGGCCCCGGCGTGCGGCGGTACCGGGCGGGTGACCGGGTGGTGGTCTACCACATCGCCGGATGCGGACTCTGCGACAACTGCGCACGCGGCTACCAGATCAGCTGCGCCGACCCTCCCGCGCGGCCTACGGCTGGCAGCGAGACGGCGGAGCGGCCGACTACCTGCTAGCCGACGAGCACACCCTGGTGCCGCTGCCCGACGGGCTGAGCTTCGTCGACGGGGCACTCATCGCCTGCGGCTTCGGCACGGCCTACGAGGGCATCCGGCGGATCGGCGTGAACGGCGACGACGACCTGCTCGTCGTCGGCCTCGGCCCGGTGGGCCTGGCCGCGGCGATGACCGGCCGGGGCGTGGCGCGCGGCGGGTCATCGGCGTGGAGGTCTCGCCCGAGCGCCGCGCATGGGCGGACGGACTGGACGTCTTCGACGCGACGGTCAGCCCGGAAGAGGCGGCCGACACCGTGGCGGCGCTCACCGGCGGGCGGGGCCTCGACCGCGATCGACTGCTCGGGCACCCGCCCCGGCAGGTCCACCGCCATCGGGCACATCGCGGAATGGGGGCGGATCTCACTGGTCGGCGAGGGCGGGACGCTGGAGACCGAGGTCTCCGACGCCCTCCTGCACAAGCAGGTCACGCTCTACGCCTCCTGGGTCACCTCGGTGCCGGTCATGGCGGAGCTGGCACGCAACCTGGTGCGCTGGGGCGTCAGGCCGGAGCGCATCGTCAGCGACCGCTTCGACCTCGCGGGGCGGACGAGGCGTTCGGGCTCGCCGCGGGCGCTGCCCGGGGCAAGGTCGTGCTCGAACCCGGTCTGGACGGCTGAGCGGTGACCGCCGCGAACGACGCGGTGCGGGTACGCCGCACACCGACCGCGTACGGAGAGCTGATCACGCTGGACGCCGGCGCCCTGACGGTGACTGCCGCGCCCGGGCTGGGCGGCCGGCTGCTCTCGGTGACGCTGGGCGGCTCGGAGTTCCTGTACCGCAACCCCGCCTCCTGGACGACGACCTCACCCCGCTGCCGGGCGTGCGGGCCGGCCCGCACGACGGACCGATGGCCGACTGGCTCAACTGGGGCGGCGACAAGACCTGGCCCGCACCGCAGGGCTGGGACGGCCCCGGCCAGTGGGCGGGCCCCGGACCCGGTGCTGGACTCGGGCCCGTACACCGCACGGGTCGAACAGCGGGACGGCACAGCGGCGCTCGTGCTGACCAGTGGCGACGATCCCCGCACCGGCCTGCGGCTGGAGCGCCGGATCGTACTCCGCCCCGCAGCACGGCCTTCGGCCTGCACCTGACGATGACCAACACGTCGGCCGTGGAACGCCGCTGGGCGCTGTGGAACGTCACCCAGATCGCCGGGGCGCCGCCGGCGAGCCCGGCGGGTGCCGAGGGCGTCTACCTCGGCCGCGCCCGGTCCGGGCGGCCGTCCACCGTACCGCTGGTCGCCGGCACCGGTCGGCCGCAGGTGCTGGAGGCCGCTGCCGATGTGCTGTACGTACCGCACCAGGACGTCGTCGGGAAGGTGGGTTTCCCCGACTCCGCGGGATGGCTGGCGCACGTCGGGCCGGAACGCACCCTGGCGCAGGGCTTCACCGTCCATGAGGGCTCCTATCCCGACGAGGGGTCGCGCGCCGAGGTGTGGATGGAGTGCCCGCTGGCGGAGGGGCTGCCTCATCTGGGCGGTCTGCGGCCGCGTGACCACGTCGTCGAATGTGAGGCGCTGGGGCCGCTGACGACGCTGGCGCCGGGGCGTCGGCCGCGCTGGAAGTGCAGTTCGGCGTCGGGCCTCGGCCGGCCCGGTCCGGGCGGTGACATCGGCCGGCTACTGGGCGGGCCGCTCCGCGACGGGCGGACGGCGTCTTCGTGCCGTACACCGCAGGTCGGCTGGAAGCGCGCGGTCCGGCCGGGACGCAGCCGCTCGTGCTGGGCACGCTGGAGCCGGGCGGGCCTGCGGCGTCCGCCTGCCGGAGGGACAGGAGCATTACGGGCGCTGGGAGTTGACGGCACCGCTACCCGGCGGCGGCAGGGTGCGAGTGGCCCGCATCACCGTCGGGGAGAGCGGAATTCGCACCCATTTTAATTCATAAATTATATAGAGTGGTGTGCGCACCGCGCGGGGCGTGCGGGGCGAGAAGGGACGGAACATGGCCGAGTATGTAGGCAGAGGCCTGCACGGACAGATCGTGGAGAAGGTCGGCACCCGCATCGTGCAGGGACGCCTGCGGGTGGGGAGACCCTGGACATGACCTCCCTCATCGACGAACTCGGCATAAGCCAGACGGTGCTGCGCGAGGCCGTCAAGGTGCTCACCGCCAAGGGTCTGGTCGACGCGCGGCAGAAACGCGGCACGTTCGTCCGCCCCGGGAGGACTGGAACCTGCTCGACGCCGACGTCATCCGCTGGCAGTTCGCCGCGGACACCCCGGAGCTGGTCCTGCGGGACCTCGCCGAGCTCCGCCTGGTCGTCGAACCCGCCGCCGCCCGCCTGGCCGCCGAACGGCGCACCGAGGAAGACCTGACCGCGCTGGAGGCGGCCCTCGCCCGCATGGGGAGACCTCCGGCGACCCGGCCGAGGCCGCCGAGGCCGACCTCGCCTGGCACCGCGCTCTGCTCCGGGCCACCCACAACGAACTGCTCCAGCGCATGGACGTCTTCATCGGACCGGCTCTGGCCGAACGCGACCGGCTCGTCCACTCCGCCGAGGCCGACGACCCGGTCCCCGCGCACGAACCCGTCCTGCGCGCCGTGCGCGACGCGGACCCGTCCGCCGCCGAGGAGGCCATGCGGGCGCTGCTCGCCCGCGCCGACGCCGACCTCGCCCGCACGGCAGACCCTCCCGTACCCGCACCGGGGCCGAGGCGGACGACGACGACCGCACCGGCCGGGACAGCGGGCACGGCACCGAACCGGAGGACCGAGAAGCAACATGAAGATCACCCGCATCGAGACCTT
This sequence comes from Streptomyces sp. M10(2022), assembly GCA_038070475.1. Taxonomy (GTDB): domain Bacteria; phylum Actinomycetota; class Actinomycetes; order Streptomycetales; family Streptomycetaceae; genus Streptomyces. The sequence goes on along the minus strand of JAMYWH010000004.1, from coordinate 110,989 downwards.
CCGGGTACCGCCCCGCTGGCTCTTCTGCCGTGTCGAGACGGACGAGGGGATCGTCGGCTGGGGAGCCGGTGGTCGAGGGCCGCGCCGACACCGTCCGTACGGCCGTCGGTGAACTGGCCGAGTACCTCGTCGGGCTGGACCCCGGCACATCGAGGACCACTGGCAGGTGATGACCCGCGGCACCTTCTACCGCGGCGGACCGGTGCTCTCCAGCGCCGTCGCCGGCATCGACCAGGCTCTGTGGGACATCCGGGGCCAGGCGCTCGGCGTCCCCGTGTACGACCTGATCGGCGGCGCCGTCCGCGACCGGGCCCGGTCTACTGCTGGGTCGGCGGCGACGAACCGGCCGAGATCGCCGACGCCGTCAACGCCCAGGTCGAGGCCGGGTTCACCGCCGTCAAGATGAACGCCACCGGCCTCACCGGACGCCTGGGCGGCGCGGCCGACATCGCCGCCGCGCACGCCCGCGTGGCCATCGCGCGCGAGGTGCTGGGCCCCGGCCGGGACGTCGCCGTGGACCTGCACGGCCGTCTGTCCTGCCGGGCGCGACGCCTGCTCGCCGCGCTGGAGGAACTGCACCCTCTGTTCGCCGAGGAGCCTGTCACCCCGGAGCACACCCAACTGCTGGAGCCGCTCGTCCGCTCCACCACCGTGCCCATCGCCACCGGCGAACGCCTCTACTCGCGCTGGGACTTCCTGCCCGCGCTGACCGCCGGGATCGCCGTCGCCCAGCCCGACCCTCGCACGCCGGAGGCATCTCCGAACTGCGCCGGATCGCCGCCCTCGCCGAAACCTTCGACGTCCAGCTGGCACCGCACTGCCCCTCGGACCGATCGCGCTCGCCGCCTCGCTCCAGGTCGCCTTCGCCACACCCAACTTCCTGATCCAGGAACAGAGCATCGGCATCCACTACAACGACGGCGCCGAACTCCTCGACTACGTCGTCGACCCGGAGGTCTTCCGCTTCACCGACGGACACGTCGCCCGCCCCACGGGACCGGGGCTGGGCATCACCGTCGACGAGAACGCGGTCCGCCGGGCCGATGCCGCGGCGGGCGCCCCTGGCGCAGCCCGCTCTGGCGCCACTCGGACGGATCGTTCGCCGAGTGGTGACACGGCCCCGCCGGATCGCCCGACCCCACAGCCCCGAGGAGCGACCCGTATGAGCCTTACCGACCGACTCCGCCGTGAACGCGTGATCGCCATCGTCCGAGGCACGGACACGAAGGCCGCCGAGCGGACCGTGCACATCCTCCGCGAGGAGGGCATCGCCCTGATCGAGGTGTCCCTGACGACCCCGGACGCGGCCGGGATCATCGCGCGCAGCTCCCGGAGGCCGGTGACGCCCTCATCGGCGCCGGCACAGTGCTCACGGGCGACGACGCCCGTGCCGTCCAGCAGGCCGGCGCCGCCTTCGTCGTCACGCCCGCGCTCGCCGAGGGCAGCGTCACCGCGCACGCGCTCGGACTGCCCGTCGTCGCCGGGGCGCTGACCCCCACCGAGATCGTCCGGGCGGTCGGCGAGGGCGCCTCCGCCGTCAAGCTCTTCCCCGCCTCCGTGGGCGGCCCAGCCTATCTGCGTTCCCTGCGCGAACCGCTGCCCGAGGTCCCGTTCGTACCGACCGGGGCGTGGACGCCGAGGCCGCCCACGCCTACCTGGAGGCCGGGGCCCTCGCCGTCGGCGTGGGGTCGCCCATCATGGGGACGCCCGCACGGCGGCGACCCGGACGCGCTGCGGGAGCGGTGCCGCGCCTTCCTCGCCGCCCTCGCCCGCCACCGGGAGGGGATGAGCCCCGAGACGGCCCCCGAGGTGGTGACCCTCGGGGAGACGATGGCCGTCCTCCGGGCGTCCGGCCCGCTCCGGATGGGGGCCGACCTGCGGCTCTCGGTGGCCGGAGCGGAGTCCAACGTGGCCATCGGGCTGACCCGGCTCGGACACCGCGTCCGCTGGATCGGCCGGGTCGGTGACGACGAACTGGGCACCCTGGTCCTGCGTACCCTGCGTGCCGAGTCCGTGGACGTCACCGGGGCCCGTACCGACCACGACGGACCGACCGGGCTGCTGCTCTCCGAACCGCGGATCGCCGACCTCACACGCATCCAGTACTACCGGGCGGGCTCGGCGGGCTCCCGACTGTGCCCCGAAGACGTGCCGGCCGCCATGCTCAGCGGCGCCCGGGTCCTGCACGTCACCGGCATCACCTGCGCCCTGGGGCCGCAGCCGCTGGACGCGGTCCGTGCGGCCGTCCACGCCGCCCGGACCGCGGGAATCCTGGTCAGCCTGGACGTGAACCACCGCCCCGGCTCTGGAGCGCGTCCGAGGCCGCCGACGTCCTGCGCCCGCTGGCCGGGACGCCGACCTCGTCATCGCCTCCGACGACGAACTCGCCTTGGTCGCCGACCCTCGGCCCGCACCACCACCGACCGCGTCCGGTCCCTGCTGTCCAGCGGCCACACCCGGGAGGTGGCCGTCAAGCTCGGCGGCGACGGCGCCGAACTGCACACCCCGCAAGGCCGGGAACGCACTCCCGCGCGCCGCGTCACGGTCCGCGACACCGTGGGCGCCGGCGACGCCTTCACCGCCGGCCTGCTGTCGGGGCTGCTCGACGGCCTCGGTCCGCGTGACCGCCTGGAACGCGCCAACACTCTGGGCGCCTTCGCCGTCGGCTCGGTGGGGACTGGCAGGGCTGCCCGAACGCCGCGAACTCACCCTGCTGGACAGGGAGGACGGCGCCACGCTCCGCTGACCACCCCGCCGTGCCCCGCCCGGGCGCGCCCCGCTGACGCGCCCGCAGCCCCGCACCCGTCCCCGACCTGCGGAGGGTGCGGAGGACCGGAAGGAGAGAGCCCTGACCCGCCACCCGACCGGAGCGACCGTGCCACCGGCGTTCCGCCCTTGGAACACCCACCGGCGCGAACTGGGCGAGGGCCTTCGCCACACCGGAGACCACCTGGTGACCGTCGACATCCTTGACGGCACCCTCACCGCCCTCGACCCCGCCACCCCGGCGACGGGGCCGTCCTGCTGCGCCTGGACGTCCCGCTGGGCGCCGTCGCACCCTGGCCGGCCTGCCCGGACACTGGCTGGCGGCGGCCGGGACCGGCGCCGCCGTGATCGCCCCGACGGCAGCCTCACCTGGCTGGCCCACCCCGGCGCCGCTGATCCCGTGCGCAGCCGCGTCAACGACGGATGCTGCGACCCGTCGGGACGCTTCTGGTTCGGCACCATGCCCTACGGACCGGAGCGCGGCCTCGGACGGCTCCACCGGGTCGATCACGACGGGTCCGTCACCACCGTGCTGGACGGGCTGACCATCCCCAACGGTCCGGCGTTCACCGCCGACGGACGGTGATGTACCTGGCGGACAGCGCCGAGGGCCGCATCGACCGCTTCCGGGCAGATCCCGACGACGGGCGACTGCTCGACCGGACCGTGTTCGCCGCGTTCGCCCCGGACGCCGGCAGCCCGGACGGCATGACGGTGGACGACGACGGCCAGCTCTGGGTAGCGGTCTGGGGCGCCGGAGCGGTCCACCGCTACGCACCGGACGGCACCCTCACCGCCGTTCTGCCGCTCCCCGCCGTCCAGCCCACCAGCCCCGCACTCGTCAACGGCACCCTATTCGTGGCTACCGCAGCCATCGGTCTCACTCCGCTGCCTGACGACCGCCCCGACGAGACCCGGCCCGGCGGCGCCCCGGCACGACGGCCGGGTGCTGGCCGCTGAGGTCGGCGCATCGGCACCGCCCGCCCGCCCGGCCATCCTGCACCCGGGGCCCCGGGTCCCGTCCACGACCATCGCCGCCCGTCCTTCCGGCGGCGCCACCCACAGGGAGACACTGTGAGCCCGTACCCGTTCCAGGACCGCACCGCCATCGTCACCGGCGGCGCCCAGGGCATCGGCGAGGCTGTCGTCGACGCCCTGCTGGCAGGAGGCGCCGCCGTCGCGGTGCTGGACCGCGACGAGGCCGCACTCGAACGCGCCGCCGACCGCCATGCCGCCCACGCGGACCGGATGCTGCCGCTGGCCGTCGACATCACCGACGAGGCAGGCGTCGCCGCGGCCACCGGGTCCGTCGCCGAACGGTTCGGCCCGGCGACGCTGCTGGTCAACAATGCCGGGATCAACGCCTACTTCGACCCCGCCGCGATGACCTCCGACGAATGGGACCGCGTCTTCGCGGTCGATCTCAAAGGCGCCTGGCTCGTCGCCAAGCAGCTGATCCCCGCCATGCGCGAGCGCGAGACTGGCTCGATCGTCAACGTCGCGTCCCTGCACGCCCGCCTCACCTCCGCCGGGTACTTCCCCTACGCGGCGGCCAAGTCCGGTCTGCTGGGGCTGACCCGCAGCCTGGCCCTCGAACTCGCGCCGCACGGGTGCGGGTCAACGCGGTCAGTCCGGGCTGGACCCGGACGGCTCTGGTCCGCGACTACTTCGCCGCCCAGCCCGACCCCGCGGCAGCCGAGGCCGAGGTGGTGAACGTGCACCCGATGCGGCGGATGTGCGAACCCGGGACGTAGCCGAGGTCGTCACCTTCCTGCTCGGACCGGGCGCCCGTGGCATCACCGGCGCCGAGATCCCCGTCGACGGAGGCCTCGGCGCCCGCTTCGCGGGCTGACCCGCGATGTTCCTGAACCCCGGCGGACCCGGGCCGGGGTGAGCCGGTCGGAGGTGGTCGGTTTCTCCCACGGCCGGTGGAGGTCTTCGGCGAGGGGCCGGGCGAGCCGGAGCTGGGTGTGAGCGACGATCAGGATCCAGGTCCAGCGGTCCGCTGCCTCGGGAGTGCGGGGTGGTCCATCCAAGGGTCTGCTTCGCGAAGCGGAAGGTGTGCTCCAGGTCGAAGCGGCGGAGAAATGCCTGCCAGAAGCGGTCCACGTCGTCCGGGGTGGCCCCGGTTTTGGAGGACCATAACCACACCGGCGGGGCGTCGCGGTCCTTCGACAAATGCTCGACCTTCAGCCAGATCAACGTGCCGTCTACCAGGGGAGTTCGCCGTGGTGGTCAAGCCATGAGGAACGGTGGGTAAGCCTTGGGTGGACCCGATCCCATGCCTGGGTCTCGGCCTTTCCGTAGTTGGTGGTGTCGGTGACGGTGGTGATCGCGGGCACGGGCCAGGTCTCCGGCTTACTGAAGCGGAACTCCGGCCCGTGCTTGGGCGGCCGGCCGCTGACACCTGGCCCTCTCGGTGGCTTCGGCAGACGCATGACACGGTCGGAGCGGACCCGGCCGACCAACTCGACCGGCAGATCGCGCAGGACCCAGGCCAGGCGGGTGACGTCGTAGCCGGCGTCGCTCACGATCACGATGTCCGGGTCTCCGGTCTGCCACTGGCCTGCGGTGATGAGCCGTTCAACGACTCCTCGGAGCTGGGCGGCGGTGACCGCGGTCGCATCGTCGACCGGTCCGAGTCGGACCGCGTCCAGGATCGCGGTCCAGGACGTGGCGCCCGGCTCCAGAACGGCGACGAAGGAGTAGGGCCAGCCGGGATGAACTGCGAGGCCGTAGACGTGGCAGAAAAGGCGTTCCGCCGAGCACGGCGCGTCCGAGCGAAGCCAGGGCGACACATCGACTGCCAGGACCAGGCGCCCGCCGTCGAAACGCGGCAGCGACAGCCCGGCCAGTACCGTCCGCAAGTGGTCGATGTCGATCCGGCCGTGGTTCAAGCCTTCGCACATCGCTCCGTGCCCACGACGATGCTCGGGCAAGTCACCACGCGCCCGCCTGTCTGGGCACCGAGTCCCTGGTAGCCGGCATTGGCCAGGATCTCCACAGCGGGCCCGTCGGCCAACAGCCTGACCAGGCCCAACTGGCGGGTGTGGGTGATGTCCGCGCAGCTGGCCGGTTCGGCCGGGCTACAGAAGAGCAGCCGCCCTCCGTGTCCGTGACGACCATGGACTTGACGGCGTTCTGCTTGTTCTTGCCGGAGATGAACTTCTCCGGTCCTCGCGCCCGACGGCGGGCCTTCGGACGCGGATCTCGGTGCCGTCGATGATCCCGGTCTGGCCGCTCGCACTGAGGTGTTCGATGACCTCGGCGAGCGAACACGGCCGGACATCGGGGTGACGGTGCAGCCCGCTGGGCCAGCAGGGGCGCACTTCACCGATTGCACGCGTGATGGTGGGGCGATCTACACCGAACCAGCAGGCCAGTACGTCGTGGGTCGCGCCGTGGCGGAGATGGACCAGGGTCGCCAACAGGCGGTCGATGAAGACCAGTTTGTGTCTCGCTCCGGCACCCATCGCTCGGCGACGAGGCCGTGAGGCGAGCGCGGCCTGATGTCGCTCGTGCCACAACGGGCCAATTTCGGCGACGAGTTCAGCAACCACATCGGGCGTCTGGCCCGTGATCCGCTAGCTTCGGATAATTGCTGCACGTGCCCGGTTCCCCACCACACAGCACATGATCAACGATCAAGGTCCGACGCGCCAGCGCTAACCATGCACAAGCTCGTTAGATTCACTGAGACGGAAGGCCAATCGACTGGGTTTACTGAGTAAACGCCTCGAATGGATGAGAACGGACAACCGCCCCTGGCTCTGTTCGAGCACCGACAGTGAATGTTCATCATTTCCGACAGCAGACAGCGTCCGAGGGATTCGAACGGTCTGGGCCTGATGACGCCGGACTGACCCCGGACCTAAGACCGTGTCCTATGTGGTGAGTCGGACGAGTCGTTTGTAGCAGCAGAGGGCAGCGGCGAGGCCGAGAAAGGCCAGGTAGTTGCGGGGTGGCGTTCGTAGCGGTGGTTGAGGCGGCGGTATCCGGTCAGCCACGACATGGTCCGCTCGATGACCCATCTACGGCGTCCCAACCGTTCGCTGGACTCGACTCCCTTGCGGGCGATGCGTACGCCGATGTGTTTGCCCCATAGCCATTTCCGCAGGTGGGGATGTCGTATGCCTTGTCTGCGTGGAGACGTTGGGGCTTGAAGTACCGGCCGCGGTGGGGGTCGTGTCTCGTTTGGTGGCCCTGAACCATGGGCTTCAGCGCTTGGCTGTCGTGGGTGTTGGCTGCGGAGAGGCCGACGAGGAGGGGCAGTCCGTTCACGTCGGACAGGATGTGCATCTCGGAACCTGGCTTGCCTCGGTCCACGGGGCTCGGACCTGTGAGTTCGCCCTTTTAGCCCTCACGTGGGCGGAGTCCAGGACTGCCCGGGAGAGGTCGAGCAGGCCGGCGTCATCCAGGCGATGCAGGATCTCCTCATGGAGCCGGCCCCAGACACCGGCTCTTGACCAGATCAGGAACCTGCGGTGGGCCGTCGACTTCGATATCCCGAAGCACGGCGGCAGAGCCCGCCAGGCGCATCCGCTGACCAGGACGTAGATGATCGCCGCGAACAGCGTCTCATCAGGCGTGTCCTGCGTCCCGCCGCCCTGTGGCCGCACCTTCGACAGTGGGATCAGCGGCTCCGCGATCTCCCACAGCCCGTCCGGAACAATCCAACTCCATCTACCCCGCCCCATACGCAACCCAACGAGCGAAGCCCACATAGGACACGGTCTAAGGTGTGCTGATGATCGTCAAGAAGAAGTGGGAGGCCATGGGCCTCACCGCCACCGTGTCCGAGCTGGAAGAGGCGGTCGCCGCTCGCGATGGTGACCGCACCGGGCGTGCCTTCACCGCCATGATGAATGCCGTGCAGTCGGCACCGGATGCTGAACGCGTTCTGGCAGGGCCCCGGCTGGCAGCGTTGCTTCCCGCCTTCCGCCTACCGGCCCGCAGCCGATGCTGGCGATGGCGGCCGGCTTTGCGTCGAGCACGGGGCCGATCCGGCCGACTGCGCCGATCCGATCCTCGGCGGTGTCTACCAGAACCTGCTCGACGCCCTGGAGTTCGCCCGCCGCTGGACCTCCACCTGCGCAGCGGAGAACGAGCTGCCGGAGCCGGACGAGAAAATCATTGACAACGCGTTGCTGGCCCGCCTCGGCGGCGACGGGCACGAGGCCGCGCGGCTGGCGCTGGCCTGGTGCTCGGTCGAACAGTGGCAGCCGCCCGCGCTGGCCGTGCTGTGCCGCAGCACCGAGGTGCGCCGTCGGCATGCATCCGCGATCCTCCCTGTCTGCCGCGAGCTTGCGTCCCTGGAGCGGCACGACCTGAAATGCCTCGTCTACGCACTGGCAGTTTTGGACGACGAGCCCTCGTGGTGTTGCACAGGCCGACCGGGACAGGGTTCGAGGTACGCATCGGCGGCATCGGGGACAACTTCCAGCTGCACACGCTGCTCGCCCACGTCCTCGTCGGCGGCGGCTACGTACCCGGCACTGTGCCGTCGGCGGAGAGCGTCCGCCTGGCCACCGATCCCGAGCCCGCGCAGGGACGCACCCAGACCATTGCGACCGGCACCTTCGAGCTCCTCACCGCAGACGGCGAGCGGATCTGGAACGAAGGGCTGCCCGACGACATACCTGTGGTGGAAGGACGCCGCCTGCTCGTGCTCGACGAGCCGACATACGAGCGCAGCTGGAACGCCGACCGCTTCTTCCCACATCTCCCGGGCACGGCCGAGCTGATCCGCGTACTGACCGCGGAAGAGACACGGAGCTGGTTCACACACATCGTCCGGCAACGGGATCCACCGGCCTTCCTGACTCGGTGCGCCGTCACCGCTCTAGGCGGGCGGCTGGGGCCGGGTCGTACAGGCCAACGTCGACCAGGTCCTGATCCTGGTCGGTCATCACCTGCTCCAGGAAGCTGACGCTGAGGCAGCGGGTAGCGGGGCCGGGGTGGTGCGCCGCGGACGGCCGATCCTGCGGCGGGGCCGGGGATGAGCACGATGCCTCCCGTGTCGGTGGCGCGTGGACGTGGCCCGCCGCCCCAGGTGCGGGGCGGCGGGCGCGGGTTGAGCGTGTAGGCCGGTCGGCCTGCCCGGTCACCGGCAGCCGGCCGCCCAGGTGCGGGCGACGGTGCCGGTGGCCAGGCGGAGCGACCGGATCAGCGACCGAGCTGGCGGACGTTGTCCGGAGCGGGGCCGGGCTGGGTGGGAACGTGGATCTCGGGCTGGACCGTGACCTGCGGAGCGCCGGTGTGGATGTTCGTGACGACCCGGAGACGCAGGTTCAGGCCGCGCAGGGCGAAGGAGCTGGCGAACGCCCAGGCGAGGACAGCGATCCCGGTGGCGACGGTGCGCGAGGTGTCCGGGCTGGTCCTCCAGATCATCGCAACGCCCGCGATCCCCACGCCAGCCACGTCAGCCGGATGCCATTGCTGCGGGTGATGACCCGGCAATCAGGGAGAACAGGCCGGTGACCTGCCACAGGGTGTAGACGGTGGAGGCGCTGATCGGCAGGCCAGTGGAGTGAGCGGCGATGTTGTGGACGTGGTTTGGAGCTGACCGTTGACCGCCCGGCCTCGCCGTCAGGGGTGTCCATGAGTAGCTCCAGCATGAGCCGTTCCGCCCTCTTGAAGATCGCTCCTCTCCGAGGCCAATTCCATTTCCCATCCCGCACTGTTGTTCCGTCGAAGCGCTGCTGGGCGTCCTGATACGTACTGTGAACTGCGGCGACGAACGGGGATCTCCAGCCGGTGCACCGAAACCCTCCCGCCCCGGCCCTGGCCGCCCCTTGGGCTCGAAGAACCACCGCCCTGCCACCCGTCACGACGTGGGGCGGGTCCTCGCGACCGGCCAGGCATACAGCCGCCCCGCACACCACAAGGTCGGCACCAAACCCCGTCGCGGGAGCGGCACTGACACCACTGGCAGCACTCCGTAGTCTGCTCTGGCACAGGACGGCGTGATCTCTGGCGGGAAACCCTGATGACAGGTGGCAGCAGGTCCAGCACGGACATCGGCGGCGGGCATATCGGACTGGTCGTCACGATCATTGCCCTGGTCGTCATTGCCAGTTTCTCCGGCTCTCGCTGGACCTTGATCGTCACGGGGTGCTTCACCGCCTGGTTCATCCTCGCACTGACCATCATCCGCATCAGGGGCGGCCGCGGCAGCGAAGCCGTTCGGCGGGCATACGTCGCCACTTTCGGGTGGGCGACTACGTCACTCCCTGATGGAGTTAAACGGCAAGCTGACGTCTTACGGTGCGACCTCGTACACGACGGCCGTCTCCCCACAATCCGCGGTCAGCTTCTCCAGTGCCGTGATTTCCTTCTCGTCTGCTTCCAGCTTCCACCTGAGTTTCGTCGCGACCCAGTCGGCCCCGTGGGTGTTTATCTAGAGTTGTTAAGGATCCTGGCAGGTCAAGGCGCCGGGTCGTCAGCAGGCACGTAAGTCACGTTGCGCTTTGGTCCCAAGATATTGCCGCTGTGGAGGGTGAGTCTCGGCTGGCGCTGTGAGCGTAAGCCTCTGCCGGGCTGAAGCTCAGCCCGTTGGAGATGTTCGAGCACGGCGTCACCCGCGCCGGGCCGCTGAGGATCCCTGCCCGTCCCCATCTGGCGCTGGAGTTCCTCGAAGAGGTCCGCACCACCATCCAGCACTACGGCGTGGAGGTCGAGGGCCTGCCTACAACGGCGACGGTCTCAACGACCACCGCAACCAGCCCAGCCCGTATCGCGGCGTCGAGGCCGGAAGTGGCCGATCTCGCCCACCGCATCCGCGCGATCGAGCACAGGGTCGGCTTCCGCATCATCGACCGCGACACCCGCCCCTCGCCCCACACCCGCGGGCGCGACTTCCTCCGAGAAGCACAACAGATCCTGCGCATCGCAGACGCTGCCGAACCAGGCCGGCCCGATCCACCGTGAGCACAGGGCCGGGTGCCGCTGCGCCAGCAGGTCGTGCGGCTCAGGACTCTCCCCGGCGGACGGACAAGGCTCGGTGACACCGGCGGCGAGGCCGACACCGCTGAGGACCTGAGAGAGAGCAGCACGGTCAAGGTGCGCTCTGCACCGCGGCTATGGAGGAGGCGAGAGCGGCGGAGGGCTGGGCGGGGTAGGAGCGAGAGGCGGACGGGACATGTGGTGCGTACTTTCGGATGGCCGGTGCGGAGGCCCGGTGGCCGTCAGGCGGCGACCGGTTGTGCGCGGGACGGGAGCGTGCGGGCGAACTGTGCGGCGAGCAGGGCCAGTTGATGCTCGTCGTGATGGTCGAGGATCGTCACGCCGTCCGGGTGGCCGTGATATGCCGGTCCAGGACGAACCGGCCCTGACAGACCTGGGCGCCGAGTGCGGTGAGGACCGGGCGCAGGGCGTAGTCGAGGGCAAGGATGTGGGCCGGGCTGCCGCCGGTGGCCAGAGGAAGCACTGGTTTCCCGTTGAGCGCGTGCTGGGGCAGCAGGTCGAGGAAGGTCTTGAGCAGGCCGGAGTAGGCGGCCTGGTAGATGGGGTGGCCACGACGAGGGCGTCGGCCTCGTCGACCAGGCGCGCGGCGTGGGCGAGGGTCGGGTCATGGGTGTCCCCGGCGAGCAGGTGCCGCGGGCAGATCACGCAGCGCCAGTACGCGGATCCGGTGGCCCATGGCCAGCAGGCCCTGGGCGGTGCGCTCGGCGAGCAGGGCGGTACGGGACGTGCCGGACGGGCTGCCGGACAGGACAAGGACGGTGGCCACGGGGCTCCTCGTAACTCCTGGAGGATCAGGAGGAATTGGTGATGAAGGGGAGGGCGGCGGTTCGCCCGCCCCGCGTCAGTGCGGGTTGTCGGGCATGCCGTAGGCGTCGGCGATCAGCTCGGTGGAACGCAGCCGGGCCCGGAGGGAGTGGCCGACGCTGCCGATCATGAGTTCATCGGCGCCGGAGTCCCGCTGGACCTGGTTCAGGTGGGCGGTGACCTGCTCGGGGTGCCGTACGGGACGTGGGTCAGCCAGTCGTCGACGGCTCGGCGTTCCTCGGTGTCGTAGGTGTAGGTGTCCACTTCCTCGGGGAGGGCAGCAGGTAGGACTTGCGCTGGAACATGCGGAGCATGGCGTGTGCGAGGGTGCCGGCCTGGCGTCGGGCCTCACGCTCGTCGTCGGATGCCGCGACGGTGAAGCTGACCAGTGCGTACGGCTCGGCCAGGGCCTCGGACGGGGTGAACCGTTGGCGGTACAGGCGCAGGGTGGACACGGCGTCGCGCGGGTTGAAGTGTGCGGCGAAGGCGAACGGCAGGCCGAGCCGGGCGGCGAGCTGTGCCGAGTAGCCGGATGAGCCGAGCAGCCACACCGGCAGGCGGCCGGCGGGCGGGTGAGGCCGTTGAGCCGGTCCTGGGCGGGCCGGGGACGGCGTACACGCGGTCGGCGTAGGGTGCTCGGCCGGGAAGTCGTCGCCGAGGAAGTGCAGCAGCTCGGCGACCTGCTGGGGAAGTCCTCGGCGTCGCTCGTGCCGCGGCGCAGGGCGGTGGCCGTGGCGTGGTCGGTGCCCGGGCGCGTCCCAGGCCCAGGTCGATGCGGCCGGGGGCGAGGGCGTTCAGCATGCCGAACTGTTCGGCGACGACCAGCGGCGGGTGGTTGGGCAGCATGATCCCGCCGGCGCCGAGCCGCAGTCTGCTGGTCTCCGCGGTGAGCCGGGCCAGCAGGACGGGCGGGCTGGAGGTGGAGACGCCGGGCATGGCGTGGTGCTCGTTCGTCCAGTAGCGGGTGAAGCCGCGCCGGTCGGCGAGCCGGGCGAGTTCGATGCTTCCGGCAAGTGCCTCCGCGGCGGTCTGGCCGGTGCCGGTCATGGCGGAGTCCAGTACCGACAGGGCGGCGGGGCGGAGCCATGGCGGGTACCGAGGATGGGGTCGGTCATGGTCGTGCGGTCCTTCGGTTTCGGGTGTGCGGCGCGCGGGCGCCGGCCGACAGTCGTGGCAGTTCCTGTCGGCCGGCGCGCGCGACTGTTCGGCGTACGCGTGCGACGTAGATGGGTTCAGCCGCGGACGCCGAAGTCGACGCGGTTGGTGAGACCTGCACCGGCAAAGGCGGCGACGAGCTCGTCGCGGCCCTCGGTGAAGTGGGCCCAGCTGTCGAAGTGGACGGGCACGATGCGGCGGGCGCCCAGGATGCGGGCGGCCTCGGCGGCTTGAGCGCTGTCGAGGGTGAGCAGCGAGCGGTCCAGGACGGGAGTGCGGACCGCGCCGGCGAACAGCACAGCGGTGTCCACCGGGCCGAATCGTTCGGCGATTTCACGGACGAGGGAGAGCTGGGCGTTGTCACCGCTGATGTAGACGGTGGGCAGGCCGTCACCGCTCAGGACAAATCCGACGACCTCGCCGACGACCGGTTCGAGGTCCGCGCGTGCCCGGGACCGTGCAGGGCCGGGACGCCGGTGACGGTGATCGTGCCGCCGCCGGGGCGGTCCAGCTCGATGGACTCCCAGTCCTTCAGGGGCGTGCGGTGCCGCCCAGCCTCCCGCGCCGCTGGGCGTGGTCAGGGTCAGGGGTACGTCGGCGAGCAGGGCACGGCCGGAGGTGTCGAGGTTGTCGTCGTGCTCGTCGTGCGACAGCAGCACCACATCGATGCGGCCCAGGTCGGCGGGCGTAGCGGAGGCGGGCGCGGTCTTGGCCATCCCAGAGGGTAGGCGCCGGGAGCGTCAAAGGTCGGGTCGGTCAGAAACCGCAGCCCGCCGTACTCGAAGAGGGCAGTCGGGCCGCCGAAGACGCGGACGGGGAACGGGGCGGTGTGCAGGGTCGGGGAAGACACGAAAAGAGTTCCTCACGGATAGATTAGGTGTTAACCGTGATTCGACTGTAGGTGTACCTCACGGATGGATGCAATCCGTACCATGAGAAGCATGGAAGAGTTCGTGACGGAAGAAGCCGCCCTGCCGTCGGCGCCGGGCGAGGTGAGTACCCCGCCCTGGCCCTGGCCAACAGTGCCGTCGCACTGCCCGGCGGGCACTCCGCCGACCTCCTGGGCACCCCGGCGCAGGCCGAGCAGTGGCTGGCGCGGCGCGACCTCGCCCGCCTGACGCCGGCCTGGCGGAGGTATGCGCCACACGGCTGCGCTCGTTGCGCGAACAGGTGAGGTCACTCCTGGCTTCCCGCGTCGCCGGGCAGCCCGCCCGCCCGCCGCCGTCACGGCGATCAACGACGCGATGACCCGCGTCCCCACCGCATCTCTCCTGCTGTGGGACGAGAAGGCCGGCCCCTACCGCGCCACACCCCACCCCACCACCGCGATCGTCGAGCACGCCCTCGCGGCCATCGCCGCCGACGCCGCCGACCTGCTCACCTCCCCGACGCCACCCGTCTGACCGCCTGCGCCTCCCGCCCTGCAACCGCTTCCTTCTCAAGCACGGCCGCCGCCAGTGGTGCTCCACCCGATGCGGCGACCGAGCCCGTGCCGCCGCGCCTACGCCCGCCGCACGGCGACGGGCTGACGGCACCGCATCGCCGCCACCCCGCGTAATGTCACCGGTTGGGTGCGTCGGGACTGCTCACCGAGCCGTGGAAGCGGCGCTGCTGCTCGCGAAGCGCGGATTACTGCGCTTCCGCAGCACCCGCTGCTCACGGGCAGGCGGATCCTAGAGCCCCATTGGACCCTGTGGGCCGTTCAGCTGGGAACACACCGTGAGCCATGCAAACGACGTTACGGGTAGCCACTGACACACAACAGAGTGCGATGGTCTGGTTGATGCTTGCGTGCACAGCGGGTGGAGAGCCACCGCGACCGGTACGGCGAAGCCCCGGTCCGTGCGGCTGGGGCTTCGCCGTACTGGTGGTATGAGGTTGGGCTTGGTTGCCCTGGTTCGGTCACACCGGAGCGGAACGCAGACAGGGGACGGTGCACCGACGGGCTTCTGACGGGGGATAGGTCTGGCCAGGAAGGCCCAGCGGCGGGTGCGGGTCTGTGCTGGCGCCCGTGTCGCCTAGCGGCGGCCAGAAGGGCGGTGACGGCCGCCGGCTCCGTGCCGGTCACCGTGGCGATCTGATCGCTGCTCAGCTGCAGTGTGTCGTAGAGGAGGAGACGTCCTCGATCGCGGAAAGCGTATGGCCGCTCCGGCGGGCAACGGCGTGAGTGTGCCGCTGCCAGGCCCAGGCTGAGGGTGCCGCTCGGAGACGACTGTGGTCCAGTTGCCGGCCACGAGGTCGAAGAGATGGGAGACCGCTAACCGGGCTTCCTCCGGAGTGAGAAGGGCTGCGGCGTAGGCTTCGTAGGCCGGGCGGTGCAAGTCGTAGAACGCATAGAAGGCGTTCGTGAGGACAGCGGGCGGGGCGGGCTTCATGGTCCTTCTCCTGCCGGTCGTGATCACCCGAAGGCGTCGGCGGGATAGCTGCTGGTGAAGGCCTGAGTGCTCAACTGGGCCCGGTCCCAGAGCGGCAGAGCGGTCTCGGGCAGGCTCTGCAGGGCAGTCGCCAGCTGGCGCACGACCTCCCACTTCGGCACCCGGGGCCGTTGAACGCCCGCTGGATCTCGGAGGCCGTGATCGCGTGCTGAGCGGAGGCGAGGATCTGCTCGTCGCCAGGGGACCCGGCGGCGTAGCACAGGCCCGCAGGTAGGCGCGCAGGGTGTGAGCAGGTTCGACGGTGCTGTTCTGCACGCCGGCGGCGATCTCCCAGAGCAGTACGACGAGGTCGGTGTCGCCGCCGCACTTTTCGGCGATCAGTTTCACGTGCCGGAGGGTGGCCCGCCGCTCGCCGGACAGCATGCGTGAGACGTAGGACCGGTCGGTGGTCATGTGTTTTGCCAGGGCACGCTGTGAGATTCCGGAGCGCTTCCACATGAAGGTCAGTGCGCACGCCAGGCGCTGGTGCGGGTGGCGCAGGAGGAGGACCTCGTGGTGGCCGGCTTGGCGGGCTGCAGGGAGCCGGGCATCGCCGGTGTGGTTCGGGTACGGGACGCCAGCGCCAGGTCTACGGCCTGCGGCGGGTACTTCTTCCGTAGTCGGTGTGCGCTGAGGTTCAGCAGAGGTTCAAGTTCGCCGAGCGGCTCGCCCAGGGACCTCTGCTGGACGACCAGAGCTGCGATGGCCTGAGTGGCGAGCTGCTGGAGCGCGACGGCGTTTCCGAGTAGTTCGATGGTCGTCGCCCGCCGGAGGCTTGGGTGATGAAGCTGTCGGACTCCAGGACCAGGTCCTCGGCTATGTCACGCACCGCCCCGGCGCAGCGGTGGCGCGGCCGGCGTCGATGGCAGGCCCGGTACGGGGTGGGCGCCCGGTGCCTGAGTGCGAACTGGTGGACATTGTGATCTCTTTCGTGGGTGCCGGGGCGGGTATCTGTACCCGCCCGCCCGAACTGACGTGATGACGAACTGAGTTCCGGCGTGGGGCAGGAGCAGAAGTTCCTGCCCCACGGCCTGTCAGGTCAGCGGCGGCGGACCCACTGGCGGACCAGCGAAGTTCCGTGAGCGGCTGTCAGGAGAAGTGCAAGTACGGGCAGCACTTCGGGCGTGAGAACGCCCGGAATCACGAGCAATGGCAGGCAGAGCGCGACAATCAGCATGCTTCCGCGCACGGTGACAGCCCTGACATCCCAGTGCGGGGTTTCAACCGCAGGTGAAGCAGGGATGATACGTTCGCGGCTCAGTTTCCTGCAATCGCACACGCACGTGCAGGGAGACGATTTCGATACCGGTTGAACACGAGTGTCCTTCCTTCAGGGTTGAGATTCGGGTTTCGGCTGGGTGTTGAGGAGCGACAAGAGACCCCGGCGAGAGGCGACCAACCAAGGCCGGGGTCTTTGCCTGCCCCGGTTGGAGAACCGGGGAATCGAAACCTACTACCTACAGCGTGCGGTCGGTGCCTCACCGTGATGGTCATGGGCGTGGTCGCCCATCGCGCTCGCAATAAATAAACGGTCAGCACTCACCCGAAAAGACCCATCGTTCGATCAAGTTCGGTCACCGGAAACGGGCAAGGGCGGCGAATTGTTCGAATTCGCTGGGCTGAAGTGCGCCCGCGTGGACTGCCGCCACGGGTGCGCCACCCTCCGTGACCCGCCAATTTCTCCCGAACTTGGCACCGAGCCGTGCCACCCGAGCGCCACCGGTTAACCCGAGTGGGTGAGCGACCGCATCTGTGAACGCACCCACGGTCACGCCAAGGACTCACCCAGCTGCAGAGTCCGGCGCCGGCACGGCAGTTCGCGCGCGCCTCCCGGTCGTGCGCAGGCGCGGCGGCCAGGTGAAAGATCCGACACGCGCAGGCCCCGGTCACGCGGCGGCCGGGACGTCGATCGAGGGGCCACCTCAAGGTGGGTGGTCGCATTGAGGCCCATCCGGCGCTCAACCCCTCGGGCCACTGGATCGTATGAGGCGACGCGACTGTTCCACCGCGGCCTCGGGCAGGGTTCACCAGTCGCCGGATGGTCCGGCGCGAGAGGGAGAAACCTGATGAGCCAAGATCTGAACGCCGAGCTGTCCCGCATCTACAAGCGCTGCATCGAGCAGGTTCGAACGATCGCCGAGCTCGACCCGACCAAGCCCGTCAAGGACTGGGACCAGTACACCTGCACGGCCGCCAACGAGTTCGCGTCGGACGTCGAGATGGCGTGGATCGGGGCTCACCCCGAGCACAAGGTGCGTGACACGTACTGGGCAATCATGGGCGGCGTTCCCATCGAGCGTGAAAGCGTCTCGGGGACTCGCCTACGGGATACATCACGTACGGGCTGACGTCCTTCGCCCGTGTCCTGCAGTGCATCGAGGCCATGCGCGTCGGCCGATTCGACCCGCACGTGCCAGGTGGCATCATCCGAAACGACGAGGACTGAACCATCGGAAACCGGCCCCACAGGATGCCGCCTCCGGCGCGTTCTTCTCTGCCCACGCGTGGCTGGTCTCCGTGTCCCTGATCGGGTAGAGGGACGGCCCGGTGGTTCCCGTTCACCGCGCCGAAAACAGGCTGGGCTGCGCAGCGTCTGAGGAGCCCAGGCCCGGCCACGGATGGTGTGTGCGTGGCAGAATGAACGTGCATACAAGGGGTGTTCGCGCTTTCGCTGAACGTAGTTGAACGGGGCAAAGATGGTCTCCTGGGACGAGGAGTGGGCTCAGCTCAAGGCTGACGCCCTTGCACGCCAGCAAGAATCAGCACAGATGCAACTGAACCAGCTGCCCGTTGATGCTGGCGGGAGTGGAGCCCCTTCTGGTGGTCAGGGAGACACGGTCTTGGTGAACGCCAAGTCCATCGACGGGAGTTCCCATCTGCTGCTTGAGCTCGCGGGGTTCTGTACGAGGGGCGGATGGACGGGGAGAACGCCACGGTGGGCCGTTCGCCCCGGTCCCATCCCGACGTGGCGACCAGTGTCGAGACTTTCGCCCGCCATGCCAAGGACCAGTACACCGATGCTGTCGTGCTCCTGGCGGCGCTTTCCAGCAAGCTGAGGTCCGCGAAGAACATTTACGCGGACTACGACGACGCCGCCCGTCAGCAGCTGGATGCCGTTCTGGTATGCGGCGAGTACGTCGCAGCCCGGGAGCGGTGACCGCTGTGGCCTACCGTGCGGACGTCGAGTTCTTGAGGCTGCGAACCCCACGCTCATCGAGCGCGGAGCGGCGGAGTTCACGCGGCTGCATATGCTGATCGAGTCGACCGATGACTCGTTCCGTAAAGCGGTTGCGGTGGACTGGCAGAGCGAGGCCCGCGTCTTGTATGCCAAGCGTATGCGTGAGGCCAAAGATCTCACTGACGCTCTTTCGGACGGCTTCCGCAAGGCAGGGAAGGCGCTGTCGACCTATGCGGAGGCGGTCACCACCGCCAAGAACCACTACGCGAGTGGGAAGACCGCCGAGGGAACCTCGCCGCGGTTATGTCCCGGAGGCGACCGCTGTCACACCAACCGCGCGGGCAGCGGAGCCTCTGAAGCAATGGGAGGACCTGCGGGGTACCACGGGGTCTTGGACTGGTTCGCGGAAGTGGCCGTCGATATCGACGCGATCCGCGAGGAAGCCGAGCGCTACTACAACCAGACCAGGGATCATTACGGAGATGCTCGCAGGGTTGAGTCGCAGGCACGCGAGACGTGCACTGCCGACCTCAACTCGGCCCGTCGCTCCATCCCTACTTTCAATGGCCCCATCAAAGACCCGGGCAGTTCCTTGAAAGCCTGGGGCCGCTGCGGGCTGAGGCCAGGCAAGCGGCAGACAACCCCTACGCCCAGTTGCCGGGCGCGGGCCCGAAGGTCGACGCAATACCCAGCACGGGCGACTCCGTGGTAGCCAACGAGACGCTGATGCGGATCCAGACCCGCATCGACGGTCTGCCGGAGGCAACGGGGAACAACTACTGGATGTTGTCCAACTCCGACGAAGGGCGCCGGAAGTACATCTCTGCCAATGCGGAACTCATCAGGGCTGCCGCACACGATTCCGGACTGCCGCCAGAGATGATCGCCGGCATCGCGTGGCAGGAGGTCGAGGGTGACCCGGGGTACTCGACGACGTGGCTTATGAGGGACGGAAGATCCTTCCCGGTGATGATCCGGACCAGACCTCTATGGGGCCCATGGCCATCCAGGTCCGCCGTGCTGCTGAGGTTCTTGGTTATGACCCCGGCAATCTCACCGACATGCAGCGGAGCGTGGTCGTGGATTCGATCAGGACCCGGCCAAGAACATTTTCATTGCGTCGGAGTACCTCGCCCAGCTCAAGGCAGAGAGCGGGTTCGCCGACATACCTCCGCAGGAGATGACCCGCGCGCAGATGCAGGAACTGGCCGCCCGCTATAACGGTGGTCCCTACTACGAGGACCCGGCCGCCCAGGCATACGGTCGGGGCTTCGACATCAAACTGGACGAATCGACGGAGGCACTGAAGTGAGCACAGGCGCTGGTTCATCTACCAGGCCGCATGAGCCCGCTCTCAGGCCTCGGGACGGCTGGGCACCAGCGTATGCGCCGCCGTTCTCGCCCTGGGGACCCTGGTGACAGGGTATGTGGTGCTCACTGCCTACATGGTCGAGCCTGATGGTCCCTGGGACCATCAGGCCGTCACCAACTCCAAAGCCGCCAGCGCCATCGGACTGGTCTTCTCCGGCCTGGTAGCCCTACTGACATGGGCCTTCGTCAAGGCCGAATGGCTCCGGAAATGGTGGCATGCCATCCCTGCCGCCCTTGCCGTCGCAGCGCTCTTGCGGCTCACTCTGCTCGCCCCCGAACTCTGAACCGTCAGCAGGGGCTTCCCACGTCCAGGGCAGGACGCTGACGATCCGGCCCAGCTCACGCGAGCAGGCCCGGGCAAACCGGCCGGTTACAGGGCGGGCTCGTAGACGACCGTGGTGGTCGGGCAGTCCTCCGCGAGCCCGAGCAGCGCCTGGCGCTCGGCCTCGTCCGCGGCCAGATCCCAGCGCAGCTTCGTCCCCACCCACATCGCGGCGTAGGTGCAGTGGTAGGACCCGTCCGAGGGCAGCCACTGGGCCGGATCCTTGTCACTCTTGGACCGGTTGGACGCCGCGGAGACCGCGATCAGCGTGTCCGGGCTGCCCTGGTCGTTCGCGTACGCCTCCCGCCGCGCCGGACTCCACGGCGTCTGCTCCGAGTCGAAAACCTCAGCCAGCGGCACGAAATGGTCAACATCAATGCGGCCGGCATCGGTAATGACGGCATCGTCGTACGCGCTGCGCCAGGACCCGCCCGTCAGCTTGCAGCCGGCCGCGACCTGTGGGCGACGACGGCCTCGGACAGGATGACCTCCCTGCGGGTGTCACACCCGTCCGACGGGTTCAGACCGCGGTTCCAGTGCTTGTACAGGTCCCTCTTGTAACCCTCCCGGTGCTCCTCGGCGACCGGGATCCGGTCGACCGCCTCGAACAACGGCACCGATGCCCGCACCACAACACTCACGGGCGCGGCCTGCTGCGTGTCGGCAGCATGAACGGCCGGAGCGGTGGCGAGCAGAGGAAGAGCCAGGGCGAGCGCGGGCAGACCACGCATCCATTTCTTGATCATGAAACGAGTTGTAGTGGTGCGCGGGGTCGCGCGCAGGCAACTACGCATCAACTCACCTGTACGGGCTGCAAAGTTCACCCGAGAGTGCCGGGACGAGGTGAAGGTGCTGTCTGCGTGACGCCGACCGTCGGCGAAACCGAACAGGACGCCCGAGAAGTTCCCCGCGAGCTGGACAATGGCGGGAAGCTCCGCTTCCTTCTGCACGTCGCCAGGCGGCAAGCTGGCTGTAGGTTCCGGCGAGCCGTGTCCTCTGGAGCTGCAGTGACCTGCACTTTCAGGCCGGATTCCGCGGTCGTGTCAGTGACACAGTCCCGCTTTCGTGTCATTTTCCTCAGCGAACGGAAGAGCCAACGGCCGCTCACTGATGGCAACTCCAGTCGGCGGACCTCAGCCCGTGACGCCGCAGCCGCTGGTCATTGACCTGAACCTCTAGATGGGGCCAGGCTGTGGCCAGGCGCGAAAGATCGGCATCCTCCGGCAGGGGCACCGAAACCAGCGACTCGTCCGGCTTGAAATGGGCCGGCGTCCCGGTCGTGCCATCGACCTCGACGGGTTCAAGGTCACTGACGGGAACGCCGTGTTCGTAGCGCTGGGTCCAGGCCCCATTGAGGCGACGGTTGGTATGGACTAGGGCGTGTCCTGTAGGTCGGCACGCAGCCATAACACGATGGCGGCGATGATGATTTCTGAGCGGTAGTAGGTGACGCGGGTGGCGATCGCGCGGAACCGTTTGAGTCGATTGAAGCAGCGCTCGACGACGTTGCGGCCGGTGTAGCGCTCGGGATCGAAGGCGGGTGGGCGTCCGCCGCGGGAGCCCTTGGCTTTGCGGCGGTGACTGCGGTGGTGCTCACCAGACGTTACCGGCCGGCGCTCAAGATGACGGGGCTTCGCAACCCGGTACCCGGCCGGCGGTTATGGGTGTCGGCAGGCCGGCCGTCACAGCCGCGTCCACCAGCGGACTCCAGTTGACCGCCAACGAGCGTGAACGCATCTCGAAGTCCATCGCGGCGGTTACCACCGATTCCGATATCGGTGCTGCGCTCACCGTTCGGCGCCGTCGGTCGCCGGCGCGACTGAGCCGTCCACCGCGTGCACCAGAGCCTGGTAGAGCAGATGCGGGCCGGCGCCGCTGTAACCCCCGCCGAACAGGTGCCTGAGGAGAAGTGTCGCCGTTATCATTGACCGGTGATCGGCAACCTTGAGTCGTTTCAGGACGAGCTGGCCGCCAGCGGGTTTCCGCCGCTGATCAACAAGCTGGCCGGGGCCAGCTTCCGGGCGGGATCGCCACCCGTGACCTCGGGCCGCTGCGGCTGGTCTCCCTCGACACGCCCGAGAGCGCCTGCATCGGGCGGGAGCGCGACGCCTCCGACGGCGAGAACCTGGCGGTCAAGGTGATGATCCGGGGCCGAACGCGGATCGAGCAAGGGCGCGGCGACGCCGAACTCGGGCCGACCGACCTGGTACTGCTTGATCCCACGCGTACGCTCCGGTTCGAGAGCACCGCCGCGGCGCACGTCACCATCCTGGTTCCGCGCCGGGAGCTTCGGATCCGGCCCGCGCAGATCGACCGGCTCATCGGCGTACGCATCGACGGCAGCCACGGCCCGGGCGCTCTCGTCTCCGTGCTGGCCCGGGAGTCGGCGTGGTCGGCGACGGAGTTCCGCGAGGCGGAGGCGCTGCGGTCGGCGGCGGCCGTCGTCGAGCTGATCGCGGTCGCACTGGAGGCCCGGCTCGGCGACGAACAGCCGGCCCCGGACGAGTGGCTGCGGAGCCGGATCGCCGGCTACATCGAGACCCGGCTGGCCGATCCCGATCTGTCCCCGCCTGGCATCGCCGCCACCCACAACATATCCGTACGCCGGCTGCACAAGCTGTTCGAGGACCAGCCGCTCACCGTCGCGGCCCTGATCCGCTGTCGCCGCCTGGAGCGCTGCCGGGCCGAGCTGACCGGAAGCAAACGTACGGTCACCGCCGTGGCCGCCCGGTGGGGATTCTCCGATCCCACCCATTTCAGCAAGCTCTTCAAGGCGACGTACGGCTACAACGCCCGTGCACTGGTAACCAGCAACCGTGCACAGACGACCAAGACGCGCACAGCCGGCCCGGACAAGGATGGTGGTGACCAAGGCAGGCAATAGCAATAGGAGAAGTCGTGGCGAAGGTAAACATCGTCCGCCCCGGTGAGGGCGAGATCCTCGGCAGCGGGGCGCAGCAGATCCGCATCCTGGAGAACGGCGAGCACACCGACCACCGGCTGGGGTTCGCCGAGGTCACCATTCCGCCGGGCACCCCGAGCCCGTTGCAGCATCGCCACGCCCAGCATGACGAGGGCTTCTACGTGCTGGCGGGAACTTTCCGGTTCACCGTCGGCGAGGACCAATACGACGCCGGGCCGGGCACCTGGGTCATCGTGCCGACCGGGGCGCCGCACACGTTCGCCAACGTCGGCGACGAGAACGCGGTCATGCTGAACACCTTCACGCCGGACCTGTATGTGCAGTACTTCCGAGACTTCAAGGCCATGATCGATTCCGGGCAGCCGGTCAACGCCGAGACCATGCAACCGCTCTGGAAGAACTACGCCACCGAGATCTCGAACGAATACGCCTCGTGAAGCGCCTTCAATACGACCGCTACGGCGGCCCGGAGGTGATGCGGCTCGCTGAGTTCGAGCCACCACGCCCGGGTCCGGACGAGGTTCTCGTCCGCGTCCGAGCGGCGGCTTCCAACGCGCTGGACTGGAAGATGCGCAACGGCGAGATGAAGTTGATGACCGGTCGCTCCTTTCCCCGGGCGATGGGGCACGACTTCGCCGGAGTCGTTGAGGCGGTCGGCGCCGGCGTCACCCGCTTGAAGGCCGGCGACGCGGTACTCGGCGGGGCTCGTTTCCGGCAGGCGGGGCGTTCGCCGAGATGGTGACGGTCCCGGAGAAGGCGGTCGTGCTCAAACCGGTGGACCTTTCGTACGAGCAGGCCGCCGCGCTGCCGACCGTGGGCGTGACCGCCTACCAGGCCACGGCGGAGGTCCGTCCCGGGCAGGCGGTCTTCGTCAACGGGTACCTGGGCGGGTGGGCCGGGCCGCCGTCCAGTTCGCCCGGGCGCGGGGAGCCTCGGTCGCCGGCAGCTGCCGCAACCCTGCGGCCGACGAGGCCCACGAGCTCGGCGTCGAGCCGGTCGTGGGTTTCGGCTTCGACCCGGCCGCCCTCGCGGAACGGTTCGATCTCGTCCTCGACACGCCCGGCATGCTTCCCTTCGCCGCGGCCCGAACGCTGCTGAAGCCCGGCGGAACCATCGTCGACATCGTCCCAACCCCGGCCAAAATGATCAGAAGCGCACTGCCCGGCCCGTTCCGGGCGATGATGGGCCGACCGGTGACCGCCGACCTGGAGGAGGTGGCCCGGACCCTGCGCCTGCCCATCGCCCGTACGGTCCCGTTGACCGAGGCGATTCCCGCCCTGACGGAGCTGGAGCGCGAGCAGCGCCCGAAGGGCGGCAAACTGGTCATCGCCATGGCCGGAAGCTGAGCCGGGCCGAGCTAGGACGTGTCCTGTAGGTCGGCACGCAGCCATCCTTGGTTCCGTGGCCCCGTGGCGTGGATCGCAGCGACTACGGCTTCACCGATCTGGGTCAGTTTCATCGGTGATGCCGTGGTTGTACGAGTGAGAAGTGGGTGTCCGATCTCGCGACGCAGTCTTCCAACCTCGTGATCAGGGCCGTGCGGGCCGCGAGGTCCTCGTCATCGGCGGCAGACGGGCCTGACCTATCGTGGATCAGCTCGGCGCGATCGCAAGTCAGCAGCTCGCGCAGTGACATCCTGGCCAGCCGGTCGCGCCCGTCCTGAGGACGACCTCCATGCCCGTGGCCAGGCTGGCGAACTCCACGACCGCGACCGTCTCGCCGTCCAGCCGGAAGTGCGTCCCGACCCCAGCTTCGTCCCCGCCCGCTCATGCTGCCCTCCGCAACACGTGGCCTGTGCTCAACGGCCGGTCCAGCGCGGTCGTCACATGCCCGGACCACAGCAGGTACAGCACCGCCGACTTCACCAGCGGCCGGGGACACTCCGGCCGCAGCCGGAAGGCGTCGCCCAGCGACATCCCGTCCAGGTCCACCGCCCGCAGCGCGGCCACCAGGTCAGGGTCGAACAGCCAGGCGCGGCGGTAGCCGGCCAGGAACCGGACGTTTTCCAGCACGTGCGGATCCGGCTCGCTCCACACCTCGTACTGCCACCCGCGCGAAGTCACGGCCTCCTGCGTCAAGGCGAAGGTGAAAGCGACTTCCGGCTTCTCAAGTCGGTGCCGCGGTTGACGTCCACGACCACCGGACCGTCATCCGTCAGCAGCAGATAGTCCGGGATGTGCTTGCGGACCTTGCCATCAACGCCGGCCTTGAGCAGGAACGGCTGGGCGACGATTTGCCGCACCTCGGGAGCGAAGCCGGCGAACAACAGCCGCCCCAGCTCCAGCCGCGACTCGTAGATCACATGATCGCCCACGGTCGCCGACCAATACGTGCCCGAATAGTGCTGCTGGCCCTTGAACCAGCGGAATGTCCGCCACGGCCGGGCCTGCCGCAGCAGCCCGAGCGGCACCGATGGCCACTCCAGGTCATCCACCACGGCCTCGTCACCACGCCGGACACTCAGCCGTACCGGCGCGGCCACCGCTGTACCCATCGGACCACCAACCCGCGTTTCTCCAGGCAGCCTCGCCAGCCGCCGAACGCTGGGGTCCTGCCCCGCCACGCCCGCAGACGCCGCCCGGGGCAGTCCTGTACAAAAGTGGGGAACTACTGGCTCACGAGGCATGAATCCCATGCCCGCGTCCTACTGGCCACGCAGTGGACACGGCCGGTGGGAAAAGGACACGAGATCTGGGAACCTACAGCCGCTGAGGTCCAGGTGCCCGAGCCCGGAGAGGTGCTGCGCCTGGTCGAGCAGCTGGTTGCTGAACAGGCGCCTGGCTGACGGCTCGCCGTAGCGGTCGATGTGGTCGAAGACGATCTGGTGGTCCTTCATCGCGCACCCGCCAGTCGCGTACCTGCTCGCGGGTCAGGTCTTCGAGGACCAGCTCCTGGTCGTTGTCGACGTCGGCGGCCTCCGATTCCGGCCGTCGCCACGCTGTGCCGTCGGGACTCGGCCCGCAAGCCCCGACGGGGCAAGCGGGAAGGGTGCATGTCGCGAGAGCTGCCCCTAGAAGCGAGGCCGTTCCGACCAGCCCTTCACGCGCGGGCCTCTGCTTGCGGCTGACGTCGTCCCGCTACGCCTGGGTTCTCCGGCGGGTTCCGTCCTGGAAGCGGCGACGTATCGGCCCATGTCCGTGCGGATCAAGCCATGTTCCGCAAGCCGCTGGCCACCCAGGTCTACAAAGCGACGGCCGGTGTCCTCAGGGACGCGTACTCCGACGAGGGCGACCCCATCGTCATCACGATCGACAGGTGACTGCCCGCCCGTCCCTGATATCTACGGTTGCCCGCCCGGGCGGCCGCCTGGCATCCGGTGCAGCTCGTACCGCGGCCGTCAGTGGAGGTCTCACCGTCAGGAGCTGCGTCTCGCACGAGGCCTCCGGGGTCGGCTGCTGTCTTGTCGCGCCGGCTCTCCTGGTGCGACACCGGATGCAGGACCCCATGCCCGACTGCGGGCTCACCCATGAAAAGACGACCCCAATACCAACAAACAGAGAGGCAGTGGCTCTGAGGGAAGGTCACCGATGCTCTGGGCGGACGCGTTCCGTACGAGTTGCTACCCCTCGAAGGGGCGATGAGGACCACCCACAGCGGTGTCACCGCGCACCGCTTCAACACCGAGACGGATCGGGCTCTGTGTAACCGGGGCATCCACCCCGTGGCTACACCCTGTCTAACGGGTACGGGGTCCGGTCCTGGTATGTCGCCTCCGAAGTATTCCGGATCTGCCCGCGCTGCGACGCCAAGTAGGCGGCCCTACCCACCCCGCACCGCACCGCCAACGCCTCGCCCCGCACCTCTTCGGAGTGCGGGGCCTCTGGGTGCCAAAGCCCGACACACTCCGCAGGAAGGCCCGCCATGACCTCTAACCAGATCACCGCTCGCATGACCGGACCCGACCACTACCGCGAGGCCGAGCGCCGCCTACTCATGGCGTGGGAGGACGACTCCCGCAGGAGCGATCCACCCAGCTCGTTGCTGAGGCGCACGTTCACGCCACGCTCGCCCTCGCCGCAGCTACCGTCGAGCAGGCCGCGGTCGCCGCGTTCGCCGCCGACATCAACAGCCTCGACCTGGACAGCTGGTACCCGGTCACGAACGGCCGGCAGCAGGCCGCCACACAGCTGGAGACCTCGCCCGCCGCGGCCTACATCTACCAAGCCACGTGGGGCGCGACCCCGATCGGCACGTACACGAACGCGGCTGCCGCCCGGGCTCACTGCCAGGCCGACGCGGTCAATCACGAGGCCGTGCCCGAAGGGGCGACGTACGAGTGGTTCGGCGACGCGCACGAGCTTGACGACCCGGCCGACTTGCTCGTCACCAAGAACGGCGCGCAGGCCACCACGGACTACACCGTCACCCGCATCGAGGTCGCCACCCAGTACGACCCGGAAGCGGACGCCTGACGGCCGCCTCGCTCCACCCGCCCCGGCCCCGAAAGGGTCCGGGGCTTACGGGTGCCAGACCCCAACACCGCGCCGGAAGGCTCCTCGTGACGCTCAATGAACTGACCACCCTCCTCGGCAAGACCGACCCCGAGCTCGTCCTCCCGAACGGCTTCACCAACCCGCACAGCTACCGCGGCTACTACGACGAGCTCGCTTTCGAGCCCGCCGAGAACGTCACCGTCGGCTCGATGCTCTCCGCAGCCTGGTCCGCCGATGGCGCGACCTACACCGGCTACAAGGGCGGCGAGTACACCATGACCAGCGACACCACATGCTGGATCGCATACGAGGGATCAGTCGGGGCGAGGAGATCACCCGGCGCTCCTGGCCGGACTCCTCGCGGCGGGCAGCAAGGCCGCCCGGCAACGGAGACCAGCGCCGAGCCGCTGACACCGGAGCGCGAGCAGGAGATCCGGAAGCGCCGCACACACTGCGAGGCCACCCGGTGGGAATCCGAAAGCGACCGGCCAGTGCACACCTGGGGCCCGTCGGACTACCCCACCCGGGACATGTGCCAGCGGTGCACGACGATGCGCACCTGGGCCAAGGAGACGGACACCGACGAGGCCGTACTGCTTGCCGAGGTTGACCGCCTGCGCGCCCGGGTTGCCGTGTTGGAGTCGGCAACGGGTACCGCCCGGGCCATGCACCGCCGCCACCGGGACTCGGAGCACTGCCAGTACGACGACATGACGTGGCCGTGCCCGACCGTGACCGCGCTGGGTGACCCGCCCGAGGCCGCCGAGCTTGTCGAGGGCCTGGCCGGTCTGGAGACCATTTGGGCGCAGCACCCGCCCCGTGCCGCGTCCCCGACTTTCCGGACTGCACCTGCCCGGTGGCCGAAGACCGCGAGGATGAGATGCCGGTCCTCACCCGCACGGGATGGGACGGCCCGCTGGCCCGCTGCTCCTTCGGCCGCCACCTTTCCGCGTTGCTCCCCAACGGACGGATCGGCACCCATCGAATGGGAGAGGGCTGGCTTAACAAGTGCCCCGGTGCTGGCAAGGCGCCCCACGACGGCACGGTAGGCACGCCGTGAGTGCCGCCCAGGGCCGCGTGCCTACCGCGGGAGGGAAGCACGGACCGCGTCCTGGAGCAGAAGCCCCCACGCCGCCGCATTGCGCGGGCGACCGCTGCACCGAATGCACCCCGGCCAGGAATGCTGCGAGGCCACCTGCGGCTTCTGCCCCTCGTCACCGAGCAGGACCGGTGCTGGCTCAGCGACGAGTCCGAGGACGGCGGCCGGTACTGCTCCCAGCACGGCGAAGGCTGGCTCAACGACGGCTTCACCGACGACGAGCTACACACCCTGTTTTTCCTCCGCGACGCCTGACCGGAACCCCTCAATCCCACCAGGGCCCACCCCGGGCCGCCCCACCGGAAGGAACACCATGACCAACCCGATGACGCCGGAGCAGCGCAAGGCGATCGCCCACCAGCTCGGCGAGGTGAAGCCCGCGACGGACGGACTCCTCGGCCACTTCGCAGAGTCGGTCGCGAACATCCGCACCCACGAACACCCGTCGTGGGAGGACCTGTACTGCATGAACCTCACCTCGTACATGGGGAGCGGGTAGCCCCGGTCCTGCGTCGGTTGCTGGACGCGGAGGCCGAGGTCGCCCGGCTGCGCGCCCGGTCGCCGAGCTGGAGACGGCTTCCCCGTGGGAGCGGGCGGTAGCCGGACTGAACGCCTTGGTCGACGCGGACGTCGCGTTCTGGATCGAGCCGGACGGGCACATCAGCGGCCCGTTCAGCGACGAGCACATCGAGTGGGACCACGACGCCGCCCGGTGGCGCCTGGTCCACGACGACGAGGACGAGCCCGCCCCGCCCGCCCTGCCCGAGCACTTCTCCTGCGGCATGGACTTGGGCCGCGACGAGTACCCGTTCACCTGCGGGCGCCGAGTCGCCCACCAAGGCGTCTGCTCCGGCGACCTCGACTCCGGGCTGGCGCCGTGACTGCCCTCGACCGAGCCCGCCGGCTTCTCGATCAGTCGCCACCCGCACCCGTGCCCGGACAACTCGCCGTACCCATCCAACCCTTGGAGCAATCCGTGCAGCTGCACCCGACACCCTGCTCGACCCGCACTGGGAGGGCTACGAACTGTCCGCCGATTCCACCCACAGGTACGTGTGGATCTGGCAGGGTTTCAACATCCGTCTGCTCGCGATCCCGCACGGCGAGGACGGGCGGCACGGTTACGACCACGGCTGGTGCTACCCGCGCGACCCGCAGCTCGTCGCGGCCAGTGTCGCCACATGGGACCCCACCACGCAGGACGAGCCGACCGGATGGCACAAGCGCCCCACCCACCCCGCCCGGCAGGCACCCCACCGCGAGAAGGATCCGAGTACAACCGGGCCCGCTGCGCCCACGGCCCGTACATCGACGAAGGGTGCCACACCATCAACTGCCCCGACACCTGACACCGCACGGCTGCTGGACCGAACCGGCAGCCCTGCATGTCGAACCCACCACGTACTGACGAAATACGGAGACATGAACCATGGGACAGTCCACGAACGCGATGCTCGTCTACGGCTAAAACCTGGGCGGCGAGGAGGAGTGGCTCCTCCGCGACCTCGGTGAGTATGGCGAACTGCCCGCCCTCGACTGGTACGACGCCGAGGAAGAGGACGAGGACATCGACTTCCAATCGGCCGGCGAAGCGAAGCTGCTGGCCGAACTCGCCGGATTCACCGAGCAGTGGCACAGCGAGAACGAGGGCTACTTCGAACGCAAGCGTGCCGCCAAGGCGCAGCTCGGAGTTAAGTTCGATACTCACTGCTCCGGCGACTACCCGATGTTCCTGCTGGCCACCAAGGTCATCACCGTCTACCGGGGCTCGGTCGCGGAAATCGACCCGGCCGACCTGGCGGCGACACCCCGGAGTGGGACACCAACCTCCGCACCGCCCTGGACGCCCTCGGAATCAACCCGATCCAGGAAGCCCCGCGATGGCTTCTGTGCTCCTACTGGGGCTAACTCCACCGCCCGCCCAACCGCCCGCCGTGCCCACCGCGCGGCGGGCATCTTTGCGCCTCGCCCCCAGCCGCCGCCGGCCGAGGCCGCGCAGTGCCAGTACGCCAGGGACCGGGTCGCGACCAAACTCCGCTGGGAACTAGTGCCGCCTCAGGCAACGTTTGCCCTGTCGACGACTGCGCGTAGGCGCCGGTCGTCGGCATGGCGGTTTCGCCAGATGATGTAGCGGCGGATCATGCTGCCCTGCTCTTTGTGGTCGGCGTGGTCCGTGCCGTCCAGGGTGAAGTAGCGCAGGGCTGTGAACTGGGCCTCGATGCGGTTGAGCCAGGAGCTGTTGGTCGGGGTGTAGGCCATCTCGACGTTGTTCGCCGCGGCCCAGGTGCCGACCCGCTGGCATCTCTTCGTGGTCAGGTGCGGGGAGAAGTTGTCACTGACGATCGCGATTCGCACGGTCGGTGGGTAGAGGCTGCGCAGGTAGCGGCAGAACTCCAGGAACTGCGTCCGCCGCTTGACCGGTTTGATGTGGCCGTAGAGCTTGTCCTTGGCCAGGTCCAGGGCGGCGAACAGGTGGCGTACTCCGCCGTAGCGGTTGTAGGTGGCCCGAGCCGCCGGCGGGGTTCACGGTCGGGATCCTTGTGCTTGCCTCCGCGTTCGGCCCACTGCCGGCCCGGGTGCGGCATCAGGTTGAGGGGTCCGAACTCGTCCATGCAGAAGATGACGTCGGGTTCGCCGTCCTCGGGTATGACCTCGCCGTCGGCGATCGCGTAGAGGTGCTCGACCGGGCCTTCTTCGCCGCGTAGTCGGGATCGCTGGAGGTCTTCCAGGTTTTCAGGCGTTGAAAGGAGACGCCTTCCTCGCGGAGCAGGATGCGCAGGCCCTCGTGGCTGATGTCGTCGACCACCCCTCGGCTACCAGGAAGTCCGCCAGCTTGGTCAGACTCCAGGTCGAGAACGGCAGGTCGTGCTCGGTCGGCTTCGACTTCGCGATCTTCTTGATCTCGCGGCGTTCAGGCAGCGTGAACGTCTTCGGCCGACCGCCCTTGTACTTCGGATACAGCGAGTCGAAGCCGTCCGTGTTGAAGTTGTGGATCACATCCCGGACGCGGTCGTCGCTGGTGAACGACACCTCGGCGATCCTCGCTACCGGCATGCCCTGTGCGGACAGCAGGACCATCTGGGCCCGCCGCCAGGTCACCACCGACCCAGTGCCCCTGCGGATGATCCGCAGCAGCCGCCGCCCTCGTCATCATCGATCTCACGAACCTGCACTCGTATCGCCACCCGGACAGGGTGACCGTCCCACGCCGCCCGGCAAAGCACCCGGACGGCGCGTCACATCACAACAGGGCAAACGTTGCCTGATCCGGCACTAGCTGCCGACACCGAGGAGATCACCACCCTCGAGGAGCTCGCGGCGAAGGGCACGGACACCACCGTGGAGTACGAAGTCGTGTCGTAGCCGCACGCGGGGCGACAGCGCAATATTCAGCCGGGCTCGCCGACGTGACGCTGCGCCCCGACCTGACCACATGGCCCTGTACGCCACAGCGGCCCCACCCAACCGGGACGGGGCCGCCGACGTCGCTCAGTGGCTGGCAGGGTGCAGCGGTTCGTGGTCCCGCTCGTAGTTCGCCAGGGCGAGCCCCAGTGCGAAGAACGTGGGCGCCCACTCGCCGACGAAGATCCCCACCGGTCGGCGCGGCTCACGCCCAGTGGCTCCATCTTCATCGACCCGCACCACGAGGCAACCGACAGGCCGATGGATACGACGGCAGCCGTGTAGGCGTGCTCAGACTTCAGGCCCTTCTCGTGCAGCATCTTGACGATCATGATTCTCCAGGAGGTCAGGGGCAATGTCTTCATCCACCGTCCCTTTGAAATTCGACTCCCGCATCTTGAGCCGCAACGCTCCGATTCTGCCGTGCAGCCCGGACGTGCCCCACCTGAGCACAGCACACGTCCGGGCAGCCGGTCAGCGCCGGACGTCTCCCTTACGCTGCCCCGTCCGGGCGTCAATCCGGGCGATCTCCACCCGGGCCCTTGAGATGACCGCGGCCAATCCGACCACGCACACACCGAGAAGAACCATCACGAACGCCGTGGTCCCTGCCATGCATAACCTCCTGAGTTGGTACCAGGAGCAACAGCAAAGCTGGCACTATGATGCCCCACGTTCTACGGGAGAGGCTGCTCCAGACCCGCCACTGCGGCGTCCGCCCAGGCGCTGGTTCCAGCCTTAAGCCGGGCGACGCCCTCGCGAATCGACGTGTAGTGCGGCTCTGGCGAGTAGTCCTCGTTGAGAGCATCATCGACAAGATCGAACTCGTCGGCTGCCGTGCGGGCAATCCTGACCAGTTGCTCCGCCTCATCAGCAATCCGGTCATCGGCATAGAGGCGCAGCGCGGAATGCCGGAACCAGAGGTCATTCACACTCGACTCCATCCGCACCCTCGTGGCTGGCCAGTCAGGAGTGGACGCAGACATGCCCATAGCTCTCTCGTACTCGACTGCCTTGACGCGCCGTTCGATCACGTCGAGGGCTCGGTCGATCGCCATGCGCACCATCTCGATCTGCCCCAGGAACTCGCCGTACGCCGTACGCCGTGCAGCCCTGAGCGCCACGCCCTGCTCCTGCCGCGCCTGCTCACGCACTCCCGCCAGGGCCGCCTCCACCTGAGCCTTCGCCGTCAAGCGCGCACTACGCCACGCCAACGCGGCAGTAAGAACAACACCACCAACACCAATACCGGCGGCTGCGAGTGCCGCAACTCCATCGTCCATGGCCCGGATTATCCGGGCTCACCCTAACTCCGCACCACCCGACGTCACGGACCTCGAGGCCGTCGAGGTAGGCGACGACGGACACCCAGCACCGGGCCCCGAAGAAGTCCACGCACTCCTCGCCACCCGGCGCCGGCCACTGCTCGCGGCTGTTGGCCACTGCGGCGAGAGCTCCTCCACCTCGGCCCGCGCCCCGGCGTCCGGGAGTTCGGCCAGGACCTCGAGGGCCAGCCACTCCAGCTGCACGTTCCGCATCGTGTTCCCCGCTCGTCGACAGACCCGCACCGTACGACCGACCACGCGAAGCGCGCAGGGCCTGTGGATAACCCCTTCCAGCGAGGGTCACAGATACGCCTGCGCCTCAAGTCCCGGCCCCAGTACGGTCAACCGCATGACGCCCACCAGAGCCCCCATCCTGGACCGCCCTATCCCGACAGCAGCGGAACTCACCGCGCTACGGAACGCCGCCGAGCACGACCCGCTCCTCCACGCCACCATCACGCTCCTCATCTACACGGGAGCCCGCGCCACCGAAGCCGCCGAGCTCCTGGTCCGCGACTACACCCTGGCGCCGAACCAGCGTTGCGCCTGGGGCCAGCTCGAGGAGCGGGCTGAGGACCATCCGTATCGCCCGCACCGCGGCCACCGCCCTCGACGCCTACCTGGCCGGTCAGGCCACAGACTCCGACGAGCCGCTGCTCCTCGGCATCCAGAACGGCCAGTGCATCCGGATGCTGCACCGGCTCTCGGCAGGCCGGGAGCTATGGGTGCACGACCTACGCCGCGCCGCGATCGCTGCCGCCCTGGCAGACGGGACGCCCACACGGTTCGTGAACGCGTACTTCGGCATGTCCAAGAGCGTTGAGGCGCACTCGCTGGCGGGCCTGCCGGACGGATACGACACAGGGATCGCCGACGCACTGGATGCTGCATTCACACCGTGACGGACGGCCGGCCATCCCAGGCGAGCCCTTGCGGCCAGCCGGGCCAGCACCTCCCGGCACAGTCCACTCCAGCTGGTGCCAGACCTTCACTGCCCGGACGGCATCGCGTAGCGCAGGTCCTGTGGATAACCCCGGCCGCCAACCGGCATGCCCGGTACGGTCGGTACATGGAGAAGATCACGACGCTGTTCGTCCGCGACTTCAGCGCCCGCCCCGCCCACGTACTGCCCGAGGTGTCACCAAACTGCGAGTGGGTGATCAACGGCGAGGGCACCGCGACCCGCAAGTACGACGGCACGTGCGTCATGCTCGACGAGGCCGGTGATTGGTGGGCCAGGCGCGAGGTGAAGCAGGGGAAGACCCGCCGGCAGGCTACGTCGCGATCTCCACGGACGACGAGACCGGAAAGACCGTCGGGTGGGAACCCGTCGCGCAGTCGGCCTTCGCGAAGTTCCACGCCGAGGCCGTCGAAAGCAGCGGCGTCAACGTGGCGGGTACGTACGAGCTCCTCGGCCCGAAGATCAACGGCAACCCGGACGCCTACCCGGCCCACGTCCTCATGCCGCACGGCTGGTCGCCCCTGTCCGTCCGGCAGGACTTCGCGACCGCACCGCGCGACTACGACGGACTGCGGGAATGGCTCCACGCCCGACCGTACGAGGGCATCGTCTGGCACAACCAGGACGGCCGCATGGTCAAGATCAAGGCCAAGGACTTCCCGCGCAAGGGCTAGCCGCCCGCCGCCCGGCCTCCCGTGCCTGCCGTGCTCGCGAGACACTGGCCTGGACGAACAGCCAGTTCCAGAGAGGGACGGACACATGAGTAGCGACAGTCCATGGTCAACACGCGACTGGATGGGCGG
Organism: Streptomyces sp. M10(2022); assembly: GCA_038070475.1. Classification (GTDB taxonomy): domain Bacteria; phylum Actinomycetota; class Actinomycetes; order Streptomycetales; family Streptomycetaceae; genus Streptomyces. The sequence continues at coordinate 76,068 of JAMYWH010000004.1, read as the reverse complement.
CCATGGCCAGGCCGCCTACTACGCGTACACGACCACCGTGGGTGGCCGCACGCCCGCCAACAAGCTCATGCCCACCTGGGCGAAGCTGACGGACACCGACCAGGCCGCGTGGACCATGGCAGCACTGGCAGCAATCGCGCGCCACACCGACATCACGAGTTCGGCCAGCGCCCGCGGAGTGAATTCCCCGAGGGCGACCGGCAGGGTCCTCCCCTTACTGACCCGCGGCCTGGCAGGCGTCCCACTTCCACGTTCCGCCCTCGCGGGTCCAGGGCTGGGCCTCACGCTCGAACTGCGGCACACCCACCCCGTAGCTCACGCGCGCGAGGTCCCCGGACAGCTGGTCGATGTTCAGCGTCTTCACGTTCAGCGCACCGAACTCGTGGTGCCCTTGCTTCGACAACTCGGTGAACTCGACTGCGGTCATCTGCTTCTGGCACCGCTTCGACATCAGCTCGTACCCGTCCCCGGCACCCCGAACAGACCCTTCGTGTATGCGCGGACCGACTTCTCCAGCTCGGCCTTGCCGTCGTCGGCCGGGGCCTTGTCGCCGGCCGGTTCCTCCGGCGTGGACGAGCTGGCCGCGGCGCTACTGCTGTCCGCCTTAGGGCGCTCGTCGCGGAGTCGGACGAGCAGGCGGTGAGGATCCCGCAGCGACGAGAGCGGCTGCGGCAATGGCGAAGCGGGTGTAGTGACGCACTTGTGTGTCCTCCGGGCAGATCGTGTGAACGACTGACCGTAGCCCCGGCCCTGGTGGGTGGGCGGATCCGTGGGATCCAGCCGAAGAGGGGCGCACGGCATAGCGAACGCACGCCCCACGAACACGCGAACGCGCCTCCACCACTGCTCGTTGAACTCCGTCCGCCCAGCCCCAGGCACCGTGCCGGAGCAGCACAAAGGCCCCTGCTCCGGCACGGACAGAGGGCCGACCAAACCGTACCGCGGGCACGTTGACGAGGCATCCATCCCGGCGGAGCGCCGCACACACCAGGACGCAGGCACGCCAGCCGCTACCGCCCCGGCACGGTGTCACCGCCAGAATCCGCCTGTGGCTGCCGTTGGCCGGCCACGATTGTCTGCACCAGAGATGACAGCACCTCCGCCCGCTGCTCCTGAGACAGACCGCCATCGGCAATCAAACGCTCAGCGGCTAGATATCGCGAGTGCTCCAACGGCTGGTCAAAGTAAGAACGCAGGTGCGCGGCTGCGACCTCCTGCGAACGAATGAACGTCTTCGCAACGTAGCCAGAGAGGGCACCAGACACAGCACCGAGCCCACCAGCGACGATCGCTCCCGCCGTCGTGCTCGCGTTCAACGCCAGGACGACGAAGAGGACCAGGAGAATGAACCCGGCCCCATCGATACCTGGGCGTTCCGAAAGGAGACTTTCGCCTGCCCTGTTGCGATCTCGTGGTAGTGATCGAGCCGCGCGTGATTGACCTTCCATAATGCAGCCAGCGTCAGGTCCCCTTGAGGAACGGCTGGTGGAACGCCAGCGTCATCAGCACCTAGGGGCAAATTCACCCGGCTGTCGAGCACGGCACCGTCGACAGCCGGAGGCCTCCGACGAATTGCGCCATCCAACCTAACGGAGTGCGCACCGCGAAGGGCCTGCTCCAGTTCCCTCTCCGCACGACTCAGGCGTTCCCTGCTCTCGCCCGCAGGCTCCCGAATACGGAAGGTCCCATACACCGCAAACGCCACCGCTACAGCAACCGTACCGAGGACGAACAGCAGCAAAACGAAGTGATGACTTCACCGATCGTCGACCAGTGAAGCGAATCCCACACCTTCAATTCTTCTTTCGGGAACAGCTGGAAGCCCACGGCGACAATGAGGAAAACGACTCCCAAGAAAGCCCACCTGCCGACGCCCCATGCCCTCATGAAGGGGATCGTCCCCGTCGCCCGCCCCTGAGGGTGACCCGGTCGTCTGCGTCGCTGGTCGTCATGGAGTCAGAGCATGCCGGGTACCGGTCGCAGCGTCCACCGGGTCAACGCGCCATCCAGCCGCCAGAGTCCTACCGTTGATGTCGTGAGGGGACTGCAGGCGGGCACCCGCAGGTGTGGTGCCTGACATCACTCAGCTCCTCACCGTGATACTCGAACCGCCGAACTCGCGCAGCAACACCTCATCGACGAGCCGGTTCGTGTACAGGCGCCGGGTGTCCCGCTCGCCGAGGTTCTCGAGGGCAACGAGAACCAGGCCGGATCCGCTGCCGCGGACGAGCGGAGATCAATGACCTCCTCAGGCATGAGTCCTTCGACCCCGCACGCAAATCCGTCAGCGTCCACCACGGGGACATCCTCGGCGGTCTCAGTCGATCCCTCCCGCAGGTCCGCCACCGCCCGGGAGAACGCCTCAGAGGGCCGCGTGCCCGTGTGCCCCACGGTCTGCCCCTCGTCGCGGGCCAGGGCTGTGGTGATGTACGCCACTGGGCGAGCCGGCAGCCAGTCGGGCGCCAGGCCGTGGAGCTCGCCCGCAATGTCGTGGGCATCGAGGCCGCGGTCGATCAACGGACGCAGCGCGAACGCCAGGCGGCGTAGACCTTCCCGCTGAGTCCAGCCGACGAGGGGCGCACCTGCCGGGCGATGGTGATGTCCCGGGCCACCTGCCACGGACTCAGCGACGACGAGCAGCTGCTCCTCGAGGACCTGGTGCTCCTGGCGCTGCCGTTCGTACGGCTGGCGCGGTCGGCCTGGTCGTGGCCACCGGCGCCCCGGCCGCCGCTGCCGCTGTTCGGAACCTGGGGAGTTGACGCGGTTGCGGACGTCGCGCGCTCGCGCGAGGTGTAGTTCAACCCACCACTCACATCAACCTCAGGTACGTCGTGGTGGAACCCAGGAGAATGGGGTGCATGCCCCTCTGAACTGGGCTTATCCACAACCGAGTTATCCACAGGACTGGTTGCGGTGCGGGCGGCCTCCACCGCACGGGCCCGGCCCTCGTCCGTCACCCGCACACCCGCGCCTCATACCCATCACCCTCGAGCCGGTGCCCCATCGCCACGTCGAACACCACCGGGATCACCGCCGCATAGATCGTCGCCGTCCCGGCGTACAACCGGCCGGGCAGGCGCAGGTTCCGGCGTGACCCGTGCCGCCGCCACACCAGCGCACCCAGCTCCCGAAGCACCCGAACATGCCGCTTCACCGTCGCCGTCGACACCCGCACCGGGCCGCCGTCCCGTCGAGGTCGTACAGGACGAACCCCAGCCGGTAGTCCATCCGCGCGGCCAGGTCCCGCGCCACGGCCAGCGTCGTCGCACCAGCCCGCCTGTGCAGGCCGGCATCGACCAACCACACCACCGCACGCAGCCACGCCCGCGGCTCAGCACGACGAGACCCCGTCGCCTCGCACTCCTGCAGAGCACGCGGAACGGGGCCCATGCCGGATCTGGGCATGACGAAGAAACGCAGCACGAAGCCGCGCCGGTGGGGTGGCGCATGCAGTCAGTCCGTTGTGAAGGGCGGTCCGATTGGGCCGCGGTGAACTACCGGAGATGAGCCAGGGGAGATCCGCTACGCGCGGTCGGCCGGGAGCGGGTCGGGGTCAGGGCGTGGCAGGAGCGGAGAGTCGCCCTCGTTACACGTGGAGGTCTGTGCGTAGAGTGGATTCGGCGAGCGCGACGGCATGGCCCGGTGCCGGAGATCATTTCGATCCCGGCGCAGGCCGGTGGCTGTCCGCGCTCATCGAGCTACTGGAACAACAGTCCCTAACTTCCATGTGGAAGTCAAACACTCTGGGGTTCCCGGCGCGGCCGGCGTACACACCGTTTGCGGGGCTCACCTGAGGAGGCGTTTTGCCAGGCAAGAAGCGTGGTGTCGGCTACGAGACCATCGCCGACACCCTTCGGTCGCGTATCACGAGCGGAGAGCTCCCGCTGGGGAGAAAGTGCCCAGCGAGAACGACCTCATGGAGGCGTACGGGGTCGGCCGAGACCGCGTACAAGGCCCTTCAGCTGCTGCGCGACGACGGCCTGACAGTGAGCCGCCAGGGCGCACCCACCAGGGTCCGAAAGTTCGAGCCCATCCGCCGGTACGCCAACAAGCGCCTCTCAGCTGGTACCTGGGGCAGCGGAACATCGATGTGGGATATCGACGTGCGGGACGAGCAGACCAAGGTCACGGACGTCGAGGTTGCCCGGCTTGAGTCGTCACCCAAGGTGGCGGGCGCGCTCAGCCTCCCCGAGGCGAGGCGGTTATCAGACGCAGTCGGCGCTACCTGCTCGACGGGAAGCCGGTCCTCAAGGCCGTCTCCTACCTGCCGGCGGAGATCGCGGATGGCACGCCCATCGCCGAGGTCGACACTGGACCTGGTGGCATTTACGCACGCCTCGCCGAGCTCGGGCACGCCCCGAAGTTCCGCGAGGAGATCCGCGTCCGGATGCCAAGCAAGGAAGGAAGGCCCAGCTCAAGCTCGACCGCGGCACGCCCGTCATCATCCTGGTGCGCACGGCCGCCACCGCCGACGGCCGGGTGGTCGAGGTGAACGAGATGACGATGGACTCGGCCAACTACATCCTGGACTACGTGATCAACGCCTGGCTCGCTACACCCTCAGGCCCCGCTTCGGCGGGGCCTTTGCGTCCAGGCCGAGTCCGTATTGACTTCCATGTGGAAGTTGGCGCACTCTTGGGACACGGCAGAACTTCCACATGGAAGCGATGTCGCCCCATCCTTCATGCCCGCCCGCCAGGGAGCAGCAATGCGCCACGAGATCCAGCCGGCCACGGACACCGTGGCCGCCCCACTTCCTGACCGTCAACGAAGTGGCCGCCCGCCTCAACGTCTGCCGCTCCACCGTCTACAACCTCATCGCCTCCGGCCGGATCCCTCCCACTGCCTCGGCGGCGGGAAGATCCGCCCCGCGGCCTCCGAATCTCCGCCGACGCCCTCGACGCCTTCATCAGCACCACCCCGTCAGGGTGTCCGTCTGATGGCCACCAAGCAGGTCATCGCGGCCGGCACGATCCGCCCCACCCGCGACGGCAACCGCACCATCACCACGACCACCACCTCCACCGGCACGTCCGGCCGGATCAGCCCGGCCGGAGGCACCGATGAACGCCTCCCACGCCCTCGCCGCCATCCCTGTTGTTGCCCGGCAGGCCGCCGCGGTCGCCGAGCACCTCACCCGCACCCGCCCCACGGACAAGATGACGGACGCCGCCCGGATGACCGTCGCGCTCGTCACCGTCGACGGTGCAGCCCAGGCCGTACGCCCGGTACTGCGAGTCCTGCCCTTCCCGACGGGCGGTATCAGCCGCGGGAGTACGCCCTCCACGCCAGGAAGATCGCCTGGTCTCTCGGCTGGGAGGAGGCCGCCTGATGATGAGCGAGACCACCCACGATCGTCTGTTCCTCCTGGTCGACATGCTGCGCTCCCAGGCGCCGGGCGACGCGATGACGGAAGCCACCCGCATCCGCCTGACTGGTGAGCTGGCCGGCCACGACCAGGACGAAGTCACCGAGCTTCTCCGTGGCCCCGGCTGTGCCCCGGCACTCCACCCGCGTCGAGTACGCACAGCTCCTCCTGCAGTTGCTCAGCGGACCGCCCGCACGAACCGGACAGCCCACCGAGAACCTCTGCCATCCCGTTCACGGGCCTGCCGCCGACCGACTGCGCAACCTCCTGAAGCCGATCACCGCGTACGACCGTGCAGCCGCCCACGCCCGCCGGGTTCTCGTCGACCCGGACCGCACCCTCGACGACGTCACCGATGCACTGCGCCAGGTCCTCAACACCGCCAAGGAGTCCTGATGAGCGACAACCAGCAGCAGCGCGAGCAGGACGCCCGCGACTACGCCGAAGCCGAGGCCCGACGCCAGGCGCAGAGCAACCGCGCCCCGGTCTCAGCTGACCCCGGCCGGGCCACCACCAGGGCCCGGCCCCAGCCCGGCGCCGAGCCAACTCCGGCCCCGGGCACCCACCACTCGCCCGCGGCGCAGCCCGGCCTGCCACCCGGCCATCCCACTAGTAGGAGCACCCGATGAACCTCAAGCGCATCAGCACCAACACCACGCTCATCGCGGCCCCGCCGTCATCGCACTCGCCGCAGCCCTGCTGATCCCGACCCCGCCGCAGCAGCCGACGAGATGGCCTCACCGACCGGCAACTGCCCCGGCACCAAGGTCGGCACATACACGCTCAACAGCTCCGCGCACATTGAGGTGTTTTCTCGGCCGCCCGCGGCGGCACGAACTGCGTACGGACCGTGTCCGAGAGACGTCGACCCGCTACCTCCACGTGTGGGCCACTGTCGTCGGCACCGGCCAGATCAACTCGGACGAGGGCCTGTACCGCTCCTACGCCGGGCCGATCACCTTCACCGGGACCGCCGGACGGTGCATCTCCGTAGTGGCCAAGGCCAGCGCCGGCACCAATCCCGACCAGACCACGAAGCGGTCCCTGGACGCCAAGCACTGCGGCTGACCATGCACCGCCAGCCCCGGCGCCCGATCGACTCGGGCCCGGGGCACTCCCACCACCCACACCACCGAAGGGCACCTCATGGGATCCGCAGACATCTGGCCCGACCTGACCGGCAAGAGCTGGGCCAACAAGACCACGCCCGAGATGACCGACGCCGAGGTCAACGACGCTCGCGCAGCGTTCGAGGCAGTCGGCCGTACCGACTTCGAGGGCGAGTGGCTGCGACGCCACGGCCTCCCCGAGAACTACGGCGACTGACCAGCACCACCGCCCGCAGCACGGCGCGAGGCTGCCGGATCAACTCCGGCCCAGGGCACTCCACACCACCGAAGGGCACCGCCATGACCACACAGACCGCCGCATGGCCCGAAGGCGTCATCGCCCGCTACCTCACCGTCGCCGGATCAGCCCTCGGCCGAGCCGACCTCACCGTCGACATCACCGCCACCACCACCCCGACGACCCCTACGTGCGCGACTACGGGAACGGCAACAAGAGCCTCCCCGAAGAGTGCATCAACCTCACGCTGCTCGCGCAGTGCCAGGGATGCCCGGAACACGACCTCTCCGAGCACGACGGGCTGTTCGCCACGGTCATGAACCGCGTCCTGGAGAGCCCCTACGGGAGCAGCGCCCGCGAGTGGGCCCAGTCCCACGCCGAGACCTGCCGGGCCATCCCCAAACCGACCGCCTGATCCGGCCCGCCCCATCGCCGCCACCCTCGGGCTGGCGCCGGTGGAGAGGCCCGACCAGCCGAAGCCACAACCCAAAGGGCCCCGATGCCCTCCATCGACCGCCGTATGGCTGATGCCGCAGAAGCCGAGGAGCAAGGCCAGTACCGCGAAGCAGCCCGCCTCTACTCCCAGCTCGGCACAGACATTCAGGCCACGCAGGGCGCTTCGATTCCCGTGCGCTCGACGCCTTCGAGGGAATGGCCCGCGCGATCCGCAAGGGCGCCGAAAGCACCTGACGACGTAGGCCTCACGGCTTCCCGATCCACCCTGCCCGCCACCCGGAGGACACCAATGCTCAAGCAGTTCCGCGCCACCCAGCGCCACACACGCCTCATGCGCATCGCCAGCCACCTCGTCCTCGGCCGAGAAGAAGACGCCCCACCACAGACGAGTTCATCGCTCTCGCCTTCGGTCGCCATCAGCTCCACATCACCGAAGACGAAGCACTCGACTACCTCAACGCCGGTCTCGTCAGCCACGGACGGAAGCCCCGCCCGCCCCCAGCCCACCGCCTGACCACCGACACACCCGCACCACAACCGCCGAAGGGCATCGCCATGTTCCGCATCGTCCGCACGCGCACCCTGCGCCAGTTCAACGCTCAGGCCGTCGAGTCGCACGAGCGTGCCGATCGCGCCGAGCAGGCGCTCAAAGACCTGAGCGAAGCCCACAAGGCGTCCGCCAGCGAGCAGCAGCAGGACCGCATCCACGAGCTGGCGCAGTCACTCGGCCGGGCGGAAGGCGCCCTCGAGATCCTGCGAGCTCAGCACCTGCTGGACACCGAAGACCGAGCGGCCCTCCGGCTGCTGCTCCGCATCGCACGGAAGCAGGCGCGTCCCACCGACCGGGTCTTCGTCCTCTTCCGCCACGGAAAACTACACAGCCTGCACCCCACCCAGGACTCTGCGGAGATCGCAGCCGAGGCGGAGGGCGCACCGCGCAGCGGCTGGACCGCCGACGCCCCCGGCGCCGCTTTTCCTCCCGCGTCCGAGGTCTCGTGGCGCATCCAGCAGCTCCCCTTCACGCCACCCCGGAGGCCTGACTGCGCGCCCTCTACCTCATGGCCATGGTCTGGCCGCTTCTCCTCATCACCTACCTCATCGCCCGCTGATCCACGACTGGAGCACCATGACCGCCCCGGCCAGCAGCGCCTCCCCGGCGTCAGCTACCGCACGGAGACCTACCAGCGCCTCGTCCCTCACACCGTCGACGGCAAGACCAACCTCGTCGAGGAGGACTACACGATCGAGGTGCCCGTCCCCGAAGGACTGGGACAAGATCGTCTCCGCAATCGTGCTCGCTGGGGCCGGTTTCCTCGTCGTCATCGCAGTCATCTGGTCGGTCGCGAGCATCGGCGACCTCCTCAGCACCAGCGTCCCCGGCCCGATCGCCTACCTCGCGGCCGGCGCATTCGTCGGCTCCTGGGTCATCTGCATGGCCATGGGTGGCTCGCCCGCTACGACGACGGCCGAGCCCGCGGCCCCGCAACGCCGGGTACTGGGCACTCGCCGCCGACATGGCCGCGATTACCCTCCACGGCCATCGCACCGACGCCCTGTACGTCGGGCTCGTCGGCGCCGGAGTCTCCGCCCTCGCCAAATACATGTGGACCGTGGCCATGCGCCACCAGGCCCGGCCCTGCCGGAGCGGGACCGTAAGTGGCTGCTCGCCGAGGAAGGCGACATCAACGCCCGCCTGGCCCTCTCAGCCCGCCGCCGGACCCTGGCCCGCGCCGAAGGACAGGCCGCCGTCTACACCGCTCTCACCACGAAGCCCACCACCCCGGACCCCATCCCGGCCCCGCCCGGACATGTCCGGACGCCACCGCGGAACTGTCCTGTCCGCTGTCCGCGCCGCAGCCATCACCCTTCCCGAAGCCACCCCCAGGACATCGTCGACCAGCTCGACACCCTCGGCATCACGACGGACACGGACACCGTCCGAACCGTCATCGGCCCGGACACCGACACCCCGGACACAGGCACGGACACAGAGGACAGCAGGTCAGAGCACCCTGTCCGCCCCATCGCCCCGGTCGGGCACTCCATCTCGGACAGCGTCCGGACAGCCCTCGCATCCGGCATCACCGCCCCGGACGCTGTCCTGTCCTACGTCCGCGGACTCCACGGACAAGACGTCAAAGCCGACACCGTCGCCCGCGTACGCCGCCGCTTCGAGAAGCCCAAGGGGATCACGGCATGACCTTCCTCCTGCTCGCCGCCGCCGCGATCGCCGCCTACTACTACCTCCACCGCACCCGCACCCCCAGGAGAGGGCAGGCGCCTCCGCCACCGCCCGCGCCCGCCAGCTCCGGAACGGTGCCGAGGCCGCCCAGTACGAGGCCGGCGCGGAAGGAGAACGACGAACCGCGGCCCTCCTGTCACCGCTATGGCTCCGCCTCTGGTGGGTGCTCCACGACCGCGCCCTACCGCGCGGCAGCTAACGTCGACCACCTGGTAATCACGCTCTTCGGCGTGATCTTCGTGATCGACACCAAGCGGTGGAACTACCGCTTCCGAGTCAGCACCACCGGCGGCCGACTCCTGCACGGCACCAAGGACGTGACGGACCGCCTGGACGGGCTCCGCCACGAGGCCCGGACCGTTGCCGCTGTCCTCGGCCGCCCAGTCATCCCGATCGTCGTCATACACGGTGCACCGATCGACGGCGGCGAGCTGATGCTCGACGGCATCCGCATCGTCCCCGCCGACCGACTGGTCCCCGTACTCAAGACCCTCAGCTGGAAGCTACGCGGCTTCGGACCGCTCATCGGCTGGCACGCAGCCCGCACCCTCCCGCCCTACACAGAGCAGAGCAGGGCCCGATGACCGACAGCCAGACCACCCCGGCCCGAGACGTCGACACCTTTCTCACCGACCTCGACGCCCTCCTCGCCACCCAGCCCAACCTCGCCGAGCGCCCGGCTCAGACCCCGGCTCACGCTCCGGCTGAGCCGACGGCTCACACCCCCGCTGAGCCGACCCAGCTCCCAGACCCGGCCGACCTGTCCATCGACGAGGCCTACGCCGCAGTCACCGCCGGACGCCGGATTCAGCCCGCCCCTGAGACCGTGCCCGACCTCACCCAACCGAACGCCCCCGAGCCCACAGAGCCCGCCCGCGTCCAGCCGCCTCCGCCCCGTCACCGGCCATTCAGGCCGCCTCCCCGACTGGCGCACCGGCCCAACCGCCGACCTGACCAAGCCCGCTGAGCCGGAGCCGCTTGAGTCTGAGCCCGCCCCCGTGAGCCCGCTGAGCCGAGTGAGCCCGCCAGCCTCACCAAGACCACCGACCGTGAGCCCTCTGAGCCGAGTGAGCCGGGTGAGCCTGACACCGACCAAGACGACGACGAGCCCACACCCCGCACACAAAGGTCTGGGCCCTCCTCAAGAACGACCACGCCACCAGAGCCACCACCCCAGCCGAAACCCAGAAGACCCGCGCCCGCACCAGGAAGGTCATCTACGCCACCACCGCGTACGGCATGGGCTGGACCCTTCACCTCACCCAAGGCGTAACCCACGTCCTGAACATCTCCGCCGACTACGCGCTCCCGGCAGCCGGATGCGCACTCACCGCCGGAGTCATCAGCCTCACCACCCGCTCCAAGACCGGCGTCATCATCTTCCTCTCGTCCCTCGGCCTGGTCACGGCCATGGCCGTGATCCCGCCCGCCTACTTCGTCGGAGGCGCCCTCACCCTCGCCTCCCTCGTCGCCTACCGCACCGTCCGCGGCTGGCCCGGAACCCACGCCAATACCTGGCCCTGGCAGGCCATCGCTTGGTCGCGTTCATCCCCACCGCCACCACCGCCGTCACCACCCTCCTCCACGGCACGAACTGAAACGGAACAGCCAGCCATGAACCAGATCTTCGGGCGATCGGCTTCACCGGCGCCGCCGTCCTCGCGACCGCATTCCTCATCCTCGGCGCCCGTGGCAACTGGAAGATCAAACTGTCCGACGAAGGCGTGATCGCCATCGCGTTCGTCACCGGACAGCTCTACGCCCAAGCCGGCGAGACCTTCGCGTTCATCGGCGACATGAGCGGCGGACTCTCCGAAGCGATCAGCGGATCCTTCGGCCAGGGCGGGAACTTCGGATCCGGAGCCGTAGCCCTCCTGGTCTGCCTGATCCTCTACGGGCTCAAGCCCAAAAGTTCAGGAACTCGATGCTGGCCCTGATGCTCCCGTCACTCTTCACCGCAGCCGGCGGCCTCTTCGCGACCTTCACAAACCTGATCAGCAACATCACCGGCACGGTGGTCTGATGTCCGCGAGCCTCGCCCACCACAAGCCCGACCGCAACGACGAGCCCGGGCCCGGTGAGCCCGAGGAGCGTCTCGCTGACGTCCTCGAACTCCCGTCACCCACCACATCGAGGAGTCGAAGACCGCCTCTCAGCCGTGGTGGAACGGCGCTGGGCCAGAGTCGTCGAGGAGGTCACCCCGTCCCCGATCCCCACCGACACCCCGGCCCTGGTCTTCCCGTCGCTACGCCTCTACCTTCCGACCCGAGCCAGCCTCGCCACCATCAAGCCAGGCACCCTGATCATCCTCCGCAGCTCCTGGGCCCTCGCCCTCCGCCCCTGCGCCCTCACCATCGCCCTCATCCGCAAAGGCCGTACAGCAAAGGGCGAGGAGACCACGGAGGAGGACACCGGGAAGAAGCCCACGAAGGGCAAGACCTCCAAGGACACCAAGACCGCCAAGGGCAAGGCCAGGACAAGAGCCTCAGCGGCGACACCGTCATCGGCGCCCTACTCCTCGCCGGAATGGGCATCACCTTCGCCGTGGGCACCGGGTTCCCCGCCCTCGGCCAGGCCGTGACAGAACTCGCCGCCTGGGCCGCCGAACACCCGTATCCACACTCCGCGGAATCGGACTCGGCCTCGTCATCTTCCTCCCCGCCACATGGGTGGTCGGGCAGTACGCAGAGCAGTACGCCGAGCAGGAAGCAGACCCTGCGGAAAGCAACACCGAACACCCCGAAGAATCCCCGAGCACACCCCTGAAACGGCCCCCTCACGACCATCGAATGGGTCCAGAAATGCATCGGGAACAACCGCTCCGTACACCTCCGAGAACTCCTCCTCGACATCCAGAAACAGCCCGGAGGAGAGGCCCTCACAATGGCCGACCTGAGGGCCGGCTTGAGGCCCACAACATCACCATCAAGGACTCCGTCAAGGCCCCGCATCGGACCACAACGGGGCCTCCCGCAACCGGGTCGGAGTGCACCGCGACGGCCTCCCGCCAGACCCCACCCCTACCCCCGCCCCATGACCCACCCCAACCCCCTACCTACCGCCCTACCAACCCCTGACCTGCAACAACTACCCACCCCTACCAGTGCCCTACCGCCCACCTACCACCCCGGTAGTGCACGCCCACCAGTCGCCCAGCAGACGCCCCGACCCCAACCCGGAGCGCCCGCCGGCGACTGGCGGCCACACAGAAGAGGCACTGCCCTGACCCCCATGTACTGGTGCGAGAAATGCGACACCTCATACCCACACGGCCCCGAAGGTCCATCCGCCGCCCTCCAAAAGCACACCAACGACAACCACCCAGATACCCACAGAACTGAGCCACCCACCATCACCGGCCGCCACGTCGTACTCGGACTCCTCACCCTCGCCGCATTGGCTTGGATCGGCCGACACTTCGGCCACTCATAAACCCCGAAGGGAGCCGGACAGCCCGGACCACCAACACCAGGAGAACCACATGGCAGGCGCCCGCCACTTCCGCAAGAACCAGCCCACTCAGGAAGTACGAAAGGAAATCACCGCCGAGGCCACCGCATCCCGCCGCGCACAACGCGACGCCGCAGCCCACGGCCAGCACCGCCTCGCCGAGACGATGCGGCAGGGCACCGACGAAGCCCTCGATGGACTCGCCGCCCTCGACGCCGGCACCTGGACCCCGAAGCACGCCTGACGGTACCCGTTGCCCCGTTGCCCACGGCGGATTCTCGGGGTCCTCGCAACACCTGATGGCTATGCGGTCGTCAGTAGATCACGCAGGCGCTCGGCTGGGGTTCTCCAGCCGAGCGTTTTGCGTGGCCGGCCGTTGAGTTGCTGGGCAACGTGTTCGAGGTCTGCGGGACTGTGCGCGGACAGGTCGGTGCTCTTGGGAAGTACTGCCGCAGCAGGCCGTTGGTGTTCTCGTTCGATCCGCGCTGCCAGGGCGAGTGGGGTCGCAGAAGTAGACCGGCACGCCGGTGGCAACGGTGAACTGCTTGTGCGCGGCCATCTCACAACCCTGGTCCCAGGTCAGGGAGCCACGCAGGTGCTCGGGCAGGGTCTGGATCAGCGGCACCAGCACATCGCGGACTTCCTCGGCCGTGTGTCCGCCGGGCAAATGGCCGAGCAGGACGTAGCGGGTGGAGCGCTCGACCAGGGTCACGATCGCGCTCTCGCTGCGGGGACCCACGATCAGATCGCCTTCCCAGTGGCCAGGAACAGCCCGGTCCTCGACCTCCGGCGGCCGCTCGGAGATCATCACCATCTCGTCGACGAAGCGGCGGGTGCGCTGGTCCGGGCTGCGGTGGGGCTTGCGGCGGGTGCGTCCGGTGCGCAACGCGTCCGCGACCTGGCGGCGCAGGCCGCCTCGGGCCTGGACGTAGATGGCCTGGTAGATCGTCTCCGGACTCACCCGCATGCTCTCGTCGTCGGGGAACTCGATGACCACAGCGTGACTGATCTGCTCCGGGGACCAGCGTTCGCGCAGCTTGTTCTCAACGTATCGACGCAGCGGACCGTCTGCGGCGAGCTTGAGGCCTTGAGCCGTGACCGGCTCTCGGCCCAGGCCCGCTGGGCCCGGTGCGGCCGGTAGACGCCGTCGACCGCTCGGGCGTCGATCTCCCGCTTGACCGTGGACGCCGACCGCCCCAGAGCCCGTCCGATCGCCCGCAGCGAGTGGCCGGACCGTTGCATGTCAGCGATCGTCTCCCGCTCGGTCACGTTCAGGAACCGAGGGTGCAGCCGCGCGTCGACCGCCGCGAGGGACGGCTTGATGATGGTCACACCGGTCTTATAGACGATCAAGCGGCCGTCAGCCCGCAGTCGCGAATGGCCGATCTGCCGGATGCCCTGATCCCAGTCCTGGGCGGTGCGCTCGTGGACGCCGGCCTGCGCGGCGGCATCGCGGCGTCGAACTCCGGCCGCACGCAGCCGCTCGTACTTCGCCCGACCCTGATGACCAGACCTGCCGGGCTTGCCGCGACCGCGGACACCGGCCTTACGGGCCCAGGCGAACGCCGTATTGCGGTTCACTCCGACTGCGCGAGCGGCATCGGTGATGCTGCCGTCCTCCCGGTCCAGCGCCTCGAAGAACCTGGCCTTCAGCACCTCAAAATCCACGACCCCGCAACTCCCTGAACTCCAGGGTGTTGCGGGGATCAGTAGAACCAGCCCACAGGCCGGGGCGGGCTCATTCAAAACGACCGCAGCATCGGCCAAGCACCTGCTGGCCACCTGATCCGAGAGGACACCCGCCCCATGACCACTGCCATCCGCGCCTCCGCCTTCACCGAGCCCGACCGCCCCAAGGGCCTGCTGATCAGGTTCATCACCACCGGCGGCAGCTACGTCGACGTCACCAGACCCGGCGAGCACTCCGACCAGAACCACTGGAACTGCCACGGCTGCGGAGCATCCTCCCAGTTGGCCGACGGGGACTTCCTGTTCTGCATCCGGCCGGACGCCAATGACCACGCCACCGCTTGCCGCGCCATTCCGCTGAGGTGACCGTTCGCCGTCTGCGGGCCGCCTTCCTGCTTGCCGCCGCCCTCCCGCTCACCGCGGCGACGGCAGCCGTCGTGCTCAAGGCCCGCCGCCTCACGCTGTACGCCGACCGGCACCGCATCCACTTCACGCCCGTCGCCCGCCGCTCCTGCCCCGACTGCCGGGGCGCGGGCGGCTGGTGGACCGGCGGGCCGTTCCCGGAGATGGAGGCGTGCGGCTGCTGGTCCGAACGGCGCGAGGTCCGTATCCGGCTCCTGCCCATCCCGGCCTGGCCGGACGAACCGCCGTTCTGAACGACCTCCGTCCCGGCCACACCGGCCGGGACGGAGGCGCACACGGGTTGACCGCAGCATCGGCAAAGAGGCCGGCCGCCCCGCTTCCTTCACCCGAGATTCGAGATCAGGAGAACCCCAGCATGCCCCTGCCGCAGTTCAGGAACGGGATGTCGCACACAGAGACCTGAGCCGCACCAACCACCAATCTGCCTAGGTAGACAAGGATGCTTCGACCTAGGTAGATTGATGACATGTCAGAACCCAAGATGACACCCCACACCCAGACGGTGCTGCGCACTCTGCTCGGGCGGGCTGCCGATGGTGAGCGCCGGGCGGTAACCCCGACCGAAGGGCTTTACGGGCTGGAGCTGTCGAAGCTGACCGGCCTGCCCAACGGAACCCTCTTCCCTCTCCTGGAGCGCCTTCGTCAGGCGGGTTGGGTGGAACGCTATTGGGAAGAGGATGACCTCGCCGAAGCTGAAGGGCGGCCCCGCCGTCGCTTCTTCCGCCTCACAACGAAGGGCGCGGAGCATGCCCCTACGCCCTCGCTGAGGCCACCGCCGCAGCTACTGGACGCTCGGGTGTAATGCGTCCCGGCTATGCCGGAGGCGCGCTGTGAACCCGCGCAAGGTGTTGAGGGAGTTGAGGTACCGCCACCGGGCTGAGAAGGGCAGTGTGGCCAGCCGGGCCGAGCTGAAGGCCAGCCAGGCCACGCTGAAGGCCAGCCAGGCCACGCTGAAGGCCAGCCGGGCCACGCTGGAGAACCTCACGGCCATGCAGGAGAACCTCACGGCCACGGTGGAGGAAATCACGGCCACGCTGGACCGCTATCGGGCGGAGGAGGAGAACCACCGCGATCTGAGCTACCTCCAGGCCGCGGAGGAGGCCCGGACCGCGCAGAAGGCCAGCCGGGCGCAGGGTGCGTTGCTCAATCTCGCGGCTCTGCTCCTGCCTGGAAGCGAGCAGGCCGACTGGCTGGAGGCGGAGCGAGGCTATCTAGCTGACAAGCCTACGCGTCGAGAGCGCTGGGGATGGGTCGGTGCAGAGATTTTCGCGATGCCGAAGTACGTGTATACCGTGCGCACTGGCCGAAAAGGAGTCAGCATGACGGCCTTGCCGCCGGGCCCGCCCAACGAGCCGCTCTTGAGTCAACGGGCGGTCCTCGTTCTGCTGACCGCGTTCTTCATGGGTTTCGTCATCGGTGGACTGACGTACCTCAGCACGCACGATGTCGCCGCTGCTGCCCTTGCAGGAGTGGCGGGAGCGGGGCCAGCACTCTCGGCCTGCACCAGATGATCGGCTGAAGAATTGGACGCATCCCGGCGCAGGCCCTGCATAACTCCGGCCTCAGGGAACATCGGTACAGCGGTTCGGTGAGAACGATCATGGTCAGGGTGTGAGTGCGCTGAACCGGTTCTCGTACTCGCGGTGGGCCTTGCGCTGAGCCGGGACCGCAGGCAGGGGCTCAGTACTGGCGACCACGCACGGTGACCCCAGAACCTCAATCACCAAGGAATAGGCGTCAGTCGTTTACGCGAGGTCGCAAGTTCTGAATCCCAGTACGGCTGAACGTACTCAGCTCGCGGCGGAGTCGCTGGAGCTCGTCTTCCTTGGCCGCCAGGACCGACAGGGCCAGCTGGTGACGTTCCTTTAGCTTGCTGAACTCCGTGTGGGTGCGGGCGAGTTTGTGGGTGAGCCGCTGGTTCTGGTCCCGCAGCCGGGCGATCCGGGCCTCGCGCGGGTCGGGCTGCTGGCCTGCGGCCCAGGTCGCAGCCCTGCGTTTCTCGAACTCGTCCTTGAGGTGGCCCCAGGTCCGATAGAGAGCGGCTCGGGAGACACCGGCCTCCCGAGCCAGCGTCTTGACGTCGCAGGCTCCGCCGGCGGGATGTGTCCGGCCAGGAGCCGGTCGATGGCCGCGCGGATGCGCCGCTCGATCTGGTCGCGCTGTTCGGGGCTGTGAGCCATTCATCCGGCCTTTCCGGCTGCTTTGTCGATCTCTTCGAGGATTCGCATCGAGCGGTCGTGTTCGGCCAGGAGCCGGTCCTTCTCCCCGGTCGGGGTGCGCGGGCTGGCCAGCAGGACGGTGCTGTTGTCGGCTGCGGTCTGCCAGATGGGACGGTGAATGAGGTGGTGGGTGGCCTGCGGGCACCGTCCGCTGTCACACATCCCGGTCAGTGGAGCCGCGGCGGACTTGGCGCCGGCGAGCTTGAGGCAGAGGGCTTTCGCAGGGTCCTCGAACCAGCAGTAGTTCGCCGCGGAGAGGTGCAGGACGTCGGCCTTCTTCTTCAGCAGCAGTTCGATCTGCCGGTCGGTGATCACCTTCGCCGGGCCGGGCTCGTGTTCCTCCAGCTCGTCCTCAACGGCTTGGAAGGCGGCCAGCAATGCGTCGGCTCCGGGGCCGGCGGGGAGCTGGCCTTCCTGGAACTGTCGGAATGCCTCCGTGGTCCGGTGCAGTTTCTCGGCTGCTTCTGCCTTCTTCCATTCCTGGTGAAAGACGGCCTGGGCTCCCCGGGGCGATGGGCGTATCCCTCACTGGTCACCACGGTCAGGTGCTTGAAGTGCACCTTCGTGGCCAGGATGCCGCCAGGCCGGGCCGCCATCTCGACCGCGAGAGTGCGCCTCAGCCGCCGTGGGTGGATCGCATCGTCGGGAATCGGGAGAGCCCCATCCGTTGTCCGGCCGGCGAGCCCACCCAGCGACGCAGCCAGCGGGCGGCGCCGCTGTCGAAGTTGTGGATCTGCCCGAACAGCAACTCGCCGGGGCGGCGTCGGTGAGCTTCTCGGCGAGCTCGATCGCGTGCACCACCTCGTCGACGACCACCCATTCGCCTCTCGCCGCCCCAGCGGCGGCCCTGATGACCTTGCTCGCGATCCGGTGCCGGGTAAGGCCCGGAGCGTCCTCTTCGGACTTCACCCGGCAGCCGACGAGAAGTTCGGTCAGCTCGCTTGCGCGCATTCCGGTCAGTGCCGACACGGTCATCACGCAGGCATGAACGGCGACTCGGATCAGAGCGTCCGCCTGCGTCGAGGGCAGCGGAAGCGTCCAGGGATCAGCTCGCCGGTGTCCGCGCGGGGACCTCGGTGCCGCCTCGGGCCCAGACGTATTCGTGGCCGACCTCGTCGAGGACGGACTCCAGCTTCGGTCGGGAGCGACGGAGCATATCGGCGGTGAGGTCCCAGTGCCCGCTGGGTCGGACCAGGTGCTGGAGGCTGACGAGCAGGAGCGGGTCCTGTGGATCCCAGCCCTGGTTGAGGCGGCGGGTCACTTGCCCGGGGCGATTCGTGGCAGCGGTTTCCGCTCGCGGAGGTGGTCATCGAGGATCTCAGCGAGCTCGTCCGGGTTCTTCATGCTCAGATAGCGGGTCCGCTTCAAGGCGTCCCATCCGGTGAGTGCGGCTCGCCGGGACCGTCGCAGGTCGGCGATGTGCGGGCCGAGGACCTCGACCATGTGCAGGCTCGCGGTCAGCAGCGGCGCGAGGACCTCGTCGGGCAGCGGCAGCGTCTTGATCTGGATGTCCGGCCGGGCTGCACTCCCGGTGATCTCCCTGGGCGAGCGTTCGCCCCAGGGCCGGAACCCGCCCGGTAGCGGTCGGCAGACAGCACGTCCGCGTAGTCGCTCATCTCCTGCATGGCGGAGACCACCGACCGCAGGGAGTTGCCAGCCTTGGACCGGATCATCGCTCCGCTCGCGTCGCGGATGACGCCGTACTCCTTGATGAACGCCTCGCAGTGGTCCTGGGTCACCGCGGCGAGCGTCGGGACGCGCCGCTCGTGCAGCCAGTTGAACCAGAACGACAGCAGATAGAGACGGGCCCAGACGGTCCGTGGGTGCCGGGGATGCGCCGGGCCCGCGGCAGGTCCAGTACCCGTTCGTCCCTGGTGGCGAGCCAGGACAGCGCGAGCTCCTTGGCGACTACCTGCCAACGCGGATCGTGGATCATCCGGCGGAAGTTCCACGTCTTCTCGGTCACCTTCATTTGAACCGGGGCATCCGCCCAGCCCTCAAACGACCACACCTCGTCTTCGAAACGTGGCCGGACGGCCCCGTTCTTCCAGCTCAGCCCTGCCGTGGATGCGATATCCGCCCCGGCGAACAACGACCCAGAAGGGTGACTGTGGTGAACCGCCGAGATTGTCACGGAGTCATCTCCTCGGCCCGCAGGGCAGTTCGGTGTCTGTGTCGCCGACCTCTCCGGCGGCCGCGAGAGCGGCCGCCGGAAGCGGGCAGGATCTGCGAGGACAGCCGGTGAGCGTAGGGCGCGAAGACCACAGCGAACTGTTCGCGCGGCATCGCCCTGAACTGCCGGGCGAAGTAGGCCTTCAGCCGCAGCAGATTCGGCAGGTGACGCGGTGCGAACACCGCGAGCGGGCAGAGCAGGCAGACCCAGGGCCTCGCCGGACATGGCTTGCCCTTCGGGCCGTGCAGCCCGGCCAGCTGGTCGGTGCAGGACGCGGTGAACACGTCCCGGTCTCCGGCCAGCAGCTCGGCCAGAACCCCGTGGTCCAGTCCCAGACGCTGTACTTCTTCCGGGAGCCGAGCGGCGGAGGCCGCCTCATCGATGACGGCGGGAGCACTGGCCCGTCGCAGCAGATCGCTCTGGGCGTCCGAGATGATCTCGTCGATCACCGCCTGCTGGGCGGGCGTCGACGCCGACAGGTAGTGATCCCCTCGACCTGCGGCGAGTGGTTGGGGTCGATCGTGGCCCGCAGCGACCACTCGCGCTGACCGCGCTGGGCGATGAACGTGGTCCGCAGCCGGCGCCGGTCGACCGGGAAAGGCTCGCCGCTGTCGGCTCGCAGACCGTGCTGTTTCACCCAGGTCCGCAGCAGATACTCCCGGAACGTTCCCGCATGGGGCACCAGGTCGCGGCCCAGCACCAGCCAGACGTGGCCGGCCCGCTCGTCGGGGCGTGCCTCCGCATCAACTCCGTGTGCTCAAGCCACTGTTGCAGCAGGCCCGAGGCCCTCGCGGGCAGCATCACCGACTCCTGCGAGGTGCGGCCCTTGGTGTAGGAGAGGAGCATCGCCTGCTTCCCGGTCCAGCGGACATCGTCCATGGTCAGACCGGCCAGCCCGTCCGGGACGATGCCGGACCAGGCCGACATCAGCAGAACGTAGGGGACCGCCTGGAGGTGCGTGGGGAACAGGGTCTCCCTCACCTTGGTGATGCTGCCGCACCGGTGCTTGAAGTTGTTCAGCGTCATGCCCAGGTGCTCGGCGACCGGGACCCGGCTGACCGGTCCGGTCCGCAGCAGCAACCAGGCCGCGTTCGCCTCGCTCCAGCCGCCGACCGCCGGATCCTGCCCGCCTTCGGCCAGCGCGACCATCGCGCGGTGCATCTCCCGAGCCGCCGTACCTCTGCTTTGCAGAGGTCGATCAGCCTGTTCCACTCGTCCGGCTGGTAGGGCTTCAACGGCCCATTCCAGAGCGGCCGGGTGTAGTTGGTGCCGAACACCATCTGCCTCACCGGCTCCGAAAGAGCGTGATGCCGCTGGTCGAAGGACCGCAGAATCGTCCGGGTGCGGTATTCCACCAGGTATTGCGACCGCAGCCAGAGCTCACCGAGCAGGGCCGGCTGAGCTCGGCGGCCGACCCGGTGAACCCGTCGGCGGCCAGCTCGCGGACCATCCGTCGCAGCGTGACCACGAAGGCCTTGAGGGTCGTCAGCTTCGCGATCGGGCCGTTGGGATGGACCGTCGCCGCGAGCCCCTCGGCGAGATCGGCCGCGAGCAAGGGGTTCGCGACCTCTCCCATCTTGACCAGCGTGGGTTCCTGGCCGGGCAGCGACACCTTCAGCGACAACGGGTCGCGGATCACTTCGGCGGGCATTCAGATCGCCTCCGCGAACTCGGTGTCAGCCTCGGCGAGCGCGGCCGGATCGGCCTCACCACGGGTCCTTTCCCAGGCCGCCCGGTAGATGCGGTGCACGTCCAAGCGCTTCAAGTAGATCTCCGTCGTGGTCACGCTGGAATGTCCGAGCAGGTCCCGCAGGATCAGCAGCGGATCGGATTTCAGCAGGTAGAAGGCGAGCCCGGCCGCATCGCCGGTCGCCGTCGCGAGCTGGGCGGCCTGCCGGTAGTGGCCCTCGACCAACTTCTCCAGCGTGGCCATGGCGAACGAGTGCCGGCATCGGTGCGGGCCGACCTCCGGGAACCGCGGCTCGAAGCGCTCACGGATCCGGCGGGCCGTGCGGCGAAACAGCGTCCCCAGTCCACGAACGGCCGCCCGCCGTAACTCAGAGCCAGCAGCAACGAGCCGCCCTCGGGATGCACCAGCCGAAGCCGTTCCTCCGGTGCCAGCGACGACCAGGACATCCGCCGACCGTTGACCCGCCCGCCCCGGAAGTCCGCTTCCTCCACCACCAGAGGAATCCTGGGCATCCACGAACCGAGCGACAGCTCACGCTCCAGGTCGATGTAGGTGTGCACCGCTGCCAGCGACGCGTAGTCGATCCACGTCGCGCGGAACTTCCGGCCTTTGGCGCTCAGTTCGGGAACCGCCCACGGGATCGGCACCTCGGTCGGCTCTGCGGGCAGCGGCGGAACCTCGTGGACCAGCAGGTGGGTGAACTCCCGGCTCCGCATCCCGGTGCCCAGCACCAGCCTTCCCATCGCCGCATTCCGCCCCGGGAACCGGCCGCGGAACGACTCGTCCTCCAGGCCGTCCGGGCCCAGACCGGCCAGACCGTGACAGAACAACTCAGCGAAGTCCGCCTCCAGGTACTGGACCTTGGTGTGCGGCTTCGGACGACGCAGTTTCGCCAGATTCCGGCCCACCTCGACCAACCGGCCGTCCACCATCCGCACCCCGACAGCCTGCGTGAACGGCACCGCCTGAGCCAGACCCTCGGCCACCGCCCAGTCGTAGAACTGGCTGAGCGCGGTCACCTGCAATTCCCACGACACCGGCTTGAGCCGCTCGTCCAACGGCCCCGAAAGCCGCCGGTCCGCGTACGTACCAAGAGCCGCCACCAGCTCCTGGCGCGAAGCGAACACCCAGGCTGTGCCGTCGCAGATGCGTCAACCAGTCCGGGCCGCGAGCGCGTACGCACGCCACGAATTCGGCGACGGAGCCCCGCTCGACGGCAGCGTACGAAGCCATGAGTTCACCGCCCGCGTCGCCCGCGGCCCGCGCTCGTCCTCGAAGAGGAAGTCGTCATCGATCAGGACCGGCATCCGCTCAGGGATCAGCGGCTGCCCGCCGAGTCCCCAGGACTGCCAGCCCTCGGAAGAGAAGAAGTGCACCAACACAGACCGGGACGCTAGGCCCGCGACACGGCAATCACCAACTGATAACCCCACAACAGATCAACGGAGTTGAGGCATGTGAGACACGCGAAGAAAGCAGCAATAAACTGGGTCCAGGGCAGCAAGACGGCCTCGCGGAAGCGGCTCTACGGCGACCACCTCGTCTACCTCGACGGATGCGCTGTCGACCACGACGACCCGGACTCTGACAACGAGCCGACCCGGACCGCAAACTCCTCGGCAGGCGTGCCGTGGCCTGCCACGTCGCCTCGTACACCGCCGTGCAGCTCGGAGCGACCATCGCGATCACCCGCGCCTTCGGCTACCGCGTCACACCGACCGCGCTGCTCGCCGGTGCGGCCATCAACGCCGGAACGCACGCCGCGATCGACCGCGGGGCCGTTCTGCTGTGGCTGGCGAAGAAGACCAAGAAGACCGGCTACATCGAGCACTGCCAGGCGGTCCGCCTCGACGACGAAGGGCGGTCACCAAGGAGCTCACCGGGCCGGGCAGTTCATGGATGGAGCTGGACGCGGCACTCCACCGCGCGATCGGCGTCGGGGCGGCCGCCGTCACCGTCTGGCTGACCACCCGCCCGGTGCCCGCCGGTGACCCGCACCCGACTGGACCGCGTACAGGCGGCCGCCGGCATCGCCAAGCTCGCCCTCCATCAGATCGAGGACGACCTCACCGGCGACGTCGGCGCCCAGGAGCTCGCGCAGATCCTGCGCGAGCTCCACCACGAGGACCACCGCCAGGACGGCGTCTTCGGCGCCCTCGCGTAGCTGCTCACCGTCGCCGCGCAAGCGGCCGGACGGATCGAGCCGGACCGCGACGGCGAGATGTCGTGCCCGCTGCACGAGGCCGCGTCCTCGTCACCGAGAACGCCGGCCTGCAGACCTACTACGCCACCCGTGCTCTTGACCCGCAGGGAGAAGCCGAATGAAGCCGTTCCGCATGGACAACGCGCTGCCTGTCGACACGACGATCCCCGACCCGTCGCTGGTGTGCCTGATCGGCGCGGCCGGATCTGGCAAGAGCACGTGGGCTGCCACCTGGCCCGCCACGCAGGTCCTGGAGCTCGACAGGTTCAGGGCCCTGGTCAGTGACGACGCCGGGTGCCAGGAATCCACCGGCGACGCCGTGTTCGCCCTCCAGGCCGTTCTCGAGGCCCGCCTCGCCCGCCGGAAGATGACGGTCATCGACGCGACGAATTGCGAGCAGTCCGTACGCGCCGACCTGATCGCCACCGCCCGCCGCCACGGCGTCCCCACGGTCGCCCTGGTCGTCCCGACCCCGCTCTCCGTGTGCGTGGAGCGGCAGGAAGCCCGTCCCGCGAACCGGCGGGTGCCCGAGCACGTCGCACGGGCGCAACACGCCGCGATGGTCGACGCGTTCCCCGGCCTGCCCGCCGAAGGGTTCGACCACGTCGTCATCGCGGAGAACCTCTACCGCCTCCAGGCGCTGCTCCAGCCGCTCAGTGACGCCCGGCGCGCGGATCTCGGCTGGGACGGCAACGAGGGCCTGGGCGACCTGCTCCTGGTCCGCCGGATCTTCAGCCCCGAGATCCTGCCGATGTGGCGCTGGCGCGACGGCTCGCAGCTCGCCGGCGGCGACCGCGTCGCGGAGATCCGGCTCGGAGCCGACCGCATCGTTCTCGCCCTGCGGACCGACGTCGACGGCGCGGGCGACGTCGGCTTCGAGGTCCTGGTGGGCTGCCCCGCCGACTACGAGTGCGAGGGCCAGGCATGGGCCCCCGCCTACAACGTCACCGACCTTCTGCGCGCCCTGACCGGCGAGCTGATGAACGACCCGGACGTGCGCTGCACCATCCACGGCCAGGACGGCGACGACGACCAGGACGACGACCCCGAGGGCCGCGCCGACCTTGAAGCGCAGGCAATGGAGGCGATCAGCGGATGACTGCCAAGACCCCGCGTGCGGCTGGGACCAGGCCGTCTTCCGATGCGGCCGGTGCGGCGCTCAGCACACCGCGACATCCGAGGCCGACTACCTCAAGGCCGTCGGCGTCCACGGTGACGCCCACACCGTGTGGGACCGCCTCAACCCGATCGAGCGCGACGGGATCACCTCGATCCTGCGCACCATCCTGTCCGCGCCGGACCTCGCCGCGGAGCTCCTGGCCCTCGCCGACCGGCAGCCGGCCGGAGACCCTGGCGCCCTTCACCTGCAAGGAGATCTCGCATGACCGAACCCACGCCCGAGACGCCGGATGGTGACGACTACATCTCCGAGCAGCGGGCCGGATCGCTGAGCTCCAGGCTTGCCCGGAGCTCACGCAGGACGACGCGCGATGGCTTCTTGATCGGCTCGCTCGGGCGGACTGGCACCTGGAAGAGCTGCGGGACCGCATAGACGACGCCGGAAGCATGATGAGCACGAGCTACGTGGCCAGCGCACTCGACTACACCCGCTGGTCCCGAGGGACTCCGCGAGGGCCAGTGATCGCCAACGCCCGCCCCGCATTCGCGACACCCAGCTGAACCCCGCCTGAGTTGAGCGCACTCCGTGCCGCCCGGACCTCGCACCCGCGGGGCCCGGGCGGTCGCGGTGGCCCTCAACACGGAGAGGAGATGGACGTCATGCCGCTGCCCTACTTCGAGGTCGACGTCCCGATACACAGCACCGAGGCACCCGGCCAGCACGGTCTGCACGTCTTCACCGGCCGGGCTGACAGCCGCAGCGCCGCCGTACGGATCGCCCACGAGGTCTACGACGCGGCACGCGCCGCAACGGAGACCGGACGGGAGATCCCCACGGACGGCCGGACGGCTGGGGTGCCTGCGGATACCGGCCCGGCTGGGAGCCCGACTGGCCCGCCGCGACCGCCGGCCGCTGGACCAAGCCCAGCACCTTCGAGCTGTAGCTCCGCCCGGGACAGCCGCCCTGCTTGCTGGCTGACGACTGCCCGGGCCACCCATCCCGTACGAGACGAGAGGGAGACCTCAGTATGGACTCCGTCCTGCGCACGACGGGTCGGTTCGGCCCGCGCACACTCCTGATCACCGCCGCAGCCGTCCCGCTGACCGGTTGGGCGGTCCACGCCGTCGCCCTGTACAAGCAGATCGCAGCCAAGGAGAAGGACCCGCTGACGAGCCTGCTGCGCCGCGACGCCTACACCGCCCGCGCCCGCCGACTCCTGGCCCGACACGGCGACAGCACGGCCGTCATCATGATTAGTGGAGTACGTGCGGGTTCCTTCAAGGCTGTGTGACACGGTGGATCCGCATCGCAGCAGCTAGTGCCGGATCAGGCAACGTTTGCCCTGTTGTGATGTGACGCGCCGTCCGGGTGCTTTGCCGGGCGGCGTGTGTCGGTCACCCTGTCCGGGTGGCGATACGAGTGCAGGTTCGTGAGATCGATGATGACGAGGGCGGCGGCTGCTGCGGATCATCCGCAGGGGCACTGGGTCGGTGGTGACCTGGCGGCGGGCCCAGATGGTGCTGCTGTCCGCGCAGGGCATGCCGGTAGCGAGGATCGCCGAGGTGTCGTTCACCAGCGACGACCGTGTCCGGGACGTGATCCACAACTTCAACACGGACGGCTTCGACTCGCTGTACCCGAAGTACAAGGGCGGTCGGCCGAAGACGTTCACGCTGCCTGAACGCCGCGAGATCAAGAAGATCGCCAAGTCGAAACCGACCGAGCACGACCTGCCGTTCTCGACCTGGAGTCTGACCAAGCTGGCGGACTTCCTGGTCGCCGAGGGGTGGTCGACGACATCAGCCACGAGGGCCTGCGCATCCTGCTCCGCGAGGAAGGCGTCTCCTTTCAACGCCTGAAAACCTGGAAGACCTCCCGCGACCCCGACTACGCGGCGAAGAAGGCCCGGGTCGAGCACCTCTACGCGATCGCCGACGGCGAGGTCATACCCGAGGACGGCGAACCCGACGTCATCTTCTGCATGGACGAGTTCGGACCCTCAACCTGATGCCGCACCCGGGCCGGCAGTGGGCCGAACGCGGAGGCAAGCACAAGGATCCCGACCGTGAACCCGCCGGCGGCGCGGGCCACCTACAACCGCTACGGCGGAGTACGCCACCTGTTCGCCGCCCTGGACCTGGCCAAGGACAAGCTCTACGGCCACATCAAACCGGTCAAGCGGCGGACGCAGTTCCTGGAGTTCTGCCGCTACCTGCGCAGCCTCTACCCACCGACCGTGCGAATCGCGATCGTCAGTGACAACTTCTCCCCGCACCTGACCACGAAGAGATGCCAGCGGGTCGGCACCTGGGCCGCGGCGAACAACGTCGAGATGGCCTACACCCCGACCAACAGCTCCTGGCTCAACCGCATCGAGGCCCAGTTCACAGCCCTGCGCTACTTCACCCTGGACGGCACGGACCACGCCGACCACAAAGAGCAGGGCAGCATGATCCGCCGCTACATCATCTGGCGAAACCGCCATGCCGACGACCGGCGCCTACGCGCAGTCGTCGACAGGGCAAACGTTGCCTGAGGCGGCACTAGGTCACCGGACACGTCACGGCAGCACAGAAGCTTGCAGCCATATCCGTTGTTTCTGCGGCGATTACTACGGGGACCCCATCCTCGCCGGGAAGGACGTGGAGAACAGGCCGAGGCACTGGCCGTGGCGCGGCTGGGTTCTCCTCCACGCCGGGAAGGCGCAGCCGGAGCCCGCCGTGCTGCGCGACCCGCTTGTGGCCACCGCGATCCGCGGCCGTGAGCTCCACCGCGGTGCGGTCATCGGCGTCGCCCGGCTCACCGACTGCCACCTGGACCAGGGGCCCGAACACTGCACCAGTCCCTGGGCGCAGCGCGACGTTCACCACCTGGTCCTCGCCGACGTCCACGAACTGCCGCTGCCCGTGCCCGCGACGGGCGCGCTCCCGGCCTGGAAGCCGACGCAGGACCTTGTGGACCGAGTCCTCCAGCAACTGCCTGACCTGGGCCGCCCCGCGGCTCCTGGCCGGCGGCTCCTGGCCGGCGGAAGAGTACCCGCCGCCCAGCGCACCAAGGACCCGACACCCACGTCGTGACGGAGCTGCGCACCGACCAGTTCCCCGTGGCCACCGACACCACCACCCAGTAGCACCACCGGAGCACCGCGCCCGGCCTTCCCCGCCGGACGTGGCGCTCCCCTGCCCGCCCTCTGCCCAGGCAATGTCGAGCAGCGTTGCCCGCAGTCGACGCGTCCATCGGAACCTCAGGTTGTTGACCGCGGTCAACGAAAGTGGCCCCGCCGAAACGGAGGCCACTCTGTGGACTGTCAGCCTGGCGCGCTACATGTGAGTGCGAAGCGCACTGATCAACTCGCTCAGCTCTTGCATGCTGAGAGCCGAAGCGATCGCCCGCGCCTGCACCGTCGGATCGTCCCCGAGTTCCTTCATGAGGGCCTGGACGTACTCAGTGGCCTTGTCCACCGGGCTTTCCTGGTGCGGTGCGACCGGGCCCGGTGCCGGCATGGAGGCCACAGAGACGGGCGCCTTTGACGCGTCGTGCTTCGGGGCAGACGAGGGAGCCTCGGTGTTGACCGCGGTCAACACCACCGGGGCGGAGGCGCCGGCTTCGTCGGCCTGCGGCTGCGGGCTGTTGACCGCGGTCAACGCAGTCGGCTGGCCCACGGGGCCATCTTCGGTAGAGACCGCGTTGACCGCGGTCAACGCAGCACTGCTCTTGGCCGTCCGCAGGAGCTCCTTCTCGTCCTCCCGTTTGCGAGCCTGGGACTCCCGGTGCAGGGCCAGGTGCTCCCTGAGGTCCGCGGCGTTCAGGTCGGGGTGTGCCTTGAAGTGGCGGGCCAGAAGGCGCCCTTCGCGCTCCGGTAGTTCCCCGGAACTGAGCTTCTCCTGGATCCCGACAGGCAGGATCAGCAGTGCCAGCTGATTGGTCACCCATGCCTTCGACTTACCCAGCCGCTCGGCAGCCGGGTCTGGGAACCGGCATCGCTTTCGTCAGCGCAGACGGCTACCAGGGCCTGGACGCCGCGTGCCCTTTCCACGAGGTCAAAATCCTCACGGTCCAGGTTCTCTTTGAGGAGGAAGTCTACGAAGTCTTCTCTTGAGGCGGCGAGGTCGTTGCGCACCACGAAGTCGAGGGCGTCCAACCCGACGTGGTCCGCGCTGCGGTAGCGGCGTTCGCCGTTCACGAGCACGTAGTCGGCCTTGCCGATCACATCCGAGTGCTCAGGCCACAGCCCCAGGTAGGTGTCCCGCGAGACAGCTACGCACGCGGCGAGCTGTACAGCACGCAGTTCCTCCCCGAACCGAGACTTCTCGTCGTCCGTGCCGAAATTTCGGCGCGGATTCAGAGGAGTGGGAGCGACCTCGTTGAGGCGCAGCCGCACCAGTTCGTACGCCGGCACATCTCCTTGCGTGATGGCCTTGGCCCGCCCTCGGTCGCTACGGCCGCGCGGCACCTTATTGAAGGAGGACCCTGTCCCCAGCCGGTCAGCGGCCTTCATCCCCTCACCGCCAGGGCGATGGTCCGCATGGCCTCGGACTGCTCGCAGTCAGGCGCGGAGGAGAGCAGGGGTGCCTTGAGGCGGTTCGCCTCGCGCTGCTCCTTCCGTTCGGGGACCACGGCGAGGACTGGCGGATCCCCGATGGCCTTCCAGCTGTCGAGTGAGGAGGTGGCGATATAGCCCTTGCGGCTGTCGTACATGTTCACCACGAATCCCAGCTTGGTGATGTCGACGTCCAGGTCTGCCGAGAGGTCCTCGATCTGATCGAAGAGCATGTCGTACGCGTCGGCTGAACTGTCTTCGGCCAGAACAGGGATCACCACTCCGGACTCGCTGGGCTCTTCCGTGTCCCGGGTGCGCGCGTAGTAGAGGGCGGTGTCCATGGAGTAGCCGAGGCTGGGAGGGCAGTCGATGACGATGAAGTCGAACTCGCTTTCCAGCGGGTCCAGAGCCTTCTCGAGGGCGGTTTCCTTGATGCGGACGTGGCGGGTGGTCGCGAGCTTGGCATCCAGCAGGAACGCGTCCTTGCAACCGGGCAGCAGGAACAGCCTGCCGCCGAAGGAGCCCTCCTCTATGGGCACCAGAAGGTCACGGAGCGCGCCCTTGCCCTCGCCCAGCATGTGCTTGGCGAGGCTGGGATTGTCGATGCCGAGCATTTCGTAGCCGAGCTGTTTGGTGAGGTGGCATTGCGGGTCGAAGTCGACGAGAAGAACGCGCTCGCCAGCCTCCGCGAGGGCCTCCGCGACGCCGGCCGACGTCGCGGTCTTACCCACGCCGCCCTTCTGGTTGCCGAAGATGAGTCGGCGGGCGCCCGTGGTGCGGGGACACGGCGGGGAGAGGTTGCTGTCGAGCCACAGGCGGATCGACTGGGCAATGCCCTGATTGAAAGGAATCCCCGGACCTTGCAGTCGTTCTTGAAGTTCCCGTACAGCCCGGTCGGGAGGTAGGTGGCGAACGAACTGCCGCCGGACGTGTCGACCAGGGGCGGGGCCCGTCGACGCCGCGCCAGGCGTGGACGCCCTCCGTGACAGCGTCCTTGATGTCCACGCCCAACTGGGCTGCTCGGACCTTGAGTTCCTGCCGTAGAGAGGCAGGAAGCTTGGCAACTACCTTTTCCCGTTCTTCGGGACTATATGGGGCGGTCATGCGGGTACCTTACTCCCGAGGAACCAGAGAAACAGGCGCACCGCCGAAGTCCTGCCCGCGTCGTCTGTACAGCCCGGGCCCTCGGTACCTGCGGTGCCGCACCTGTCGAGGCACCGCGGGCCACCGGTGCCTCGACATATCTGGAGCCGGACACCTGCGTGTCGCCGGGGCGCTACTCGCCTGCTGCTCGGTCAGCGATCTGTTGACCGATGAAGTGCCAAACGGGCTGTGTCTGGCCATCAGGAAGAGGCTGCTTCATCAGCCCTGCGAGGTGGTCCAACGAATCTTGGGTGACGTACCGGTCTGGGTCGGGCGACTGCAGATATCGGCGAATGAGGTCGCCGTCGACGCCTTCCTGTTGGAGGTGCGCAGCGAGCGTCCCAACCAGCAGGTAGTTGTGGGCGAGGGCGTCGGTGAGCGCGTACAGCACGAGGCGGCGCCACTCATGCACGCGGTCGGCATGGTCGTGCCCTACCCGAACAGCTTCGTTCAGGTATTTCACCGTTCGCCGGCTGTGGTCTTCGACCAAGGCGAGTAGTGCTACAGGAACTTCATCGGCGGGGAGGCTGGCGCTGATGTTGCGCGCCGGGCCTGACGTGCTTCGGGCATTGCGTCGCGAACGTGCTGGAGAGACGCCCGGTAGTTCAGGCCGGAGACTTCCTGTTGACGTCGTGCGGCGTTCTTACGTGCATGAGGAGGCACGGGGTCAATTCGACGCCGCCCCATGGCGCGGCGCGGTCAGTGGCTAAGCCACGAGCGGCTCGCTGCGATGATGCGGCGCTTCTGGGGCCTACCAGTCCGCCGGTCATGGGCCGTACGGCACTCAGCCTGGCGCCGTCGCAGCACGAATGGGCGGCACCTCATGCCGATAACGACGTTCGGAAGCCAGAGTCACCGCCGCAACGGATTGACGTGCGAGGCAGTGTGCTTGTCGGTGTCATCGGGTCGTGACGTGATGGCTGCCGGAGAGCGATGACATTCGCTGGCCGACCGCGGCCGTTCCTACCTGGCGGGCGCCGGGGAGGAGAGCGGTCTAAGGAACACGAGAACGCCGGACCGCGACCAGTACGACTTACCAACCTGACGGGTGACATGACTGCCAGGACGTTCAGCGGTGAGGAACAGGACCGGTATCAAGACTGCATGATCACCAATACGGTGCGGGGCCTCGCGGCTGCCGCGCTTACTCTGCCGCTCCTCGTTGCTTTCCCGACCGCTCACGCCGCAGGCGTGCCGGGCGACACACCTGTCTCATCCGTCTCCGCGCCCGGAGCCGCGGCACGTGCATCACTGGCGTTGTCCGAGGCGGTCAGGCAGCTCCCTGTCGCTGCCGAGCAGCGCGAGGGCTACAAGCGGAGCCTTTACAAGCACTGGAACAGGGGCTGAAGGCGAGCGACGGGTGTGACACCCGCCGGGAGGTCATCCTGTCCGAGGCTGTCGATGCTCCTCAGGTCGCTGCGGGGTGCAAGCTGACGGGCGGGTCGTGGACAAGCCTCTACGACGGTATGACCGTGACCGACGCCGGGGACTTGATGTTGACCACATGGTTCCGTTGGCGGAGGTGCACGACTCTGGCGGTTACGCCTGGGATGCGGCCCGGCGGGAAGCGTACGCGAACGATCAGGGCTCTCGGCGACCCTGATCGCGGTCACCGCGAAGTCGAACCGGTCGAAGTCGGATAAGGACCCGACAGATTGGCTCCCGCCGGCCGAGGACTACCAGTGCCAGTACGGAGCCGATTGGGCGGCCACCAAACTGCGCTGGGGCCTGGCTGTAGACAAGGCCGAGCACGAAGCGCTGCTGATTGTGGCCCAGAACTGCCCCAACACCACGGTGGACTACGAGACCGCCCCGTAGAACCGCCATCGATACCGACAAGCGAGATGGGTCATGGGGCAGTAGGCGTGGACCCTGCTGCCCTCGCCCAGACAAATGGAGGAACAGTAGATGCTGACCAAAGTGCGTTCCGGTCTCGCTGGACTCGTGGCTGTCGGAGCGTTGCTGGTGCCGGTAGGCGCCGCAACTGATGCGGCCGCAGCGTCCTGCGCACCCACACCACCGGTGTATGCCGGGCTAACGATCCGCACCCGGCAGGTGCAACCGCGCTATGCAAGGACGGCACCCACAGCTACAGCAAGACCTTCCGCGGCACGTGCAGCGGACACAAGGGCGTGCGGTACTGGTACCGGTAAACAGCTGCCTGTAGCTTCGGCTCCACCGGCCCGGCCGTCGGCCATCGACCCGCCGGGGCCGGTGGCACAGCTGCCGAACTACCCCTTACTCGCGCTGGACCAGGGGCCGCTGGGGACCCCAGTTCGTGGGCTGGAACCACCGCGTACTGCGGGCACGGCGTGGTGAAGCACTGCTTGGGGAGGGCTCGCAGGTGAACCCTGTAGGCACCTCAACCCCGACGCATACCTCAGCCGACGGCATCAAGCCGCTCCCGTAGGCCGGTCCCGTGGCGGTGAGAAGCAGCGGCGCGATGAGCAACGTCAGCCCAGCGGAGAACTGAGCGAGGACACGGGGCGTACAGGAATGCTTCATGGCGCCCAACTGGACCACAACGCGCGCTGAAGGCGACGAGGGCACGCCCTACAGCTCTTGCAACGGCGCTACTTGTTTCCTTGGCCTTCCCGGAGACCGGTCGGACTCGTGTCGGTCCGCATGCCGGAGCCGCCCCAGAGGTGAGTGCACGACATCCCGATCTCTGGTGCGTGCACTGCTGGCCCGGGCGGGCGCACCATATTCGCCGTAGGCGCGACCAGCACCGTCCGTCCAAGTCGGTGTGTACCGCCCTGCCGAAGCATGTGCGTGCGTCTGAGCCACCCGAGAACACATCGGTGCGGCGGCTGATCAGTCGGTGCGTTCGGTGGCCATCAGTAGCGGAGGCACCATGTACCCGGTTTCAGCAGGGTTCCCGGGAGGGACACCCAGCTGAGACCTGTCATCCGGGGCAGTCGCAGGTGAGCTGCGCGTCTACGCCCAGACGGGGTTCGCCCGGCGCCACGTTCATGCGATAGCAGGCAGTCCAGCCGGACGGGTACGGCACGTCGTACACGTACTGCACGGACACGCCGGTAAGACCGGTCTCTTTGGCCACCTCGCGTAACACCGCGTCCTGCGGTGACTCGCCGGGCTCGATACCGCCGCCCGGCAGAGTCCAGTACTCCTGCCCGTCATGGCGGCCTGACGGGCCCTTGCCTTGCTCACGCACCATCAGCACGTGCCGGTCCCGAAGGATCACCGCCGCCACCCGCCGCCTGTTTGTCACAGAGCCAATCTTGGCAGCATCGAATGCTTTGTTGAAGTTACCGCCAGTGCGGGGCAGCGAGATGACGGTGCGAGTGTGGCTCGTGGCGCAGCATTCGCACGGTTGGATCAGGTCTCGTAGCGGGCGGGCATCAGGCCCACCCATTCCTGGCACCGGGTCATATCGCTGGCGCAGTCGTCGCAGTAAGGCGCTGTTGAGGTCCGCGTGGGCCGGAGCGATTGGTGTGATCGCACTTCGGCGGTCTTCCGCAGCGCGAGAGGGCGGCGGCACAGCGGGCAGAGGTCTCCATGGAGCAGTTCGTAGTTCATGCGGGACTGCGTACACACCGGTGGCTTACCGTCTTGGCTGCTGCGGCGGCCGCCTGGCGGGCCCCACGGTAAAGACTTGCTGATGGCCTCCCGCCCGGCGGGAAGAACCCCGGATCACGCTTTTCCGCAGGTCAATGCCAGTGTTCTATGTGCCGGTGATCAGCCAAACGAAGATCCGTCCGGGAGACGGGCGCTACCTCTTCCGTGGCGTGATGGTCGGAGACGGCCACCGTGCTGCGGGCACGTCGCTGCGCGCCGCCCAGGACGTAGCCGGCGTCCCGCCCGGGATCTGGAAGGGCAAGGGCCTGGCCGCAGTCGGCCTGGTGGCTGGGGAAGTGGTGACCGAGCGGCAGGCCGAACTGCTCCTGGGGAAGGCCGGCACCCGGACGCCGACCGGATTGAGCGCGAGCGCCTGGCGGCGGGAAGCGCGCGGGTTCCGAGAATCCTGGACACGTTCAGCGGCGAACCCGTATGTCGACGGCCGTATTCTGCCGCAGTCAACGGCAGGCTCGCGCTCGTAGTGGCTCTCCGGCGGGGTACGGGGAAGGCGAAGTAGGTGAAGGCCGCGTTGTGGAGGTCGTGGATGGTGAGGAAGTTCGTCGCCGTCGCCGTCGAGCTGTGCGAATTCGCCTGCGGCGTCCGGGGCCGTGGTGCTCCGCTTCAGGTGCTGTGCGGACGGTTCTGAGGACGCGTCAGCGCGTGGATCCCGGATATGTGAGCGGCGGCCGGTGCAGGCCGGGAAGGGAAGCGGATCGGCTTCAGGCGCCCTGGTCACTACCGGGGTGAAATGGCGGGCGTAATCCGGATTGACGGGATCGGATCGGCTCACCGATGCGCCCCTTCGTTCGTCTCGCCTCGATCGGTCGGAGGGAGCTAAGACGACCGATTCCGCCCTCCCGTGGCGCTATGGAACAACGGGCAACCAGGAAAGAGGAAAGACCACCCTGCAGGAGCGGCCGTGCCGTCGGTAGGAAGAAGCCCATGAGGCGCCTGACCCGTAGCCCTGTCGAAGGACACGTTGCCGCCGGAGAACTCCGCGCCGCCGAAGGACACGTTGTGGCCGGAGAACTCCGTGTCGCGGAAGGACACGTTGTGGCCGGAGAACTCCGTGTCGCGGAAGGACACGTTGTGGCCGGAGAACTTCGCGTCGCTGAAGGACACGTCGCCGCCGGAGAACTTCGCGTCGCTGAAGGACACGACGTCGCCGGAGAACTCCGCGCCGTGGAAGTACACGTTGTCGCCGGAGAACTCCGCGCCGCTGAAGTACACGTTGTGGCCGGAGAACTTCGCGTCGCTGAAGGACACGTCGCCGCCGGAGAACTTCGCGTCGCTGAAGGACACGTGGTGGCCGGAGAATTCCGCGCCGCGGAAGTCCATGTCGCCGTCGATGGTGACGCCGGTGAGGTCGAGGTCGCAGTCCTGCCAGGAGCGGTGGGTCCCCTGAGAGGGGCGGTAGTGGTCACCGACGAGGCGCAGGATTGTGTGCCTCACCTTGCGGAAGGCTAGGTAGCGGTGGTGTTCCTCCTGATTGGCAGGATCGGTGCCGGGGTCAGGGGTGAAAGGGAGCTGGAGGTAGGCGCACAGGACGTCGATGCAGGTCTGGCGAAGGCTGTTGTCGGGGGCGTCGTCGGCCAGGCCGGCCAGCGCGTGGACGCCACCAAGTCGGACTGCAGGTGAGTCGGAGCCGAGTTTGTCGACGGCTTGGGAGAAGCGCTCAGCGTGCAGCTTTGTGGCCTCGCGGTGGGCGCCGGCTTCGTCGACGCGCTGGCGGCGGTAGGCGACGACCAGGGCGACGAGCGCGCCAGTCCCGGCGACCACACCTAAGGAGAGCTTCACCAGGTCGAAGAGCGTCTTCGCGTCGAGCTTCGGAGTGGAACCGATCCCCTGGACGTCGAGGAGCCTGTACAGCCCGTAGAAGACGCTGCTGGCGACTAAGACCGCAGTGGCAAAGGAGACTGTCAGCGCCAAGCCGACCTTCCACAGCCTCAACTCCCGATCATTCGGAGCGGATCGAGGCCTTCGATTAGGTGTCATAACACTGAAGATACGGCTGGAAGATCAGCGGTTGCAGCCAGGTCAGTGGGCCAGGGTGGGCAGTCGTGAGGGCGCAGGCAACCGTTTCCGCCCCGGGCATGAACCGAACGGCGGCCGCCTCCTGGAGCCGGAGACCGGCGTCGACACGGTGGAGCGGACCCGCCAGACCATGGAAGCCGCCGCCGCGCAGTTGGCCGCCACGATCCAGGACAGCAAGCGGGCACGCGAAGTCGCTCACGGCCTCCGTCCACAGCCCGCCCCGGCGCCGTCCCCGCCCCTGCCCCCGCACACCCAGCAGCCCGGTATCCAGCACACGCCGGGCCGACCCATAGGAGGAGTCGCGTGAGTACCCCGGAAGAACTGCCCAACCCCAGGACGCCCTCGCCCGAGCCCGCGCAGCCCACCAGGAGATGGACGCCGCGCTCGACGAGGACCAGGTGCCCGAGCCCGATGAGCCCGCGGGTGGCAGCCGGTCTGGAAGCGGCCCCGAAAGCACAAGTCGAAGGCGGCGAAGAAGCTGGAGCTGCACAAGCAGCGGCGGCGACTCCAGGATGCTGGAAAGCGCCGTCTCGCGGCCGGGGAGTGCCGTCGGCCCCGTTCCCGGCAGAGCCGGATCGGCAATGCGGCCGCGCGCCGCGATGCCCGCGCCCTGTCCCGGGTGCGGCACTCCAGTGCCTGGCTGTGGTGACGATGCCGGGCATCGCCCACCGAGTGGAACCCACGATGCTCAGCATCCAGTGGACGATGCCCGGCATCGGATGCAGAGCATCGGGTGGACTCCACCGAGTGGGGAGTGGCGTCCACTCCGGGTGGACTCCATCGGGTGGCGTTCACTCCGGTGCGCCGGCTGACGGTGGACTCCACTCCCGTGCGCACCACGATGTCCGGCATCCGATGCTCGGCACCGCACCCGATGCGCACCGCCTGACGATGTTCGGTACTCGATGTTCCGCACCGCGCCGTGTCGCATCACGATGTCCGGCATCCGATGTTCCGCACCGCACGCTAAGCGCACCTCCCGGATCGGGTGCACCGGCCAACCGCCCACCCCTTGTCCAGCTCCGGACGGGCGCACGTCTCCCCTTGACGACCTTGGATACCGAAGCGTTTCCCCTTGTCAGAGCAGGTCTCGGCCGCCGATCAGGTCGCGGTCAAGGGGTCTGTGATATGGGCCGCCGCCGCGCCCGGTGAGGCGCGCGGCGGTGGTGTGGTGGTGCGGCGCGCGCCGGTGCGGTGCGGCGCGGGTGCGCCGCACCATCACAGTCCCGGATGGCTCTACGCGGTGGTGCGGCGCACCGAGTGCGCTTCCATCGCCTGCTCCATCCCGACGGCCTCCAGCTGGCGGAGTACGCCGGCGACGTCACCGTGCTCCTCGGTGAGGATGTTCTCGGTGAAGCGGACGATGGTGTCGGCGATGCCCGGCGGGAAAGCCAGGCAGGCGCCGTCACCGTGGCACAGGACCTCCAGGAGCAGTCGCCCGAGAGCCGCTGCCAGGAAGGAGTGCGCGCACGGCTCCCCGTCGCAGTCGTCCACGGCGGTGATCGGGATGAAGATACGCGCGGCTACGTCCAGGAGCAGCTGTCGCATCTCCATGCCGCCCGTCTCCTCGATGACCGCGCAGGCGGTGTCGATGTCGTCGGCCTGCAGCGCCCGGACGTAGGCGAAGGCGTCGGCGACGTCTTGCGGCTCCATCGGAGCGAGCGGCGCGGTGACGGTGTTCTCGGGCATGACGGCTCCTCATCGACGGGCCGCCTCGCTGATCGCGGCGGCCTCAAGATCGAGTCTCGGAGTGGAGCCCTGTGGACAGAGGACGGTGCTCGGGAGGGAGAAGTCGCCCTCCACGCCGGAGACGAATCGGGCTGCCAGGGGCAAACCCGGCCCTTGTCCAGCTGCCGACTCGGATGGCAACCCGGCCGCCGACCCCTTGTCCAGGTCCGCAGCCCGGCCGCGAGCGCCACGTTTCTCCTTGGCAGCCCCGCTACCGGCCACCGTCAGACTGCGGACAAGGGGTACCTCTGAATGCTGCTCCTTCGGACCGGACGCCCCGGCCGGGGCAGCGAAGGAGACAAGAAGATGACGACCACCCACCCCAGGGCCGGGTACAGGCGGCCTGCGGACCGATCAAGTCAACAAGGCCGTCCCGTGGCGGGCAAGCCGCGGCAGGCTCCTGCGGGCCCCGCTTCGGAGGGCCCTTGGGAACCCCTTTGGTACCCGACCCCGGAGACAAGGGAAAACCCCTGGTCAGGCCGTGAATCGGCGCGAATCCTGCGCCGTCACAACCCTCTTCTCTCCTCTGATGTCTGTAGTGGAGGAGATCATCGGGTCCCGGGGCCCGCACGCCCTCCCGGACCGGGCGCGGTCGGCGATCAGCCGGCGGCCGACCGCGAGTGACGAAGGAGCAGAGCTGATGGCGGGGAAGCGGAAGAACAACCCGGCGGGGTCGACGAACAACTACCGCGGCGACGTGCTGCGCGTGCTCGGAGCGCTGAAGGTGGCCACAGCCGATCAGATCCAGCGGATCGGCGCACCGCACCTGACCCACCGGCACGCCGACAAGGAGACCCCGTCGAAGCGGAAGCAGGCCCGCACCGCCTCGCACACCGGCGCGCTCTCCGACATGCGCAAGCACGGCCTGTCCGAGAACGGCGGCTCCACCGAAACGGGGAGGCGCTGCGGAACTTGACCCTCAAGGGCCTGGAAGCCGCCTCCTACGAGATGCAGCGCCCGATAACGGAGATGGGCTCCACCGCACGCGGCGCGGGCTCCTCCGGGGCCTCCCACCCCATGGCTGTCAACGAGACCGTCATCGCGATGCTGCGCCCGAAGCCGAACATGGCCCGGCTCGCCGACGACCTGTCCGAGGTCCGGGCCGCCGCCCAGGCCGTCGTCGACGCACCGGCCGGAGTCGGCACGATCGCTTCGTACTGGACCGAGGTCCCGCTGCCCGCCACCGGCACCTGGAACGCGCCCGGTAAGGGCGGTGCCCAGGCCGACGTCGTCCTGACCGCTCCGCAGGACGGGTGGCGCTGCTGTTCATCGAGGTCGACAACTGCCACGAGACCCCGGAGGAGCTCGCCGACAAGCTGGAGAAGTACGCCCGGTTCCTGCGGCGGAAGATGAAGGACACCGACGGCAAGGAACGCCCGATGTGGCGCACCCGCTGGACAGCACCCGCAGGCCGGTACGGCGACGTGCCGCACCCGCCCGTGCTGCTGGTGTTCAACCACCTCGGCAAACGCGACCCCAACCGCACGGTCCCCGGCTGCAAGAGCTCACCCGCCACCTCTGGCAGGGACAGAGGGTGGGCGGCGGCCACCACCTCTACGACGGGAAGATCCCGATCGTCGCGGTCGGGCTGCGCAATCTCCGCGAGCACGGACCGACCGGCGCCGTGTTCGCCCGCTTCGGACGCGAGCACCCGCAGCCGCTCCTCGAGGCGATCGGCAACCCCGCCGCGAAGCCGCCGACGCCCGCGAGCAGGACAGGGCCAGGGCCCAACAAGCGGCGCACAAGGCACAGGTGCAGCGCGCGGCCCAGGAGCAGGCGGCGAAGAAGGCAGCCGAGCGTGAGGCGCGCCGTCCCGTCTGCGCCGGCTGCGGGGCGAAGTTCACCGACGAACGGTGGAAGGCGACCGAGCGCGTCGGCTGGGGCGTTACTCAAGAGCCCCGCCCGTCTCTGTGCGGGGACTGCGACCGGCGGTACGTCACCGACGCACGGGAAGCCTGGCCGGACGAGCCCCGCATCAAGAGCAGGACCAGGCCGTGCCCGTGCAGAAGTCCGGCCGCTGGTTCTCACGCCGCTCCTGACCCGGGCAAGCCCACGCTGTCGGCGGCGGCGACCGGTCACTTCGTCGACACGGACCTGCCGCCGTTCTCGCGCTGGGACACTGGGGCCACCATTTCAGCGGCGAGGAGCGAGCGCATGACGGCGAAGAAGGATCCGGCGAAGTTGGTGCGGCAGGCCCGAGACCTGATCGAGGAGTTCAACCGCGTGGTGCTGGACGACGCGAAGGACCTGTCGGCGCCCGCTCTGTCGGAAGCCACCCAGGCGTTGAAGTCGTTGGTCGACCGGCTCCCGCAGGCGTTCGAGCAGACCGCCGACGTCCTGGAGCTGCTGGCCGCAGGCGACAGGGTCACGGTGGAGCAGGGCGACCCGAAGACGGAGGTGGCCACGACCGCCGCGGAGCTTCGGGCCGTCGCGGCGGACAGCGAGCAGTTGGCGAAGAGCCTGTCCCACCCCGCCTCGGCCCTGTTCATGATGGGAGGCCGGTAGACATGCCTGTTTTGCCGTCGCCCGGAGAGATCGAGGCCGCCAAGACGTCCAACGGGGCGTGGACGCGTGCCCAGCTCGCCGAATGGGGCGTGCCGTGGCCTCCGCCCAAGGGGTGGAAGGGAGAGCTGATCAAGCGCTGGGAAGCCGCACAGCCGGAGGGTGCACCGCCACCCCAGCACCGCCCGGCCCCGGCCGACTTCGCACAGGAGACGCTCGACTTCGGCTGACCCGGTCTTCTTTCTCCCGCTCTGTCGCCACGGCGGCCCCTGGTCGTGCGGCCAGTACACCGCGAGCGGCCAGCGATACCGACGTATCACCAACAGCGGTGCTGGAAGCTCGTCGGCACCGCGAACACCGCACTGCCCGCTCTGGTGAAGCGACACCTGGGCGAAGCCGTCGTGCGCTGCGAACGCACGGTTGAGATTCGCGCCCGGACACACCGCGGGCCCCGGGGATCAGCTATGACATCCCCGGGGCCGGCTTGATGGAGTCGTATGGGTCAACGACGCGCCCGGCCGCGGCATCACGGACCGCGCCGGGGCTGTGCCGGTTAGGGCAGGAAGTTCTTCTGCCACTGGAGCGAGTCCATGCTCAGCGCGGCGTCCGCGAGGGCTTTCGCGGACGGGGTCTTGAGTGAGGCGAGGCTGGTGTCGATCCAGTTCTGGGTGAGGCTGTAGCCCTGCTCCCGGTACTCCACCGCCTGGACCAGGCATTCCAGTTTGTCGGCGTCGCGGGCGACGATCGCCTCCGGTGTTTCGGCGGCATCGTATTCGTCGACCGCGCTCTGCACCCCGGTGCGGACGGCCGGGTGGGCGTTGGCGACCTGGTCGGCGGTCACCTCACTGTTCGGGGCGGCCTTGATGTACTTCCGGCCGATGTGCGCGATGTCCCCGATCCGGGTCTCCTGGGAGTCGTGGAACAGGCACATCAGCGCGACCCGCGCCGGGTCGGCTCCTTCCATCATGGCGAGCACGGATCCGATCACCCCGACACGGAATGAGTGTTCAGCGACGGACTCCGGCTGCTTGTTGCCGGTGAACCACCAGCCGGTCCGTGCGACGCGCTTGAGCACGCCCATCTCGGAGATGAAGCTCGCGGTGCCCCTGGTGGTGTCATCAGCCATGCGGTCCTCCGGTGTCAGCGCCTGGGATCAAAACGTAGTGGACGTGAGCGAACTCCCGCCGTGATCTCTCCGACAGTGCACACCCGGGGATGAACCCATGGGCTGGCAGTGATTGGCGTTGGGCGATCGGGTCTACACGGGGTCTCCGGGTTCCACGGGCCTGACGCGGTCCAGCGGTGCGTCCCATTCGATGCCGCCGCCTTCCGGCACCATGAACGCCTGTCGGCTGACCAGGTTGCCTGACTTCTTGAGCCGCTCCTCGAGGACGCCCGTGAGCAGACCGGTGCGCTCCGAGATCGTGTCCCGAACGAGGGTGCCGCGGGTATAGGGCAGTTCGCCGTGGCTGAGGGTCGTGGCCGGCTTCTCGGTTCCGTTCACTTGCGGTCTCCTGTCTGGATCGCTTGGGCGAGGCGGGCGGCGACGTCGGAGCGCACCCGGCCGAGGTCGACGAGCCGCAGCGCGGGCGAGGCGGCATCGACGCTCAGGGAGGGCAGGACGATCCCGGCCCCGGCCAGCGCCGCCCGCAGGGACTCCATCGCCGTGTACGGGTCGATCGCATCGCGGTCGTGTTCAGTAGCCATGCATTCGACGCTATGGACGGCAGGTTGAGGAGCGCCAGGGAGTTTCTCGAAGTTTCTTGACCCACTGACGGAGTTGCGCGATGTTATCCATGAGGGCCTGCCAATGTCCGTACGGAGAGTGCTGGCCTCGGTGATGCTGGATGGATCAGTCCTCGACGAAAGGAACTGATCATGGCGCGACGACTGCGCTTCAACGGCACGGGAAGCGGCGGCGGTTCCTGCCCGCAGTGCATGAGGACTTGGACACGGGCGAGATCATCGTGCACGGGCCGCGGCTCACCGACCCTGAGGCGCTTGCCCAGCTGCAGCACATCGACGAAGACGAGATTCCGGTCGTCATCCCGCGCAACACCCTGATCGACTTCGGACCGAAGGATCGCGAGGAAGAGCCGCGCATCCTCACTCCCGAAGAGTTTGCGCGGATGTTCGAGAACTTCCGGCACAGCGCATGGCACCTGGAGATGGCCCGCGGCTACGCCGTCGACAGGGCGACCAGCACCTACAAGCAGTTCGTGCGGGGCGAGACGCCGACGTGGGACATGGCCTCACCGTGGGCGCGCACCATCAGCGCCAAGACCGCAGACGGCGCGAGCGTCGCGCGCGTGCGCATCGTCGACAACCCGCCGACCGAGGGACAGCGCTACCTCCTCGCGCACGCCGAACACAACGCCCAGCTGGGCGAAGAAGTGCGGAACATGTGGCGCGAAGACGCGGAGCGCCACAACCTGCCCGACGAAGACTTCTGGATCTTCGACTCACACATCGTCGCCCTGTGCCTCTGGGACGAGGCGGAGAACCTGACGGGTGTGGAGCTGATCTCGGAGCCCGCACGGGTCAACCAGTACAACCGGTGGCGTGACGCCGCCATGCACTATGCCGTCCCGTGCCCGGAGTTCGTGGCACGGATGGCAGCGGGGAGTAGAGCAGGTGAGTACCGGTGAGCACGGACTATCAGCAGGCGCGTGAGGATCTCGGACTTCGGCTCCGGGAACTGCGGCTCACCGCCCTGAGGGCCGGCTCACCGGTACGCAACTCGCGACCCGTCTCGGCACCGGGTGGTCCAAGGTCAAGGTCAGCAAGCTGGAGAACGGCCGGCAGACCGCGACCTCCGAGGATCTCCGGGCGTGGGCACAGGGGACCGGGCAGCCCGAGACGTACGAGGAACTCCTGGCCCGGCTCAGGGGCTTCGAGTCGCACATCCGTTCATGGCGCCGTCAGCTGTCGGCAGGGCACAAGACGGTGCAGGACGCGGCCGCGGCGGAGGGGAGCGGACGGAGGTCCTCACCATCTGGGAGAACTGCCTCATCCCCGGCATGCTGCAGATCCCGGACTACGCCCGCCACGTCTTCGCCCGCCACTCCGAACTCATGCGCTCCCCACGGGACACCGAGGACGCGGTACGGGCCCGGATCCAGCGTCAGGAGGGCTTGTACCAGCGCGGCAGGAAGTACCGGATCATGATGTGGGAGGGTGCACTGCGCTCTCTGGTCTGCCCGCCGTCCGTACTCGCATCCCAGCTCCATCATCTGGCGGGGGCTA
Organism: Streptomyces sp. M10(2022); assembly: GCA_038070475.1. GTDB lineage: Bacteria > Actinomycetota > Actinomycetes > Streptomycetales > Streptomycetaceae > Streptomyces. The sequence goes on along the minus strand of JAMYWH010000004.1, from coordinate 32,916 downwards.
TCGGCCTGGACACCGTCGAACTCGGGATCATCCCGTTCAGCGCCTCGCTGAAGATCTTCCCCGGCAACAGCTTCTGGATCTACGACGAACGCCTGGCCATTGTCGAAGACTGGCACGCAGAACTTTGGATCGACGACGCGGACAGCGTTGCCACCTACCTGCGCGTCTGGAACACCCTTCAGGAATCCGCCGTGTACGGGGCCGACGCCCACAACGTCATCAACGCGGCCAGGCGCGCCCTGAACCCGCGCTGACGGGTCGGCGGGAGTGAAGGGGCATCGGTGTGGGTCAGGCGGTAAGTGCGATGAGGAAGTCACGGGCGCGGGCGTCAAGCTCGCTGGCGGCTCGCACGTTGCGGGCACGGTAGGGGCGAGGTCGCGGCGCATCCGGGCGACGGCTCTACGGGTGCGTACCGACCGGACACCATCCATGTGGTCCATGGCGCGCCCCACGTGGCGCACGCCTGCTCGATGCTGCCTCGTTTCAGTTGCACTTCGGCAGCGGCGACGAGGTCCAGGGCGACGATCCGCGCGTAGGTTCCGGCGGGCCGGGTGGTGGCCGCGCGGCCGTACTCGGTGGCGGCGGACCGGTGGTCGTTCAGAGCCTCGAACACCTTGGCCGCGCGGGAGTGGACGGAAGCGGTGGGCGGCCCCAGGTGAGGGCCCAGTACGGGACTTCATCGCCTTGGTCGGCGGCCAGAAGTTCCTGGGCGCGTTTCATTTCGGCAAGGGCGGCCGGGTGTGGCCGGCTGTCGCGAGGGTGTGGGCGTGGACGATCCGGAACAGGGCTTCGGTCTGCACGTCGACGCGGCCTTTCGCGCGGTTCAGGCCGGTCTCGGCGAGGGCAAGGCAGTGTTCGGGCCGGTGAATTTTGAGGCCCTGCATGGCCATGGTCCGCATGACGAATCCGTCGTGGCCGGTGATGCCGGATTCGGCGGCGAGGGCGTAGGACTGGAGGTAGTAGCGCTGGGCGAGGCCTTGCTGGCCGGCGTCGTAGGACTTCCAGCCGAGCAGGTGCACGCCGCGGCTTGCGGCTGACAGCATCTGCCGGCGGATGTCGTCGGTGCGAAAGCGGCCCCGCACGAGGAGGGCGACGTCGTCGCGCAGGTAGGTGACCAGGGCGCTGCGGCCGTGCTGGCCGCCGTGGCGTTCGTCCATCTCGGAGAACACGCTCACCATGTCGCGGACGGCGTGAACTTCGGCCATCCCGATGAGGCGGCCGGTGCGGGCGGTGGCGGTCCGGTCGGCGATCTCCTGGACGTGAGCGAGGGCAGCGCGGCGGCGGCGACGGAGTAGGCCGACGTGGACAGGAACTGGCGCCGGTCCAGTTCGTGCCGCCACATCGGCAGGAGGGAGGTCATCGGATCGTCTCCCCACGTGAGTGCGAGGCTTTCATCCTCTCCCAGGTCGGGCAGTCCGAGATCGGTGGGGGTCAGGAGCCGGCCCAGGCGTCGGGACAGAGCGGTGGTGAGGTAGCGGACGGTGGGCGCGGCGGGTCGGGTCCCGGCGGTCCAGTGCTCGACGGTGGACTTGTTCGTCCGAACGGTGGCGCCGCACTCGGCAGCAATGGCTCGGACCTGGCGGGCGAGGGCGTCGTAGGTGAGTCCCGCTTCGGCGATGAGTTCTTTGAGCTGGTGGTTCGGCGTCCGTGTGGCCACGTGTACCTGCCCCGTATACCCGATATACCGCTTGCCCGGTCCTTCACCGTACCGCCGTTGCGGGCGCGGCGGTTGACTTGATGTCAGACCCAAGAACGGCACTCCGGACGGTGACGGCCGGGGATGTCGCACTGGGTTGCACCCGTCCGACAGTGCCCATCAGGGCACGGGACGGCGCGTTCAAGGAGGCAAGCAGATGAAGACCACCACCACCCCGAAGCCGGCGGTCAAGATCGACCCGAAGGCGGTCGCGACGCTCCAGGCGAAGATCGCCCGGTTCGTCGGCACTGGCGCGCTGACCGCGGCTCCGCACACGTACCACCACTGATCGGATTCGCCAGGGGCGGGGCGGGGTTTGACTGCCCGCCCTGGCGGGCTCCGGGTTACGGACTTGCAGAGGAGAGCACCAGTGGACACACGCTTGGACCTGACGTTCCTCGGCCACCAGACCTGGCTGATCCAGGGGCCGGCCGCAGCATCCTGATCGATCCCGTCCTGAAGCCGGCGTTCGGCCTGCCGGGCCGTGCCGAGTGCCGGGTGTGGCCGCCGCGCGAGATCGATACCGCGGCGATGCCCGCACCGGATGCGGTGGTCCTGACCCATGAGCACCTCGACCACTTCCATCTGCCGTCGCTGGATCTGCTGGACCGGTCGACGCCGGTCTTCAGCGGGCCGATGCTGCCCGCGCCGGTCAGTGAGGCGATCGAGCGTCTGGGGTTCTCGGTGCGCCGTGTCGACCACACGCATCCGATCGAACTGGGAGACATGCGGGTGACGCTGTACCCGGCGGGTGCGCAGACGCTGTTCTGGGAGGACCGTGTGGTCCAGCCGTGTATCCGCGTCCAGGACGGGCCGTCGGTGTTCGTCGCGGTCGACGCGGACGTGTCGGACCTGTATATCCAGGCCGTGCAGGAGGGCACCGTGCCGGTGCCGCGGATGGCAGTGGTATCGAACAACTCCCAGATCGTGCCGTCCGGAATGCCGGCGTCGTCGGTGAATCTGCTGCCGGGCGCGGCAGGCACCCGTCACAAGACCGGACTCAGCGTCCTGAACCAGCTGCTCCTGGAGGTGCTGGAGCCATTGGAGGGTCACGGACGTAGCGCTGTGCGGGAACGGGTTCATTCCGCCTGCCTCGCCGCACGGACCGTTCCTGTACTCGGACCATCCGGCGATGGCCGACGCGGCGAACAGCCTTCAGGGCCTGTTCCGTGTGCACGGCCCCGGCCGGTGACCGGCTGAGCGTACCGTCGTCGGCCGATGCCGGGGTGACGGTGCGCTCGGTGGACTGGGTGCGACCCGACGGCACGTTCGAGGCGCAAGCCCTGGCCCAGCACGCAGCGTTCCTCACCGAGCCGAGCCCGGTGGAACTCACGCCGCTCGCGGACCGGCCGGCCGATGGTGATGCCGCGATGGAGACGGTCCTGAGGAACTGCCGCGCCTGGGGCGGGAGCTCCTGGCGACGGGGACAGGGATGCTGGCGTGTTCCGTCCACGAGTACCTGTCCGGTCCGCTGGGCGCGCACCGCGCGGTGCTGCGGCTGAAAGACGGACCGTGCGGGGAGTTGCTGCAATTCGCGTGGGACGTGACGACGGCCTCGTTCGTGCAGGCCGAAGCGACCGGCAGGGAAGAGGCCATGGCGGTGTACCCGTTCGGAACGGAAGTGTTCTTCCAAGACTTCGTAGCCCTGCTGCGGGGCCGATTGCAGGTGTGGGACGTCGCGGGCGGGGCGATGGAGTGCTGGGGCGTAGGGGCGCCGCTGGACAGCCTCGTGTACGCGTTCTTCGGGATCTACGGCGAGCACCAGCGACCGGACCTCGCGGCGCGGTCGTACGCGCACATGGCCGCCAGCATCGGTGTCGCAGCGGGATCATCATGACGACGACGGCACCCGCAACAGCGGCACAATCCCTGGCCGGGCTGGCGCGGGTGAGGCCCGCAGGGTGGCTGGCGAACCCGATGCCGCAGGACCAGGAGGCGGTACTGGCACGGGCGCGGGAGGCGCTGGAGCGGGACCACCCGGATATCGACGGGCGGTTGACGCTGCTCGCGGCCCGGTACACCGCGGCCGTGGTCGCGGTGTACACGTCAGCCGGAACGGTGGTCCTCAAGCTCCATGCCGACCCGGCCGCGTACGCGGAGAGACGCTGGCGTACGCGCTGCTGGACCGGACTGCGCCGGTCGCCACCCTGCACGACGAGTCGCCCCGGTCCCTGTCGATGGTGATGGAGTACCTGCCGCAGCCGTTCACCCCAGGCCCGACCTTCCCCGATGTCCTGGTGGACCGGATCGCGGCGGTGCACACGGCGTCGCTGCGGCTGGCGCCGGACGCGGCCGCGGCAATGGCCCCTTCCGGCTGGGCGAGGCCGCAGGACCAGGCTGGATCGTGGACCGCTCGGCATGGGCAGACGTGATCGGCGCACACCGCGAGGCGTACGGGCCGGACCTGGTGCCGTTCGGACATCTCGATCTGAAGCCTGAGCATCTGCGGGTGCGGGCGGACGGTACGGCGGTCCTGCTGGACGTGGAGACGCTCCGGCCCGACGTGACGGGGCTGATCGATCTCGTGACGCTGCCAGCAGTACTCCGGCAAGCCGGGCACGAGATCGCGCCGGGCCGGGTGCTAACGATGTACCGAAGTGCGACGGCCGCGCACGGCGGCCGGTGGTCGGCGGCCGGGCTACGGACGGCGTTGCGGGCGTTCGCCGCGGCGACGGGTTGGAGAGCCTGCACGGCCTGGTGTGAGAACGCACGGATGCCCGACGCCCCTACCGATCAGGGTGCCGGACATCCGCGCGATCCGGGATCAGCGGCCGTCGATGCCGATGATCGTGCCGAACGGGTCACGCAGTTGGGCGATGCGCCGGCCCGGCTCGATGTCCAGAGGGCCGCGGTGGTGTTCGCAGCCGGCGGCGAGAAGCCGTTCGCGGGCCTGGTCGACGTCGTCGACGTGCCAGTACACGACGGGGCTGCCACCGCGCGGGTTGTGCTGATCGTCGGCGGGTGGAATCCCAGCTCAATCCCCGCGGCGTCGACCCACGCATACACGTTGCCCGTGGGGCTGATGTCGGTCTTGACGGGCGCGTCGAGAAGCTCACCCACCAGGCCGCTGATGCTGACGGGTCATCGGCGAAGACCATGACGGTCCGCACATGGTGGAACAACATGGGATACCTCCAATGGGGCGTCCCATCCTAGGCGTGCCGGGGTAGTCACGTCCGAGCATTTGCAGCTCACTACCGGCTTCCGATTCCCTGACGCCTGGTGCCACCAACTGGCCATCGCCACATACGGGCTCGGCATCACCCCCGCCGCAGTCAGGAGGGAGCAGGCCGTGGCACCGCAGCGGCTCAGTGTCGACACCCGTCACCCGTTTCCTGGACCTTGAGAGCTGCCCCATGCCTGTGCCTCCCATCAGCGGCCGCCTGCAATGGACCGACGTCCCCACCCGCTCCGCGCCCGCCTCGAAGAGGCCCTGGGCACACCCGTCACCGACACGGTCACCCCGCGGGCGGCTTCGGCCACCAGCTCGCCGCTGCGGTCCGCCTGGCCAGCGGCCGACGGGTCTTTGTCAAAGCGGCCCCGACGACGACCCGCTGACCGCCGCCAACCTCCATGAAGCCGCCGTCCTCAGCTCGCTGCCGCCCGGCGCCCCGGCCCCGGGCTGCTGGGCATTCACCGCGCCGCCGACTGGACTGCCGTCGTCATCGCCCACCTCGACGGCCCGCACCCCGACCTCTCCCCGGCCTACGGCGACACCGAACAGACCTGGGCGCTGCTGGACAAGCTCACCTCCAGGCCCGCCCCGGCCCCTACGCCGAGGCGGTCAGCACCACGCCCTCCACCACGACGGCCCTGCACGGCTGGGACGAACTCCTCCCCGACCCGCCGGCCGACCTCGCCCCGCCGCCCGCGCCCTCCTGCCGGAGCTCGCCGAACGGGAAGCGGCCTGGCCCGGCCTCGCCTACGGAGACCGAATCGTCCACGGCGATCTGCGCGCCGACAACATGGTCCGCGACCACCACCTCGGAGTGACCTTCGTGGACTGGGCCCACGCCACCACCGGCCCGGCCTGCATCGACGCCGCATCCCTCGCCCCCAGCTGGTCCTCGCCGGACACTCGCCCGTGGACGTCGTCCGCCTGCTCCGCGACCATCCCGCCACAGCCGACAGCCCGGACACCACCACCGCGTTCCTGGCCGCGCTCACCGGCCACTGGCACCACAACGCCCGCAAGCCCGCACCCCCGGCGCACCCGGACTGCGCGCCTACCAACACCGCGCCGCGGCTGCCGGGCTCGCCCTCCTCGGTCACCGTCTGAACCACCGTTACCGCACGCCTGGCACCTGATCCCGCCGACCGTCTGACCGCGAAGGAGCTGACTGCCGCATGGTGACCTTGCGCGCCTTGGTCCCCGACGACGCCCCGCCCTCACCCGCGTCTACAGCGGCGCCTCCATCCGGCACACCACCGGCAAGCCCCTCACCCTCGACCAGGCCCACGAGAAGATCCGCGCAGCCCTCGCCCGAGCCGCCGAAACCCGCGCGCGCAGTGGAGCCGGGGCATCCTCGCCGCAGACGAGATGATCGGCCTGATCTCCCTGCGGCGACGAACCCCGTCCATGGGCACCATCAGCTACATCCTCCGCGAGGACACCTGGGGCCACGGCTACGCCACCCAGGCCGCGCACCAGGTCCTCACCGTCGCCTTCACCACGGCCGGCCTCAACCGGCTGGAGGCCATGCACCACCCGCCAACCCCGCCTCCGGCCGCGTCCTGACCAAGGTCGGGTTCACCCGCGTCGGAACGGCCGCCCGGAACACCGAGACCGGAACCGTTCCCTACGAGCTGTACGCGCTGGAGACCGACGGCATCTGAACCAGCGCAGGCGCAGGGCCCGAACGGCCGCTCCTGATCGACCGATGACGGCCCATGAGGCCCGCCACCGCAGGTACGGTCAGCTTCACGACACGCAAGACGGCACACACCACTGGACCCAGGGGGCCAATGGGCGTGGAGAGCGAACCGCAGAGCATCCCGTGGGGCGGCGAGTGGCGACGACACCTCCGCTCCGATGATCAAATGGATCTTGTCCGCTCCTGGATGCGCCACCTCGAATGCCCCACCTGCAAGGCGGCCGCGGGACGCGCCTGCCGCACCGCAGGCGGTCGCCCCACCAACCACCACCGGGCTCGCCGCGACGCCGTTGGTCCGATCCCGTACGAGGGTGGCGGAAGGAGGGCCTCATCCCGGAGCAGCGGACGTACACGATTCCGGCCGTGCTCAAGGAGTCGGAGAAGGCCCGCGTCGACTTCAACGTGGACACCGCCCTGGCCGACGGTGTGGCGGTCGTTCGCATGTTCCTCGCCGACCGGCTCGGTTTGTTCCTCCAGGGTGAGGAGGCCATGGACCGCATCGACGACGCCGTGCGCAAGCTGATCGAGGTCCGCGGCCCGGTGGGGACGGCCGACGTGGTCACTGTCCTAGCCAGCCAAGTCGCCTCGTTGTTGGCTGCGAGCGCCGGCCCCGACGGCGATCCGGAGGCCCTGTTCGACACGGTGATCCGCGCGCAGGTCGACATGGCCCGCAAGATGCAGAAGATCCAGAGGAGCGCGCCGAGGGTTGACCCGGCCGGCTCGCTACGCTTGGCCCTGCTCGTGGGTTTCACCGGCAGCGGCGTAGTGGGTGAGGTCGACACCGGCTGAGCGGGCTTCCTTGAGTCGGATGGACACCAGACCGGCGGAAATATTCAGCTCGCGCGCGATCTCGTACCCTTTCTTCCCCTGTCGGTGCAGCTCGACGATCTGATCCCGGCGCTGGCGGGACCGGTCCTCGTACGCCGCGCGTTCCTCGGCGACCATGCGCACTACCGTTCGCGGGGACACTCCGAACCGGTCCGCGAGCTCACGGGCCGTCACGGTACGGCGCTCACGACTGGGCTCCTGCGTCACGACGTCCCCTCATGAACTCAAGCATTGCTGCGGCGCGCTCGTCCGGCGCGCGGCGCGTGCTTTACCGCTCTTCTTGCCGCGGGCGGACTGGATGGCGACGAAGGTGGCCTCGTAGACGGCAGCACCGTCCTTCCACATCCTCGACCGCGTCGTGATCCACCGGTGGATGCTGTTGGCGATCGCACGCGCCTCCACGGTCGGCAACGGCTCCGTGAACTCGGCGTTCCGGGTGTGCACTTCCGTGTGGATGGCGGTGTGCAGGGTGTCGGGGCTGCCGAAATGGTGGCGGACCTCGCGATACGCCCAGGTCCGGGCCGTCTCGAAGATCGAGCAGTTACGCCCCAGCCCCGTGATGTTGGTGCGGAACCGCTTGGTCTCCCGCCAGCGCACCGGCGGCATGTAACCGCCCAGCGCCTCCTCCAGCCCTCCGAGTGTGTGGAGACCGCCATGGAGCCACTCCGTGCTCCAGTCCGCGTGCAGCGGATTCTTCGTCATCAGCCCCGAGTAGGCCGCATCCCCATCCATCGCCCGCCGCAGCCCCTCAGTGACGGCGGCAGCGTAGGCCAGTGGCTTGCGCCGGGCGTACTCGGTCCGCGTCACCGCCTCCGCCAGAGCCCACACCGCATGCGCATGCCCGTTCGCCGGGTTCTCCACGACCGCGTTGGGCAGCGGATGCGATCCCACCGACGAAACCGCCCGCAGCACCGCATCGGCGTGATCCACGTCCACGACGAGAAGATTGCTCAGCGCCGACGGGTTCGCCTCCACGTAGCGACGCGTCATCGCCACTGGCCGCCGCTCCCGCCGGATCCCCTCATGCAGTCGGTTCGTCGCGTACGGCCGCAACGGCAGCCACAACTCGTCCCACTGCCCCGCGGGCAACTCCACGTTCATGCGCTGATCATCCCGGGTCGGCCAGCCGGAGAGCATCGGACACGCCGCGATCTTTAAAGTCGGTCACGAACCAAGTCAGATGATTGGGGCTCCGGGCCCTGCTCCACCCGGCAGCCTTTACACCTGGCCTTGAAGCGCGGTGAACTTTAAGGTCGGACAGAAACCAAGTCAGATGGTTCCGGCCGGGAGCCCCGGACCGTCACGTAAGGCCGGATCTTTAAAGTCAGCCATAAAGCCAAGTCAGATGCTTCCGAACTCTCCGCCCCCACCCGCCTCCGCCGAACGCCGCGGTGGCGGCTGGTTGCTGAACGGCGAGAAGTGCTGGGTCTCACGCCTCACCGAGGCCAGCGGCTTCGTCGTCTTCTTCAAAGATCCCGCCGGAGCCCTGACCGCGGCCGTCCTGGACGCAGACACCCTCGGCCTGCACCGCCAGCCCGTCCCACCAGCCGGACTAGGCGGCTGGGCGTGGGCGGACTCTCCTCACCGACGTCCCCTTCACCCCCAGGACCTCCTCAGCGGCCCCGGGAAGGGCTGCGCGTCTTCCGCCGGCACTTCGCCCACTTCCGGCCGCTGGTCGCCGCCACCGCACTGGGCACCGCCGCCGGAGCCCACACCGCCGTCACCGCCAACCTGACCGCACGCCTCGACACCCACCTCATCCGACACCTGCGCGACAACGCCTTGGTCACCCTCGGCCGCACACACGCCGAACTCAACGCCGCACTCCTCCACGCCATCGGCGGAGCCGCCCTCACCGCCGCCGGCAGCCCACAGCGACACCTGGTCCAGGGGCGTCAAGCACACGCCGTCGACACCGCCCACCGCGCGACCGCCGAACTCTCCCTCCTGGTCGGAGCATCCGCCTACCAGGCCCGCTCGCCCTCGCCAAAGCCCGCGCCGACCTCGGCGGACTCCTCTACGCCGACGGCATCCACGACGCACTCCAACGCTCCGTAGGACGCACCCTCACCACCAGCCACCCAGCACAACAGCCCCACCCGCAGGCCAGCTGAACAGCGCTGGTGGTCCCGGCCGTACACGGGCGGGACCACCAGCGCACGCGTCTCCTACACCGGCACCCCGTACTCCAAGTACACCGTCAGCCCCTGCTCGCGGGCCCGCACACACGCCTCCACCCGCACCGCGAGCGCTCAACCAAACGCTCCCGTACCCGGTCGACCGCAACGAACTCCATTGCCCCGAGCTCCTCCTCCTGCAGCCGGACCCCGCGAGCCGATCACCGCTGAGCACCCCACCGTCGAACACATAGACCAGCCCCTCACTGCGCCCCGGCCGTGCCCCGCGCCAGTCGACACCCAGGAGCCGGCCCGGCTTCCACTCCAGCCCCAGTTCCTCCTTGACCTCCCGTACCGCACCGGCGCGAGGGGACTCGTCCCACTCCACGGCACCGCCGGGGATCTCCCACAGGGGCTTGTAGACCGGGTCCACCAGCAGCACCCGTCCCTCCGGATCAAAGAACAGAACACCTGCGGCGACCCGCTTCCGAGGCAACGTCCGCTCGTACTCTTCCGGGCTCAATTGCACGTCCATGCACAGGACCCAAACACACCCACCAGGAGCACCAACGAGTCCCGCACCACCAGGGACACAACTGTTGCAAACCACCGCGAAGGTGAACACGCAACCGATCCGCACGGACGGTGGCTTCAGCGGGTTCCTTGCCCAGGGGACCGGGAGCCAGTCTCGACTGTCGGTCTCTTTCCGTACTCTTGGCGCTCAGCCGCCTGGGCTACGGCGCATGTTGGGCGTGGAACACGGGAAGCGGGACCGCACAGTGACATCGATCTACCTCTCCTCCGATAACCCCGGTGGATACCGAAGACCGAGGTTGACCTCCAGGACGCCGTCGATGGTGGCTTGTTCGAGGAAGGCCATCATCTTGACCTGAAGAAGGCCCCGAACGGCAAGGCTGACAACAAGGAGCTTGCGCGCGACCTGTCCTCGTTCGCCATCGACAGCGGCACTCTGATCATCGGCGTGCAGGAGAACAAGGAGAGCCGCACTTTCGAACTCGCGCCCCAGCCGTTGAACGGGCTGGCGGAGAAGATCGAGCAGGTGGCCCGGACCGTCCCCGACCCGCCACTGACCATCCTCACCCAGGAGATCAGCGCGGCGGCTGACGACGGGACCGGCTACCTTCTCGTACACATCCCGGCCAGCCCTGTTGCACCGCACATGGTGGACAATCGGTACTTCGGCCGCGGCGACAAGACGAAGTACCAGATGGGCGACGCCGAAGTCGTCACATTGCACGCACGCCGTCGCAACGCCGAAACTGACACCCTCACCCTGCTGGGTAAGGAGATGGACGAAGACCCGCTGCAGGACGTTGGAGCCAACTCCCATCTCTTCCTGGTCGCCCAGCCCACAGCCGGGCGACGGGATATGTGCCTGCCCATCACCGGTGCCCAGGACTGGAACATGCGCCTGCACCACCTGATCCGTCGCGTCCACGAGAACCAGCGCCTGCGGACGGCGCTCGATGGCAAAGGCTTCAGCCCTGACCTGAGCCACGCTCAGCAAGGCCACAGGCGAGCCAGAGGAGTGGCTCTCAGTTCCCCAGGCCTCAGCGCTGACCGGACGTACGCTGTAGACAGCAGCCATGTCGGCGACGACGTGATCGAAGTCCAGCTCTTCGAGGACGGCGGGATACGCCTCTATATGACTCGTCTCTCTGACGGCTTTCCACGTCAAGCACCGGAGAGCGACAGAGAGCAGGTCCTCTTCGACTCCGGCGCCGTCATCCTCACCCGGCACATGCTGGAGCTGATGCGTCTGGTCTCCGACGACGTGGGCTACCACGGGAACTGGGCCGTGGCGGTCGGAGCCAACCGGCTCCGCGGCCGCCGCAGGTTCACAGTCGAGTCACATTTCCCCAGCAACCACAGGTACAGCGCCGACACCTACGAGGAAAGCACCGACGCCACGCTGGCCGAACTGCATCACGCGCCGGGCACGGTGGCCCGCAGGCTCCTCGGTCCCCTGCTCCGCTCGCTCGACTCCGAGGCGCTGGTCACCAAGGCCCTCACCGACGAAGACTGAGCCTCGCTCGAAGAGACACAACTGGCCCCGGGGACCCGTGACGGTCTTGACCGGTGGCACCTCAACACGGAACGGTCAGCGTGCAACTACACGCAACTGACTTTCTCCGGAGGCGATCATGGCGTTACTTTTCTTCGGCACAGATCCGAACTCGGGCGGAGGGAACTGCCCTGCGGTGTGGGTGGACACCGACGCCGTCGAAGGGCCGGAACTGGTCCTGCAGGGCAAGTTCGCCGACACGGCGACCCGGGCCACCTGCAGCCAGGACAGCCCGCCGGCGGATGACGAGGAGTCATCCGGATCTCGGTGCGGATGGTCGATCAGATCAGAAGGGCGTGCGATGCCGCAGAAGCCGCCGGCACCCAGCTTTGAGGACCTCCTCGACTCCGCCCAGCAGCGCGCCTGCACCTGGAACTGCGGGACGTCTACGCCGTGGGGATGAACGGGAGGTCTACGACGCGTTCCTACGCGACGGGAGTGTGCCCGCGGACGACTCGGAGTACTGGAGCGGGTGGCTGCCGCTGGTGGAGCGGACCGTCGCCCGCAGAGTGAAGGTCCGCCGGGCCCGGATCGTCTCCGAGCCCGTCACCGACTACATCCGCTTCGAGCACGCCATCACCGACGCCAACCTCCGCGCCGGCGAACAGGTCCGCTGGCTGCCCCGCCGCCGCGCCTCCACCCTCGCCCTGCCGGGCAACGACTTCTGGCTCATCGACGACCAGGTCGTGCGCTGGAACCTGTTCTCCGGTGACGGCCAGGCCCTCGAGCCCGACCACACCGAAGACCCGCAGGCGGTCAAGCTGTGCGCTGAGGCGTTCCGCGCGGTATGGGACCTGGCCACCGACCACGCCGACTACCGCATCTGACCGACGCACAACCCAAAGGCCACGCACCTCATGACGACCGCCTCCCCTCGTCCAGCGCACAGGCGGCCCGCGAGGCGCTCGCCGTGCGCTTGCAGCACCTGCGCAAGGACGCCGGCCTCACCGGGAAGGACCCTCCGCCCGGTGCGGCTGGCACCCCGCCAAGACCACCCGCATCCAGAAAGGCACGGCCGCGCCCTCGGACACCGACATCCGCACCTGGTGCGCCGCGTGCGGCGCCGACGACCAGGCCGACGACCTCATCGCTACCGCCCGCGCTGTCGACTCGATGTACATGGAATGGCGACGGCTGCACCGCAACGGTATGCGCCAGGTCCAGGAGGACTGGTACGTCCTCCATGAGCAGACCCGCCACTGCCGCGTCTACCTCTCCAACGTGCCGCCCGGATTCCTCCAGACACCGGCGTTCGCGACCGCCCTCATGAACCAAATCACCGCCTTCCAGGGCACCCCCGACGACGTCGCCGAAGCGGTCGCCGCTCGCGTCGCCCGCTCCCGGTTCCTCTACGAAGGCGGCCACCGCTACGTCGTCCTCATGGAGGAGTCCCTCCTGCGCTTCCGCACCGCCGATCCCGAGGCGATGCGCGGGCAGTTGCGCCACCTCCTGGCCGTGATGCCGCTCGCGTCGCTCTCGCTGGGGATCATCCCGTTCACCGCGCAGCGCACCGTGTGGCCGTTGGAGGCGTTCTACGTCCATGACGACACGATGGCCGTGGTGGAGACGCTGACGGCGGAGATCAAGGTGACGCAGCCGCGCGAGCTCGCCGACTACGCGAAGGCGTTCGCCGGCCTCGCGGAGATGGCCGTCTACGGGGACGCGGCCCGCGCGCTCATCCGGGCCGCGATCGACGCCCTGGAGTGAAGTTCCGCAATTCTCCGCAACTTTGTTGAGAGCGCGGACCGTAGGTGCGTAGCGTCGACGGCACCGACAGCCCACCAGCCGGAGAGGCGGGGCCCCTTGCGCGCACACCCCGACTCCACCGCCCCGGCCCTGGAGGGCCGCAGACTCCAGTCGCCCGCCTACGGCATTCCCTCCCCGGCCCTGCTGGCCCGCGCCGACCGTGGCTTCGCCCGGTTCCTCGTTCAGCACAGCGAGGACCAGGACAACGGAGCCGGCGGCGGAGAGGACCCCAGCGGTGACCGCCGGCCACCCGCGCGAAGACGCCCCAGCAGCAAGGCCCGCCATGCACACCAGCGCCCACACGGTCCTGTACGACCCCGACGGCCTCATCGAGGCGGAGCTCCCGCTCGACCGCGAACCGTACGAGTGCCTCGTCACGGCCGTCCTCGCATGGACCAGGGAGGACACGCTCACCACCCGCGACCTGGAGCAAATCGCCCTCCAGCTGACTGGCCACGCCCGCGCGGTCGCCTCCGACGTCCGCCGCCGCGCCGACCAGCTGCCCAAGGACAGCGGGCCGAAGGCACTCGCCGACGTCGTCCTGCGCGAGGCAGAAGGCCAACTGTCCACGATGATCGAGGGCACCGTCCGCTGCACCCAGAACCGTGCGCGGCTTGTTCGTGCCCTCTACGCACGCCTGGACCGCCTGGAGACCGCAACCGGTCAGTCTGCCGCGCCCTCAGCCGATCAGGGCGTGTCACCCTCCCATACCCACGGACCGCCAGGACGGCTGAAGGTAGGCCCGTAGGAGGCCCGCCCGCCCGGCCCGGATGCACTATGAGGAGTGACCAAGTACGCGCCGGTGGTGATCTCCTCCTCAGTCCAGCCGGTCACCTCGATCAGCTGCCCGTCCAGCGGTCCACCGGTCAGCTCGCGGTAGTCGCGGCCGGGCTGCGGCCCGGCCGCCGGGGCATCACGCTCGCTGCCGTACACCCTCGGTCCGTGTGTCATGCGATCAGTCTGGTGCGCCGCGGGTCCACCAGCACGGGACTCGGTGCGCCTTCACCGCGAAGAGTCCCTGCCCGCTTCGCAGCCCATGCAGGTGCAACACCAGCCTGTGGCGGTGAAACGCGACCGGTGAAACTCTCCTGCGCGTTTCAACCCCGACCTGCACTGATGCCTTGGATAGAGGTGCGCGATGATGCCAGCGGCGGTGTGACCGTGGTGAGTGCGGGCATGGTGACCTGCCGTGGTGAGTTCTCGGGGACTCGCCACGGCAGGCAGGATGATCAGGTTGATAACCCATTCCGCGAGCACATGCGGCAATATGGATCATCAACGAGGCCTCCGAACAACGTGATTGAGACGTCAGACATCTCGATCAGCAATCCGGGGCCTCGCTCGTTGCGCTTCACGGCCCAGAGTTGATCGGTGGCCAACTCGAAGAAGCGCGTTGAGGAACTGAGGTCAATCAGTGATGGACCTCAGACTACGTAGTCGAGTAACGCCGTCAGAATTTGAAGCCACCATCGTGCCGCCGAAATTCAGCGCAACAGCAGCGACATCACTTTCACCGGCGAGCAGGGTCTCAATCCGATTGCATTTTTGATCGATAATCGCTACGGTGTCACTTTCTGTTACGGCAAACCGTTCACCAGTGCCATCCATGACCCAATCATCGAATTCGCCGTCAGGGCACTTCCCTACATGAACTCGCCCACCAGTGAATTCCAGGGCAGGCAGTCCCACGAGGCGGCCGGTCCCGTCGACCTTCAAATTATTACCGTCGACCTTCAAGTCATTACTGTCGACCTCAAAATTATTACCGTCGACCAGATAAATCATCTTCTCTTTCCGGTGTGCAAATTAAACACTGATGCCCGGACCTGGCTCCCATCGACCAGATCTGAAACATCCTGATTATCCAAATGTCCAGGCCGGCGCGCCGCTAGAAGGTGACTTCCGTCGTGACTCATACCCAGGATCGTGGGGAATGATTGATCATTTCTAATTTCTGAGAAGAAGGGGACTCCGGTTTTGACCCATTTAGAATTACCCCACGGGAGCCGTAACATGCTTCCTCGGCCGTCGCCTCGAGAGACCACCAGGAGGCCATCCTTCGTTGTGGCCAAGGGTGCCATCCTCGGCATCGACGGTAGATTGGTCCGGCGCTTGGTAAACTCCTTTCCCGTACGCGTATCCCACTGTCGCACCTCGTTTCCACTCACCGTAACGAGGACTTTCTGCTCATCAGGACCGAAGAGTAGTTGGTCGACATGCCCGGTATAGATAGGGGAAGGTGTGTAATTGCCTGGTGGCCCGTAATGCACCGCGAGGCCACCGGCCACAAGTAGACCAGCTACAGAGGCCCTCTGAATGCGGCGATGCTGGATGCTTCGAGCGTCAGCAGGGCCAAGATCTGAAGCCGGTGAGCGTTTTACGAGTCGTTCCTGAAGTCGGATGTGACGGAACTGGTAGGCGCCTGAGGACTGACGCAGCAGTTGCCGGTCCCGAGCGTCGGAGAGAAACCACATGAGGCGCCTGGGTAGTTTCCTTGCGCAGCAAGCACCAGACGAAGGAGCAAAATCTGGGCCATGCCCTTGTCAGTAGAACAACAAGAAAGAACATGACCGCAGGAATCAGCGTGAGCGCTACGCCCGCCTCAGTCGAATCGTACTTGTCGGCGATTTTTCCAGTGATGAAGCTGGTGGAAGAAGATGCCACTCGTCCGTACATGAGTCGAGAAAGCTCGATGACCGCGACGGACGAGCCGAGGATTGCCAGAGGGGCAACAGTCACTCCGAGGACCGCTCCAGCCGCCACCGCTCCAGCCAGAGAGGACGTGCGGTCCTGGCGCAGGAGGCCGACCGGGCTGGCCTTCGCCGAGTGTTCCGGTGGGGCATCGAGCCACGCGTGCGCGGCAAGAGCCACGCTGATGGCAAGGACCACCCCAGCCGCTCCCGCCACGAACCGGAAGTATGACATAACGGTTGGCTCTGACCAGTCGAGTGAGAATGCGGTGACACCCGCCGCATAGACCACCGAAACGGGCACAGCCACGATCGCGGTCAACTTCAGGCTGGTCGTGAAACCGGTGCAAAGTCGGCGCAGGGAGCCATATCTCCTCAATGACAGCCTCCCCGGCGGCCTGTCCGGTGCCGCGTACCAGGTGAGCACGGCCAGGAGCGCGCAACCGAGTCCTGCCAGAATGGCCGAATCTAGGTCCCTGTCGATGCCCATGACGTACTGGACCCCGACCGTCAAGGCCGCGGCAGCCAGACCCACCGCGACGCCCAACGCGAAACCGGTCGGACGGGACAGCAAGCGTCGACTCATGCGCCACCACACTAAGTCGCGCTCGCCATGCTCGTGAAGATAGGTAGCCAGGTAGGTCAGGTACTTCTCAGCGCGCTCAGCGCTACGGTGCCATTCGTCGGCAGCCTCTTGTCCCACGCTGCCTCGCGGGGAGCGTACGCGGCAGTGACGACGTGGTCGAGCAGGTGGTCCTCCACCGCGTGCGAGCTGTCAAAGTCGAGCAGTTCACCCGGGTCACGATCACAGTTGCTGTACACGGTGCGTGCCAGGGTGAGAGCTAGTGGGGTGGACAGCGCCACCGCCGGCGGGCTACCAGGGTTCGCCCGCAGATGCTCATACACCGGACCCCACTCGACACCATCGGGCCAGCTCACATCGCTGAGGTAGACGATGGCATCTGTTGTCGGAACCGGTGCAATCTCCACCACCGGAGCACGACGCAGGACTGGAGAGCCACGCTCGATGACGTCCTGGTACTCGGCCGAACGGCAAGTCAGTACAACCCCGTTACACTCACCGCTTGATTCGTTGATCACGCGGACGGCCCTGCGGCGCGATGCCTCGGGCATTTCGTCCAGGCCGTCCAGGATCATCAGCAGCTTCTGCCCGTCATGCAGCAGCTTCGGCTTCTCGGTCCGCCCTCCGTAGTAGTCCGTGCCCAGCGTGCGCTCGATCCAGTCCCTCAGTGATTCGCGGACCGGGTCCCAGGTGGACAGCGTCAGCACCACGGGAACCGGTGCCCCGGCTCCCGCTCTGCAAGCAGCCCGAGGGCGAGCATGGCTGCCAGCACGGACTTACCCGAACCGGGCTCTCCCAGCACCACCAGTCGGCCGCTGGGTACCCTCCGGTACCCTGGGCTAGCCGACTGGCGGCCTGGTCGAAGCTGCCCTCCAACCGACCGTTGAGCGAAAGCCGAAGCACACGGGCATCGATCGCGCCGCCGAGCGCCTCCTCGGGTGGCGCCGCCACCGGCCGTCTAGTGGCAGACCAGGCCAGTGGAATCACCCGCAGGGAACGCAAGTTCCGGGCGGCGACCTCTTCCTCCCACTGCCTGCGCACTGATACTGCCAGGTCATCCGCGACCTGCACGGCGTCCCTGGGCGCTTCCAGCGGCGGAAGAAGCTGAACCAGTGACACCATCAGGGCAGCCACCGAGACCAAGAGCGCTGCCCAGTCGACCAGCGAGTCATCATTCGGTGGTCGACTGGAGGCCCACAGTTTCCAGCCAAGGCCGAGGGACGCAATCGCAGATATGGCCAACAATCCCAGGCGCAACCGATGGCGCTGTACATGCGTTGAAAGTCGAGACACTCCGTCAGCATGCCGTCTGAGAGCCGCAGACAATGGAAATCCATGTAATTGCCTCGAGCTTTCGTGACGGCCCGTCGGTCTTCGATGGACCGTCACGGCTGTTCCGTGCTGGTGGTGGCCAGGCTGACAGCCCGGCTGTCAGAGCATGGTGAGCTGCTCGTGCTCGGGTAGGTCGAAGTGGGTGATGCGTCGTTCGTGTCCCATCTCTTGCAGTTCCCTGGCTTCCTGGGCGTTGCGGACCAGGGCGTGTTCTTCCCTCGTCCGGGACGAGGTTGCTAGCAGGGAGGGGCATGGGCGCACGATTCCGTACAGGGACCGGTGCCGTTTGTCCTGCGTGTACAGCGGTACTCCGTAGGCGTGCGCCGGGTCCATCAGCAGCTTCTCGGGGATCTGTACCCACAGCTTCTCCTCGCGCCGGGCCCGCTCGGCCACCGCGGCGAACAACTCCGTGATCTGCTGCTTCGACAGCTTGTGCCACCACGCGTTCGCCGCCTCCACGGCCTGACGCTCCCGCTCCTCCCGCTCGGCCTGTTCCGGGCGAGACGCTGCGCTTCCTCGGCTTTCTCCCGGGCGCGACGGGCTTCCTCCTCGGCCCACTGCCGGCGCCACGCCGCCATACAGATACGGGACTCTTCCTCCTGTTGCTTGTTCCGGCGAGCGGTCTCCTCCGCCTTCCGGATCCGCTCCTCTTCCTCCGCCTCCTTCCGCCGGAGTTCGGCAGCCTCCTCCTGCAGCCGCTGACGCTCCTCGCGTTCCTCCTTCGCTGCTTCCTGGCGCTGCCGCATCAGCTCGTGCCGCGTCTGGGCGTCGGCCGACTGCAGGATGTCCACCACCGGCCACGCCGGAACCGCAGCCGCTTGCCGTCGACCACACGAGGCACCCGCCGGTAGCGCGGATAGCTCTCCACGGACACGAGCTGCCCGTGGAGCACCCAGCGGACGAACTTCTGCAGCTGCTCCTCGCGGAAGACCCAGCTGCCGGCGGCGTAGTTGAACCCGGCGACCCCGTCATCCACCACCCAGACCTGTCCCCGGTCCTCCGGCGCGCGCACCCGAACCGCGGGCACTGCGCTGATCCACTGAGGTGGCTTCTGTTCGGGGACACCCAGCACACCAGGATCCCCTCGGCTCGGTAGCGCTCGGTGCGCTCATGGATGTCGTCGACGGTGATGGGGACAGCTGGGCCTCCCAGGCCATGCGCTGGGTTCCATCAGGGAGGTGGCCATGACGTCCGCGCGCCACGAGCCGTCCGCAGCCGGCACTTCGAGTTCGGCGAACCATCCGGCGTCCCGGATCGCGGCCGCCATCTCGAGCTTGAGCATGTGGTGCTCCCACGACTCGTTCGACAACTCGCACGAGGGCGGCCGTCCAGGGTCGTGGCAGAAAACCGGACTCCGTAGCGGGAGACCTTGGCGTGCAGGCCCCAGTCACACTCCGGGCAGGTGAGCGGCGGGCGGGGGCGGGCTTTGTGAACCTGGGACCAGTCCAGCTTGTGGCCCAGGTCGGCCAGGGTGGCATCGAGGCGGCCGTGGTCGGCATGCAGCGCGGTGAAAGGCATAAAATCGCATCTCCTGCACGATCTGTCGCATACAGCGGCCAATCTGACAGGACAGGAGATAGCAGGTAGCACTGTCAATCCCGTTCCGAGCTGTGGGAAAACTCCCGCATGGTGCTGCGACTGCGCGCCTACGAACAGCCCACGGTCGAGGGCAAGCACGGTGATCTCCGGTAGGCGGTCTTCGCCCGTCGCTCCAACTTCGACTCCAGCAGCCCGGTGCAGTGAGAGGTGCAGGTGCTGGAGCCGGATGCGCTTCAGCACCTGGTCCTCGTAGCCGTCGCCCCGCACGTCGACCGCGACGCCCTTGCCTGGCAGCGCAGGTACGCCAGAGGGCCGGCGTTCACACGTCCGGCTCCACCGCGACTGCAACACCCCATCGTGAGAGGGCGTCAGGATGTCAGAGCAAGAGGCCACTTACTTCGCCTGGCGGGTGACTTCCATGCTTCGTGTCTCGGTCTATTCACCGCCTCGCCCGGCTGAGGTGATCAGGGCGATGAGGACGAGGAGGCTCACTGCGAGGGCGGTGACCTGCTCGGCAGGCCACCCCTGCTGTACGGCCAGGACGATGATGGCGGTGACGGCATAGGACCATGAACGCCGGTGTGACCGAGGGGGTTGGGTGTAGGCACGGTGAGTCTCCTGTGATCGGCTGATCCGCTGGCGACTCAGGTTTATTCATGATGTCGTTGTTCGCTGCGGTGGATCGGCGTTTCTGCAGGTAGCCGCTCATACATTGGGGACAATCGGCGGGTTGTTCCTGGACAAGTCGATGTGGGGAGACGGATGGGGCGGCCGCTGGGAGTGCTGAAGGGGCAGACAGAGCAAGCGAACGACTTCGCCCGCTGGATGCGCAAGATCACGGCGGGCGTAACGGTGCGGACTCTGGAGGCGGACTTTCCTACAGCAAGTCAGCTTGGAGCGGCTTACGCGACGGCAGCCGGCTCCCGAATCCGGAACTGGTGGAACAGGTGGCATTCCGGTACCTGGGCGAGCCCGCCATGCGAGAACGACAGCTGGCCCATGGGATACGGCTGCTGCAAGCTGCCCAGCAGGCCGCTAAAGCCCTGGTGAGCGAGACATATCAGCCTGTTCCGGTACCAGTGCCCCGGCGAGGCGATCCCATCGCGGCAGCGATGCTGCGGCTCGATGACGCACGACTACGGCAGATCGAAGCTATTCAGAAGCTCGCCGCCTCTGAACGCCGGCGCGGACAGCTGGAAGATATGGTCTCCGTCCTGGAAGAACGCTGCGCCGTACTTGAAAGTGAGCGGGACCGGGCTCGGGAAGACGCCCAGGCGGAGCTCCAGCGTGAGCTGCAGGTGTCGCTGGAGTACCGGCGCCAGGCCGACGAGAAGCTGGAACATGCCCGCCGGGCCGAGGAGAAGGCCTTTCAGCTGCGGCTGGCCGCCGAGAAGCAGGTCACCCTCGAACGGATGGCCCTGCGACAGATCGATCAGGACGCTGCGGGTGAGACCGTCCGGCCAACGGTGTCAGGGCTGTCCATGGCCCAGGAACTTGGCCTGCCGCCGCTGGAGCAGATCCATGAGCTCCTCCGGGTTGCCCAGGAACAACTGGACGCCCAAGACAACGAGCTGGACGAGCTGGACGAGCAGATCGGCCTGGGCGCCCAGCACACTACTGATGACCACGCTGATCTATCCGCCCGCATTCTGCAGGGGCACGTAGTGGACAGCGCCGTGACAGCCGCGGGCCATGATGTCTCCGAACATCGTGTGGACAACGCGGGAAAACCCGTGACCAGCAAGAACGAGGGCGGAACGGCCAGCGCCATCGAAGGGCTACCTCGGACCGGACAAGGGCCGTCCAGGCAGCGGACAGCCTGCGCGGTCAGTCGACGGAGTTGGTGATCGGCCTCGAGGCGGGCAGCACACCGGCAGCACTGTCCACCGCACTCTCAAAGCTGCTCAGAAGAGCGGGGCAGGATCGATCGCCACCCTGACGCAGGAGACGTTCTCCGGAAAGGACAGAGACGATCTGCTCCTCATGGTTGTCACGCGCTGGATCGACGGTGAGGACCTGCCTGACTCCTGGTCCCACCTCGAGGCCCTGGTGCGAGCGATGGGTGCCACGGATCGTGAAGTGGAGGCCTTCCGCCAGGCTTACACCCGCATCACCAGCTATGACTCTGCGCTTGACCCTACTCATGATCTCGCCGACCTCATGCCCATCGCACCCGCAAGCGGGACTTGAGCATCGCCGTTCTCGGGCCCTGCGTCATCGCTACGCTCACCACCGGTTACACAGCCGGCCTCCAGGCGGCCCCGGGCCCGGCCTGGGAAGCTGGTCGGCTACGGCGCTCTGTTCCTGCTCAGCTCCGTATTGGTACTGATGGCCGTCGCGTACCTGACCACACCTTCCGCCAAGGCGGGGAAACGCGGCAGGTATAGGCGCCTTGTCGGCATCAGCTTGCTTGCCTTCCCGGCTGGACTCGTTATTCCGTGGGTGGTCGGCTCGGATGCCGCCGGACGGTGGTTCGCTGATCTGGTAGGGCTCGTGTAACGCCCCTACCCCGCCCGCTCCGCCGTCGACTGCAACACTGGCCCTGGTGCTGCAACCCGGCCGGTGAAACACCCCACACGTTGCGGCCATGACCTGCGGATACACCGGGAAGGGACTCCTGGCCCGGTTGTTGCACACGGTGTTGTAGACCTCGCTGTCGTCCCGGGAGGGTCAGTGGCGGCCGGGAGCGTGGTGCGGATGATGGTGGGCACCGCAGAGACCCGGCTCGTTCTCCTGCGCGGGAACAGCGCCTCGGGAAGTCGTCGGTCGCGGCCGGTATCCGGGAGTGCTTCGGCCGCGGCCTCGCCTTGGTCGGCCAGGACAACCTCCGCCGGATCGTCCTGCGCGAACACGACCGCCCCGGCGGCGCGAACATCGGCCTCGTCGACACCGTCGCCCGCTACAGCCTCGATGCCGGGTATCACGTCGTCCTCGAGGCATCCTGTACGCCGACCGGTATGGGCAGATGCTCCAGCAGCTGCGCGCCGACCACCGCGGGCGCACCCACTGCTATTACCTAGACGTGCCCTTTCCGGAGACTCTGGCCAGGCATGCGACCAAGCCGATCGCGGACGAGGTCGGCGAGAGCCAGCTGCGCGAGTGGTACCGGCCGCTCGATGTCCTGCCCGGCGGCATCGAGACCGTCATCGACGCCGACAGCATCCTGGCGGACACGGTCGACCGCATCATGCACGACACCGACCTCGCACGGCTTCCCGCACGGGAGCACTAACCGGAGCCGGGCGGCGAGTACGGGTGGGCGTGTCCAGACGTGACAAGGAATTCGAACATACGCTCTAATGTGGGGATGGATGTCCCCACCTTCCCCGCCGACCTGGTGCAGGCCCAGCGCGACCTCAACGCCACGTACGACGCCCTCGCAACACCCCACCAGCACGGCAACACCGCACTGCGCCGCCGCCTTCTCCTCCTGTCCGCCCGCATCTGGTGGCACCCTTCTGGAACACCCGACCGCCCAGTAGGCCGGCAGACCGGACCGAGCTGCGCCGTCAGGCCGCGGTGACCGTCGCGTAGCGAGGGCGGCATGAGTGCCGAAGCCCCGACCGATCGGCAGGTCCAGATTCTGCGGGTGATCAGGAACTGGATCGCGGATTACGGAGAGGGCCCTCGATCCGCCAGACCGGGGAACGGGTCGGCCTGTCCAGCAGCAGCTCGGTCGCCTACCAACTCGCTCGCCTGGAGGACCGTGGCCTGATCAGCCGCACCGGGCGGCGCTGGCGCTCCTGCCACCTTGGCACCTGAGTGCCCGTGAAGAGGCAGGAAGGTGCCGGGTGCGCTACGACGGCATCTTCGGCGTCGCGCACCGCCCAGCTGACATCCGGGACTTCCTCGCGGCTGTCGGGCTGGAGAACGCCAAGGACGTGGACCTCACCGACCTCGACTTCGTGGAGTGGCGAAGTGTCGGCCCGAGTGGTGGAAACGTTCCCGCTGAGCCTCCGCTGGAACCGCACGAACGAGAGCGGCGCTCATATGACTTGGTGAGCGCCGCTCTCAGGCCGGCCCCGGTCTCCGTGGCGGGGCAAAGAACGGGCCGGTGCCACGCCTACAGAAGGAAGTCGACCGCGCAGCTGATGCGCTTCGCGAGATCGGGGATCGTGTAGTGGGCGCTCGGCTGGAGTGCGGCTAGGTTGTCGACCAGTTTGTACTGGATCCGGCGTTGGTGGGCCCCGATGCCCTGGAAGATCAACGGCACCATCTTGAGCATGTGGATGTCGGTGCTGCCCGGTGTGGTGAGCCAGCCGTTTGAGATCGGGAAGAAGCGGTCGAAGGCTTCGAGGGCTGTGGGGATCTCGTCGGTAGGGATGCCGGAGTACTCCGCCATCCACTCGAACTCCTCTCCAGCCCTGTCCTTGAGGTAGAACCCTCCCCAACCCCACAGGAACTGCTGCCAGAAGGTCGCGTAGCGCCGGAAGCTCGGCTGCTCCCGCAGCCACGCAATGCCGTCATGGAACGTCTCCGGCAAGACGTGGTAGGTCAGCCCCTCGAAGAAGAACGACTTCCCGTCCTCCGACATGCGGAACTCGGGAGGGCCGTCAGGATGTGCGAGTGCGTAGTCCACGGCGGCCTTGAGGATGGCGAGCCGGGCCCGGTGCTCGAGGTACATGCAAGCCTGAAGCTCAGGGTGCTTGCCGTGCCGGAGCATCGCCTGATAGCTCGGGCTGTCACTTGAGGCCGCGTGCGGGTCGAAGTCTCCACCGTCGATCTCGCGTGCGTAGCCCAGAGTTAGCCTGGGGTGCTCGCCGTACGCCTCGTAGAGCAGCGCCAGTGACTCCTCGGGGCCCTGGCGAAGAAGGTGCCGTTGTTGATCTGACGGTGGTAGGTCTTCGCGGCCTTGGCACCTTCGTCCCCGGCTCGTTCCTGCTTGTGGATGAGCTTGACGAACTTGCGCTCGACTCCGTACGAGTGCCGCCACAGACCGATGAGCCGCGGTTCCGCGAAGGAGCCAAACCCCTTGTCCGTGAACAGCTGCGGAGCAGTCGTGAAGTCGTCGAAGCACACGACGTCCAGGCCGAGGGGCTCCATCTTCCGTGGAGCGGACGCGCGGTCCTCCCACCGGGTCATGAAGAACGCCCCATGCTCAATGTCCAGGTACTTCATCCACCCCACCACCTTGAACAGGTCGGTGAAGCCCCACTTCCCGCCCTTGACCTCGACCAGCCGTCGCACCGCCTTCTCAGGCCCGTAGGAGGTCGCGAAAATGTCGAATTCGAGGATGTCGGCCGGATCCGACTCGATGATCTGCTTCTCCACGAAGTGTCCAGACGCCTGGAACAGCGCGGCAATGTAGTCCTCGAGGTCCTCGCCAGCCTTCGGGATGTCCGGCAGAGTTACGACCCTGTTGCTCATTGGCAACCCCTTTGCGCCAGCGAGCCTATCGGCGCAACGTGCGCACCAGCCACGCTTTTCCGGCGGTCCCGACCTGCAAAGTCGGGCAGCCGCGAGGGCTGCGCTGGAGGGCGGCTGGTCCTTTCGGAAAACGACGTCTCCCTCACGCGATAGCCGAGAGGAAGAGGTGTCGTTCATCAGAGCCTGGCCGGGCGGTCAGACCGGTTGCCCGGAGGTCGGGCACGGGGAGCACCGGCCCTTGCCGATCGAACGCAGCTGCGCCCAGTCGACCTCGGGTGCGCCCCAGGCATGTCGTCGACGTGGCCAGCGGCGAAGCGTCGACGGCTCCGGTCTTGCTCGCGCCGAACTGGACGCGGCGCTATGCCTTACCTGTGGCTTTGAAGCGGAAGCCGAAGAGGCCGCCCTCTTCGTCGTCGGTGAGGCGGGGCTGCGGATGTGTGGTTCGGGGTTGAACCCGCGCTGTGCAGCAGTGCTGAGGGTGTCGGTGTTGAGGGTGACGATGTACTGCATGTGCTCTTCGTCCGTCACTTCGGCTGCGAGCGCGAGGGCGCGTGCGACCTGTCGTTCGTCGACGCCGTCGTAGAGGTGGCTGTCGTGAATGAGGAAGTCAGGGCCGCGGCCGTGGCGGTGTGCGAGGACGGCCAGGGTGAGGTCGAAGCAGAAGATCACCATATTGTTGATGCCGCGGCTGTCGTCGGCGTCGATTCGGGGCGTGATACTCAGGCTGCTGCGGCCGGCCTCGATCGCGAGGTAGGCTTCGCGGCCCTCGCCGTACAGGCGCTGGGCGTACTGGGAGAACAGCAGGATCGCTTCGCCTGTCTGCTGCCGGCGCTCTCGGAGGTCGAGGTCGACGGCCTGTTGCAGTTCAACGCTCTTGGCGGTGATCTGCCGGGCGCTGGCTTCAAGGGCCTGTGCTGCGTCGAAGCGGTGGCGAAGAGCACCGAGAGCGGCCTCCTCCCGACCCAGGGCTGTCTGCAGGGCGGTCAGCGCTTCCAGCGCTCCACCGTCCGCCAGCTCGCGCAGGAGGCGGGCCTGATCTTCGCCCAGGTCGGCACGTTCCTGGCGCCGGGAGGCCAGGCGATCGGTGAGTTCCTGGATCTCCTCCTCCAGGAACCTGCGCCGGTTGCGTACCACGGAGTGGTGAAACGCCTTGACATCCTCGAAACGACGCCGGACCTGGTCATTGAGGATGACCCCGAGCTCGCGGTAGGCCGGCTCGAGGTAGGACACCTCGACGTCGGTGGTCTCGGTGACCGCGCCCGGAGTTCTTCAAGGTTGTGCTGGTCGATCACGTCGTCCTGGGCGAGCTGCTTGATCCGGCGGCTTACCTGGTCTGCGCGCTCTTTGAGGCGCTCGTACTCAGGGACAACCTGGAACGCGGCAACCTGCGCCCGTAGCCGTTCGACCTGTGCCTCGGCGAGAGTGATCTGGCCCCTCAGATCGGCCGTGGACCCGACGATCCGTCCCCATACGGGATCGTTGACAGCCTTCCTCAACTGGTCTCTGGTCGCCTTGCGGGCATTCAGCTCGCGGTATCCGTTGACCAGCTGCCAGTCCAGCCCAGGAGGTAGGACAGGTTCGACGATGCATCTGCGGCGGCCTGCCGGGAGAACGTCCGGGTCGGCTCGTTGAAGCCGTGAGCGGAGACACGACGGATGAGGAACGACAGGAGCGTGCGACCGCTCACTCCAGAGTGGTCGCCCTGCAGTCCGAAGAGGTCCCGCTCGATCACGCGAGTCCACTGCTCCACGGACAGCTCGACGTCCTGACCGTCGGTAAAGAGCGTGTCAGACGGCACGCCGGATACGTCCTGGCTCAGCGACACGACCTTGGAACTGTCTCCGCGCCGCCGTACCTCAAGCGGACCATCCTGCCCTGGCCAGTCAAAGCGAGGCTGAAGGTGATGTGACGCAGGGCCTTGTTCGTAGCCAGCGACTTGGAGGATTGAGCTCCCAGAAGGAAGTGAACGAGCTCGATCACGCTCGACTTGCCGGCGCTGTTTCGACTGTCGGTCTCGGCCGACGACGAGGTGGTGTCAGCGACCAGCAGGTTCAGTCCCGGTGCGAATTCCACCGTTTTGAACCGCGCGTCGTCAGCGTTCAGACGGCGCAGCATCCGTACTCCTTACGACGAGAACGTCCTGGGCCAGCTCCACCGCACCCATGGCGAAGAGGATGTCCAGGGCCAGAACGAACCACTCGAACGATACCGGCGAGGTATGGGCCTGATCAGCGCGCCAGCTCTTCAGCCTCGCCCACGCCTGGCTGATGGTCCGCGGTTCATCGAGTTGGAGAAGAACCTGCGCGCCGACGGCGAGCAGGCAGCGGTCAGGAGCTAGCCCTTCGTTGGGGTGATCATGCGGTCAGCCTGATGCCCGGATGCCAGCCAGCGGGCGGCGTCTCGAAGATGTCGCATCGTTCGAAGAAGTGCGCCAAGACCACAAGGGCGGCTCGAAGCACCTTCGGCCGCGGCTGGGCGTTCCCCAGGAAGTACATCTTGAGCTGCCAAAGTACGTCGTCGGCGTCGCTATAGTCGCGACGTACCTGCTGGTAGTACAGGCGGAAGCCCTCCGCCACCTCATCGTGCTCCAGCTCGCTTCTGGTGCCGGCATAGAACGCATCCACCAGATAGCTCTGCCGCATGCCCCGGAGGAGGTCTTCTCGATCCGCTCCTTCGATCCGGTTGAAGTCCAGCTTCTCCACCGGCACGTCAGGCAGGGACATCAGAGGGTTGGACTCGGCACGGATGTCCTGCAGCTGCTTCAGCAACGGCGCCAGGTCCTCCATCCCGATGCCGAAAGTCGTGTCCTTGATGGGAATCTCGCACCGAAGCACATCTTCCGCAGCCATCTGCGGAAGCTGCATGCACTCCTGCCACAGGCGCCGACTGCCCATCTGCTCGAACTGAAGCGAGGGCATGCTGTCACGCGCGCCAGCCAGCAAAGATGCCACTACCGGGTGCACACCGCGCAGGTCGTTGTGAACGAAGACGAAGGTGTCGAACTCACCGCTGCGCTTCGTAACCGCCCTGAAAGGTCCTTGTTCAGCTTCCTGCGGACTTCGGAGGGATCGAACGTCTGAGGGCCGTAGCAGGCGTACAGCTTTCGGGAGTGCAGGCTGAGGCCGTCTGCTGACATGTCACCGAGTGGCCCTGCGGTGCGCACGTCGATGAAATCGGGATACCGCGAGCACATCAAGCGGTGAAAGAAGTCTTCGAACTCGTTCGCGTAGAGCTCCGCCATCATCCCCAGGAACTTGATGTGTGCATACATCCGCTGCTCAAACCGCATGATCCCCCTGCGCACAGAGCTGTCAGCGTAGCTGTGTGTAACTAGACGCAACACCCTTTGATCGGATCGGATCCTGTGGCTGTTCACGCCCACTCGACGCCCAGCTCCCGCAGTGCGTCCAGCTGCTCCTGGGTGAGCTTGTCGCGCCTCGACTTGGTGTTCGAGACCCACACGCCCAGCTTCATCGCCACCAGCTCCGCCTCGCCGTCGACCGCGATCTCTTCGCCGTGACCGCGCGGCACCGGCCGGTCCACCCACTGTGCGAGGGCCTGTACGCCCCGCTAGAAAGCCTGCTGCGCCTTGCTCGGGCCACCTTCGTCGCACGCGTGGCCGCCGGGGCAGGAGAGCGGGACCTCAACGGGCTGCGCGCCCAGCCAGACGGTGCCCCGTCCGGCAACTCCTCGCTCCACGACCGGGGCACGACGATTTGCCCTTCCCGCTCCTTGTACTGGGCGAGCGCGGCGACGCCCGCCCGAACGCCCCGCCGCTCCTTGCCACGGCCAGGCCTTCCGGGCCAGTTTTGCTGTCACGGCGCGGTACGCCGCTGGGTTCCTCACTGTCATGGAACCGGTGCTTCTCAGCTTCCCGGGCCGGACCTGCTGTTCGCCTCTGTCTGACCGGGCGGCCCTGTGCTCCTGCCAATCACTCTTCCGCTGCCGTTGAGCTGCTATTCGGTGAGGTCTCAGGTGTTGGAGTGGGGCCGGGGATCTGTCCGGTGCGGGCGCGGTGCATCTCCGCTTCTGCGCGGAGCAGTTCGGCACGCGCTCGCATTTTGTCCGCGTCGGCTTGGCCCCGTGCCTGGACGAGGCGAGCGAAGGCGGTAAGGGTGGCTCCGATCAGGGTGCCGAGGGCGCCGCCGATGCCGATGATGGAACCGACAACGGCGGTTGTGTCGCCAGGAGTAGGCGGCCGTGGTGAGACCAACTGTCGAGCAGGTCGTGCACGCTGAGCAGCCCTACCGTTAGGAAGACGGCCAAGCAGCAGAGGACCAGGACCACAGCCATTCTGCGCCTACGCGCGGCGTCGTGTTCTGTGTGCAAACTGACTCCCAAGAACCTGACAGGTCGATAGATAACCTGCAGCTGGCAGAACGAGCGTTCGAGGCAGTACTGGAGCGCGGGGTGGCGGAAGTGGTACACCGCGCCGGTCCGGCGCAGGACACCCGGCCGCAGGCGTCGTTCAGGAAGGCGACTATGTCCCAGGGCAGCTTGCCGGTCAGAGGCAGCCATACTCGCGACAGGACCAGCCATCGGCCCCATGCTGTGAAGGAGAGCGCGTACGCGCACGTACCCCGAGCCCACCGGCGGCCCCGATGGCAAGGCCGTCCGACAGGCTCCAGTGCATCAATCTGAAGAGACTCTGGAGGGTTGGCGAGCAGCTGCCCGGCGAGGAAAATCGTGAGGCTGAGCACCGACACGAGTACGAGGACCTGCTGGACCACCGTCGCGCGGCTAGAGGCCAGCAGGCTGGCCGGGTAGTCGCAGATGCGATTTCCGCGGGCGCTGCGAGTACGGCCAAGAACACGAAGACCAGCCCAGTGCCAGCGCCGAAGCTCAGGCCGAAGGCCACCATGCTCACGAGCGTGCCCATGACCGTCACGTCGTTGGTGATCTCGAAACCGCGGTCAAGCCCGCATTGGAGAGCGAGGGCCCCGCGCACGCAACGCCCATCACGAATCCGCCCAGCAGTACGGCATGGAGCTGTGCGGTGCACGCGAGGGCGAGTCCGCGGCCAATGCCGGTGCGCGAACGTAGCCGCACGCGGGTCGGCACGAAGGCCGCGCCGCCGAACGCGGGCATAGCCCGTATGCCAATCCGAAGGCGAGGCCGGCGGCCGGCTCCATCAAGCCCCAGTAGGAGAACCTCATTGAAAGCCAACGATGTGAAGAACAGGCCGCCCAGCCACACCGAGGCGGCGACGCACAGCGCAGATGTCACCCCGACGATCATGACGCGCGTGGAACGCCGTAGCGAATCACCGAACTCCCACCAAGCCAGGCACTTCCGCTGACTGTTGAGCGGGTCCAGGTGGTGGGCTAGGTAGCCGAGCCAGCGCTCGGCGCGCTCCGGGCCCGGTTCCGCACCTGGCGCCCGAAGGCGGTCGGTTCGGCGGTGCCACGCTGGTAGACGGTCGGCACGAGGCCCGTCAGCAGGTGTTCTTCGAGGGAGCGGGCGTCGGGGAAACGTACGGTGTCCAGCAACTCCATCGGATTACTGCCGGGCGCTTCGCTGTACATCGTTCGTGCCAGGGTGATCATGAGAGGGTTCTCAGAACCCGGGCGAGGGCGAGACCCGTACCGCCCTCCCGGGAACGCAGTTGTTTCAGTACGCGATCCCACAACGCCCGCTGCCGCTGTGGCCGTGACCGCGGGCTACCGGTTGGGCCGTCCGGGACAGGTAGACGGCCAGGTCGTCGAGGTTGAGGTCGCCGAGCTCGATACCGGCGGCCCGGACCAGTGGAGCGCGGGCCTCCTGGACCGCCTCGGCGAACTCACCACGCCGACTGGTCACCACGAGCGGGAGCGAGGTGGTGTTGAGTGCCTCCAACGCTGTGGACCGGAGGCCTTCCGCGATCTCGTCGAACCCGTCCAGGACCGGGAGTACGAGGTCCGCGTCGATCAGAGTGGCGGCTAGCGTCGAACCGCCGGGGGCCGGCGCGTGAGGTGTGGGTGGTCACGCACCAGCCGGTCGATCAGCCAGTCCTGCAACGCGATGGCCGTCGGGTCCCAGGACCCGACACTGAAGATCACCGGCACCCGGTCGAGGAGCCCGGGTCTCCAGGAAGTCCAGGACGAACCTGATCGTCAGAATCGACTTGCCCGATCCGGCCCGGCCGAGAACGATCAGCCGCTCGGACGGGATCCGCCGGTAGACCTCGGCCACATTCCGCAGATCACCGCTGAGGTCCATCTGCGGCGGCGTCGCTCCCGGCGGCAGGCACTGAATGTTCTCGGGGAAGTCGGTCAGAAAGGACGACGCAACGTGCCAGCGCACCGGCAGGGAAAGGGATCGTGAACGCGGCGCTGTTCCTCCTCCCGCCGCCAACGGCGCCTGATCTCCTTCGCCAATTCGTCGGCGGCGGCGCCGAGCGCACTGTGAACCTGTGAGGCCATGCGTCTCGGTGCGGGCCGAGCTTTCGCGAGCGTGGTCGCAAGCTGTTGCCGGTCCTCGGCGCTGACCTTGAGAGCATCCGCCAGCAGGTTTACCGTCGCCAGCCGGGGTCGGTGAGGCTGCCAGCCTCCAGTCGGCGAATGGTGCGCACACTCACCCCGGACCGTTCCGCTAGATGTTCTTGTGTCAGGCCGGAACGGGTGCGTAAGTGACGCAATAACGTGCTGAGACGATCCGTCATTCCGTGCATCCTCTGCTCACGATCACGGCTGCCCGAGCCTATTCTGATGGTTGGTCATATGTGGCTGGCTCTATATCAAGGCTTCAGCGACATCAGCTGCGCGGCCCCAATACAGTGTGGCCGACCCTGGACCGAGGCCCGCTGACCGCTGACGCCCCGTACACCGCGACCGTCACCCCACCGGCCCCGCGGGTTCGTAGCCAACCACGTTGCCGACAGCACGAGGCCCGGGCGATGACGCCCGGGGCCTCTCAGTGGACTTCGTTGACTGTCCGGTTCAATGGCTGGGGGCGGCCGGTGTCACGCCCAGTCCATGCCCAGCTCTCGTAGTGCGTCTAGCTGTTCCTGGGTGAGCTTGTCCCGCCTAGCGCGGGTGTTCGATGCCCATACGCCCAGCTTGACGATCACCGGCTCCGCGTCGCCGTCGACCGTGACCGGTTCACCGTGCCCCTGGTACGGGCCGGTCCGCGCCTTCCCGCTCCACCCACTGCGCGAGGGCTGCCAGGCCCGCTGGAACGCCGGCTGCGCCTTGTTCGGGCCCTTCGTCGTACGAGCGGCTGCCGGGGCGGGAGACGGCGTCTCTGCGGGCTGCACGCCTAGCGGTCAGGCGTTCCTGCTGCTCGGCGGAGAGCTGCGCCAAGTACCCGGCTGGGACTGCCGCTGGAGCCACGTGCCCAGGTCGTCGCCCTCGAAGACGACGCCCGGCGCGATGTAGGGCAGGACACCGTCGGCGTCGGCGAGGTCGGCGAGGACGCGGTAGTGCCGCTGCCAGTCCAGCGGCCACGGGCAGCCCCAGTCCGGGTCGATCGTCGTCAGCTGCTGCGCGCGCTCCGCCGCCCGCTCCGGGGCCTTCCCAGGCCGCCCTTCCGGCGCAGGTTGGCCATGTGCTGCCCGACCGGCACCATCGCCTCGGCCTCGCCCACACCGCGTCCTGACGCGGCGCGAGTGCCCAGTCGCCCGCCGGTAGGACCGCAGCGCGGCGAGCTTGCCCTCCACGCCTCCTCGCCCGGCTCCCAGACCATCCCGGCCTCCGGCGCGTCGAGGAGGGTCTTGCGCCGCTCCTCCAGCTCACCCGCCCGCAGCGCCTTGCGCTGCTGGTGGACCCATCGGCAAGCGGGAAGTCCTTCGTGACGCCGACCTCGACCTCAACGTCGTAGGGCACGGCGTGGAGGCCGGTGATCTCGTTCTCCTTCCGCCATCGGATGAGGGCCTGGTAGCCCTGCAGCCACACCAGCGACTCCGGCCGGTAGACCCGGGTCCGCAGGAACGCCGCGATGGTCGCCGCGTCGCGGGGCTGGAGAAATGGAGCAGGGCGGTTTCGGCGGCGGCCCGCGTGTTGTCGTCCTCCTGGTCCTCGCCGTCACCGTCGCCGCCGGCCCCGACGATCCGCCCGTCCTCGTCACGCCGGACGTGCACCT
>JAMYWH010000003.1:0-2291 GCA_038070475.1 Streptomyces sp. M10(2022) | reverse complement strand
TATCGCTGCGCGATGTGGGCGGTCGCTGCAGTCCCTGCTGGCTCATGCTGCATGAGCGCCTCCTTCGCTGCGCTCCAGGAGGTGGGCGGCCGCTGCGCGCCTGGCTGGCGCGCGGTGCGCGGGCGGGCCACTGAGGTGCGGTGGTCGGCTAGCCGGTTCTCCAGTGGAGTTGGGGAGTGCTGCGCACCCTGGCGGGTTCGCTGCGCTCCTCGCCTGGCGGTCCTTCCGGCTGTGCCTCCAGGGATCTTGGCCCGCTATCGCGGCCGGGCTGGCTGCGGAAGTGAGGGGCGCGCGTTCGTGGCCGAGTTCGGGGTACATGCTGGATCGTTCTGATGCAGCATGTACCCTTGGCGAAAGTATGGGACTACCTAGGGCCGCTCTGGAATCAAATCGGGCGACATATTTCACAGGCTCCCCGTTGGGCCTGCACCTCGCTGCGTGGGACGGACTGAACATCATGGATCTCATCGCCTCTCCAACGAGCGTATCGCTGGCCGTCTTTGATCGCTTCACAGTTAGGCTTCCCGTGGTAGACGTTCCTCCTTGGTGACGTACACCCTTCGGGGAAGCTCAGATCGTGCTGTTCGGCAGTGGTCACACTGGGGGCTGGGCAGGAGCATCACTTCACAGAAGTCTTCGTCCATGCCTCCCATTCTTTCGTACCGGCACCTCGCTGACCACCTCATATAAGTCAACTATCGCGCCGTTATAGGCTCTTGACAGTCGTTCATATGGCCGTCGCTTACGCCCTCAATATTCGAGTCTGTCAAGAGATGCATGTGAGGTTAACTCTCGATGATCCAGCTCCGTGAGCACCAGGTCGATCAGAAATCAGCATTCCGTAAATGGGTGGGATTCCCGCAAGGCCATCGGTGCCCCGCAGGTGCCCGGCCACGATCGTGTCAGCGACCGGATCGGGCAAGACGATCACGGCCGCCGCGTGCGCGCTGGAGAGCTTCGCGGACGGCCGGATCCTCGTCACCGTCCCGACCTGGACCTGCTTCGCCCAGACCGCTCAGGCGTGGCGCCTGGTGGGCCACCGGCCCCGATGATCGCGGTGTGCTCGCTGGAGAACGACATGGTGCTGAACGAGCTGGGGTGCGCACCACCACCAACCCGATCCAGTTGGCTCTGTGGGCCGGGTCCGGGCCGGTCGTCGTTCGCCACGTACGCCTCCCCTGGTGGACCGCGAGGACAGCGACGCGCCCGTGGACCAGCGGAAGGTTCGCGCGTTGAGGCCGCCCTGGCGGGCGGAGAGCGCCTGTACGGGCAGCAGGTGGCCCTGCTCGACCTCGCCATCGTGGATGAGGCCCACGGAACCGCCGGTGATCTTGGCCGTCCGTGGGCGGCAATCCACGACAACCAGCGGATCCCCGCGGCCTTCCGGTTTCTACCTCACCGCAACCCCGCGCATCCTCGCCGCGGCCCGCACGCAGAAGGGCGCGGACGGCCAGGAGGCGGAGATCGCGTCCATGGCAGACGACCCGGAGGGCACGTACGGGCGTGGCTCGCGGAGCTCGGGCCTCGGAGGCGATCGAGCGGGAGATCCTCGCCGGATTCGAGATCGACGTCCCCGAGATCCGCGACCCTCCCCCGTCCTCGGGAATCGGAAGAGATGGCGCGGCCGACGCCTGGCGTTCCTGCAGACCGCACTTTTGGAGCACGCGGCGGCGTACAACCTGCGTACGGTCAGCGACGTTCCACCAGAAGGTCGAAGAGGCCCGCGCGTTCGCGGACAAGCTGCCGCAGACCGCTGCCGCGCTGTACGTCAACGACGCCTCCAACGCCGACCTGGCCGCAGCCGACAAGCTGCCGAAGTCGTCGATCGACGCCGAGTTCTACGAACTCGAGGCCGGCCGCCACGTCCCGCCGAACCGAGTGTGGTCGGCATGCTGTGCGGCGACCACCTCGTGTCCGAGCGGCGCGAGGTGCTGCGCCAGTTCGCAGGCGGCATCGACGCGGCCGGGCGCCGAGTGCACCGGGCGTTCCTCGCCAGCGTTCGCGTCTCGGGGAGGGCATCGACATCACCGGCGAACGGGGAGTCGAGGCCGTCTGCTTCGCCGACACCCGCGGCTCGCAGGTGGAGATCGTGCAGAACATCGGCCGGGCGCTGAGGCTCAACAAGGACGGCTCCACCAAGGTCGCCAGGATCATCGTGCCGGTGTTCCTGGAGCCCGGCGAGAACCCGACCGACATGGTCGCCAGCGCCAGCTTCCGCCCCTTGTAGCGGTCCTCCAGGGCCTCCGCAGTCACGATGAGCGACTCGTTGAGCAGCTCGCTTCCCGCGCGCT
>JAMYWH010000002.1:0-3289 GCA_038070475.1 Streptomyces sp. M10(2022) | reverse complement strand
CCGCCTCAGGCAACGTTGCCCTGTCGACGACTGCGCGTAGGCGCCGGTCGTCGGCATGGCGAGTTTCGCCAGATGATGTAGCGGCGGATATTGCCCTGCTCTTTGTGGTCGGCGTGGTCCGTGCCGTCAGGATGAGTAGCGCAGGGCTGTGAACTGGGCCTCGATGCGGTTGAGCCAGGAGCTGTTGGTCGGGGTGTAGGCCATCTCGACGTTGTTCGCCGCGGCCCAGGTGCCGACCCGCTGGCATCTCTTCGTGGTCAGGTGCGGGGAGAAGTTGTCACTGACGATCGCGATCGCACGGTCGGTGGGTAGAGGCTGCGCAGGTAGCGGCAGAACTCCAGGAACTGCGTCCGCCGCTTGACCGGTTTGATGTGGCCGTAGAGCTTGTCCTGGCCAGGTCCAGGGCGGCGAACAGGTGGCGTACTCCGCCGTAGCGGTTGTAGGTGGCCCGAGCCGCCGCCAGGGTTCACGGTCGGGATCCTTGTGCTTGCCTCCGTTCGGCCCACTGCCGGCCCGGGTGCGGCATCAGGTTGAGGGTCCGAACTCGTCCATGCAGAAGATGACGTCGGGTTCGCCGTCCTCGGGTATGACCTCGCCGTCGGCGATCGCGTAGGGTGCTCGACCCGGGCCTTCTTCGCCGCGTAGTCGGGATCGCTGGAGGTCTTCCAGGTTTTCAGGCGTTGAAAGGAGACGCCTTCCTCGCGGAGCAGGATGCGCAGGCCCTCGTGGCTGATGTCGTCGACCACCCCTCGGCTACCAGGAAGTCCGCCAGCTAATGGTCGCAGGTCGAGAACGGGGTCGTGCTCGGTCGGCTTCGCTCGCGATCTTCTTGATCTCGCGGCGTTCAGGCAGCGTGAACGCTGCTTCGGCCGACCGCCCTTTTGTACTTCGGATACAGCGAGTCGAAGCCGTCCGTGTTGAAGTTGTGGATCACGTCCCGGACACGGTCGTCGCTGGTGAACGACACCTCGGCGATCCTCGCTACCGGCATAGCGCGCGGGAAGCGAGCTGCTCAGCGAGTCGCTCATCGTGACTGCGGAGGCCCTGGAGGACCGCTACAAGGGGCGGAAGCTGGCGCTGGCGACCATGTCGGTGGGTTCTCGCCGGGCTCCAGGAACACCGGCACGATGATCCTGGCGACCCTGGTGGAGCCGTCCTGTTGAGCCTCAGCGCCCGGCCGATGTTCTGCACGATCTCCACCTGCGAGCCGCGGGTGTCGGCGAAGCAGACGGCCTCGACTCCCCGTTCGCCGGTGATGTCGATGCCCTCCCCGAGCACGCGAACGCTGGCGAGGAACGCCCGGTGCACTCGGCGCCCGGCCGCGTCGATGCCGCCTGCGAACTGGCGCAGCACCTCGCGCCGCTCGGACACGAGGTGGTCGCCGCACAGCCATGCCGACCACACTCGGTTCGGCGGGACGTGGCGGCCGGCCTCGAGTTCGTAGAACTCGGCGTCGATCGACGACTTCGGCAGCTTGTCGGCTGCGGCCAGGTCGGCGTTGGAGGCGTCGTTGACGTACAGCGCGGCAGCGGTCTGCGGCAGCTTGTCCGCGAACGCGCGGGCCTCTTCGACCTTCTGGTGGAACGTCATGACCGTACGCAGGTTGTACGCCGCCGCGTGCTCCAAAAGTGCGGTCTGCAGGAGCGCCAGGCGTCGGCCGCGCCGCGCCTCTTCCGATTCCCCGAGGACGGGGAGGGTCGCGGATCTCGAGGACGTCGATCTCGAATCCGGCGAGGATCTCCCGCTCGATCGCCTCCGAGAGCCCGAGCTCCGCGAGCCACGCCCCGTACGTGCCCTCCGGGTCGTCTGCCATGGACGCGATCTCCGCCTCCTGGCCGTCCGCGCCCTTCTGCGTGCGGGCCGCGGCGAGGATGCGCGGGGTTGCGGTGAGGTAGAGCCGGAAGGCCGCGGGGATCCGCTGGTTGTCGTGGATTGCCGCCCACGGACGGCCAAGATCACCGGCGGTTCCGTGGGCCTCATCCACGATGGCGAGGTCGAACGGGGCCACCTGCTGCCCGTACAGGCGCTCTCCGCCCGCCAGGGCGGCCTCAGCGGCCCGCGAACCTTCCGCTGGTCCACGGGCGCGTCGCTGTCCTCGCGGTCCACCAGGGGAGGCGTACGTGGCGAACACGACGACCGGCCCGGACCCGGCCCACAGAGCCAACTGGATCGGGTTGGTGGTGGTGCGCACCCCAGCTCGTTCAGCACCATGTCGTTCTCCAGCGAGGCACACCGCGATCATCGGGGCCCGGTGGCCCACCAGGCGCCACGCCTGAGCGGTCTGGGCGAGCGGGTCCAGGTCGGGACGGTGACGAGGATCCGGCCGTCCGCGAAGCTCTCCAGCGCGCACGCGGCGGCCGTGATCGTCTTGCCCGATCCGGTCGCTGACACGATCGTGGCCCGGGCACCTGCGGGGCACCGATGGCCTGCAGGAATCCCACCCATTTACGGAATGCTGATTTCTGATCGACCTGGTGCTCACGGAGCTGGATCATCGAGAGTTAACCTCACATGCATCTCTTGACAGACTCGAATATTGAGGGCGTAAGCGACGGCCATATGAACGACTGTCAAGAGCCTATGGCGGCGCGATAGTTGACTTATATGAGGTGGTCAGCGAGGTGCCGGTACGAAAGAATGGGAGGCATGGACGAAGACTTCTGTGAAGTGATGCTCCTGCCCAGCCCCCAGTGTGACCACTGCCGAACAGCACGATCTGAGCTTCCCCGAAGGGTGTACGTCACCAAAGGAGGGAACGTCTACCACGGGAAGCCTAACTGTGAAGCGATCAAAGACGGCCAGCGATACGCTCGTTGGAGAGGCGATGAGATCCATGATGTTCAGTCCGTCCCACTGCAGCGAGGTGCAGGCCCAACGGGGAGCCTGTGAGTATGTCGCCCGATTTGATTCGACAGACGGCCCCAGGTAGTCCCATACTTTCGCCAAGGGTACATGCTGCATCAGAACGATCCAGCATGTACCCCGAACTGGCCACGAACGCGCGCCCCTCACTTCCGCAGCCAGCCCGGCCCGCGATAGCGGGCCAAGATCCTGGAGGCACAGCCGGAAGGACCGCCAGGCGGAGGCGCAGCGAACCCGCCCAGGTGCGCAGCGCTCCCCAACTCCCACTGGAGAACCGGCTAGCCGCACCACCGCACCTCGGTGGCCCGCCCGCGCACCGCGCGGCGAGCCAGGCGCGCAGCGGCCGGCCCACTACCTCCTGGGCGCAGCGAAGAGGCGCTCATGCAGCATGAGCCAGCGGGACGCAGCGACCGCCTCGCGCAGCGAT
>JAMYWH010000001.1:0-90158 GCA_038070475.1 Streptomyces sp. M10(2022) | reverse complement strand
CCCGGCAAGCCGGGGATAGAGTGCCGAATTGCGCAAGCGCATTCGAATTCCGGCACAGCGCCGGAATGGAATTCCGTAAACGGAATTCGAACGGAATGCAATTCGCGCAAGCGCGAATTAGGCGACCGCGCAAGCGCGATCATCGGGGCTGGCTACGAGGGAGGTGCATCACGCGCGGGACTGTGTAGGGCTTGGGAATCCCAGCCACCACCCCCGCAACGAGCGTGACGGATCGTCGGCCCGCATGGGCGCCGGCCCCACCGTAGTGACGGGTTCCGCTGCGCTCCACCCCGACCCTCCCCACTCCCGAGCTTGCCCGCTCACGTTCACCAATACCCCGCCAGCATACACGCCAACCGGCCATCATGGGCGGAATTCGACGAGACGTCACCCGAAGAAGCGAACGCGCGACGTGGATGCTGCATCACTCACCTGAGCTGTGTAGCGTTTGGTCGCTGCCGTGCCACCCCGCCCCGGTCAAAACTACCGGCTGAATTCAGAATTGCGCGGCCCCAAATAGCTTAGCCACGGAAAGGAAGCTCCGATATGGGACCGGTTCACCTCGACGTGCGGAGGTGCCGGAGCCGATCGGCCGCCAGGCCGGGCGGCGGAACCGCCCACCGGAACCGGCCACGTTTCTTGGTTTTGATCGTCACGGCCGGTACCACCCGAGACTCAGAGCCGCTGCTGCCGCCTACGGTCCGCGCCGGTCCTACGGAGCCGCACGCGAAGCCGCCTCAGCCCCCACCGGTCACCCGCGAGGTGCCGCGCGACACGCCCGGCCTGCCCGCTGCTGCTTGCCTGTGGCCGATGCGCCGGCGGCCTCAGCTTGGGTGGGTTGGCGTACTACAAACACCTAAGAGTGCGCGCGCCCGAAAACGCTCTGACCTGGGCAAACGCCAAATGGCGTGTTCTAGATCTCCAGAACAAAGGGGTCGGGTTTGTTCTGGAGATCTAGAACAAACCTCGGGCGAGTCGCCGGGCGCAGCGGGCCGTCCGGGACGGGTTTGTTCTAGTCCTCTGAAACAAGACGGTTCCCCTAGTGGTACCGTTCGGCCCACACTCGATGATCTTCCTGGAGGACCTTCTGATGGAGCAGCTGCCGATCGTTCGGCCTGGCCAGCGTGTTGTCGCCCGGTCGGATGGCAAGGGCGGCATGGTCGTCAGTGTCGAGAAGATCAAGGGGCGTGAGTTCGCGGTCAGCGCGCAGCTGAAGGGTACGTCCTGGACGCCCGGCTGCTGATGGACGTGCTGGGCAGCATGAAGATGCCGGGTAGCTGGTTCCAGGTGTGGTGCAAGCTCGTGGCCGCCCAGGACCCGGGCTACCACGGTGTGGACCGGACGAAGGCGCCGCGCGGGTACGTCCGGATCAACCAGCGGGATCTCCAGCAGCTGTGCACCCTGTCCGCGGCTTCGGTCAGCGAGCCGTCGCAGTTCTTCCACCACATCGGATGGATGCGTACCGCGAAGCCCGGCGTGCTCCAGCTGAACCCGTGGCTGACGGTGGCCGGCACCTCTGCCGAGCAGGAGGAGTGGCAGAAGGAGTGGAACGCCGCGAAGGGCCCGGCCTGCGTCATCCCGTCCCCGGAGTACCCCGCTGAGTGGCGAGGCGGCGCGGGCGCAGGCGAAGAAGGAAGCCGAGACGGCCCGCCGTCGCGAGAAGGTCGTGGCGCTGCCGCGCCGACGCCAGGCGTTCCGTCAGGCGAGGCGTGACGCGGCCGGGCATATCCTCAGAGGCAGACGACATCGACCAGGAGGCCCTCGTGAGCACCACTTACGTACCTGGCCCCCGTCCGACGAGCCGATCACGCTTACCCGTGATGCTCTGCGGATGCTCGCCCTCGTGGACATCTCCCTGACTGCCCGTCGTGTGCTCGATGTCCTCCTGGCGCTCCAGGACCCGGACAACGGTGCCGTCGGCATCAGCCAGGCCGAGATGGCCGCCGAGCTCGGGCGGGGAAGCCCGCGGTGAACCGTGGCTTCAAGGAGCTGCGGGAGGCCGGCCTAGCCTGGCTCCTGCGCCGTGGCTACTACCAGATCCACCCCTGCTGACCGGCGGCCGGGTCGCCCGTACCGCGATGGCGGTCCCCGCGATCAACACGACGCCTGCAGAGGACTTCACCGAGCAGCGCCGGACCCGCTTCGCTGCCCAGGTCGCCAACCCGCGCAAAGCGCCTGAGCGGCCCTCCAGGGCTCTTCCTGACGCCACGGCGCCGCCACCCCAGGGTGCGGCGCCGTTCGAGATCCACCGGCCCGCACACGCTTCCCGGAAGGCGAGCGGCGGGCCGGGGTCGGTATCACTAGGGGAACCGTTTTGTTCTGGTTCTCCAGAACACGCGCGGCGACGTCCGGCGGCCCGGGCGTACATCGTTCCCCTGGAGGGGAAACCGCAGGTCAGCCGCGCGCAGCACGCCGGGACGGTATCACTAGGGGAACCGTTTTGTTCTGGTTCTCTAGAACACGCGCTGACTGTCCCGGCGGGTGCGTACATCGTTCCCTGGAGGGAAAGCCCCAGGTGACAGGGGTGGCGAGCAGCACGGGCGTCGCGTTGTATGCAGCAGCTGCGCATAGATCTCGGCGGAACATCGCAGATCTGCGATCCACGGCTCCCATCGCCGTCAGCAGCAAGGCGACCTGCTGCCCTCTGGGTCTTGCAGCAAGAGTCTCGGGCAGCGGGCAGCAGCTGGCCGTGCTGCACCGGCCGGGGCCGGCCTGCTACCCGTGCAGCACCCGTGTGCCGCCTGGCCCAGGCAAATGCTGCGCTGCACCCACGACACCACCGTGCTGCAACCCGACGACCACCACCAGGACCACGAGCAGCACCCCGCCAACCACAGCCACCACCCCCGCTGCCCATCGAGCAGCAACCCGTTCCACACCACCGCGAGCAGCACGGCCAGGAGCAGCAACACCCCGTCGGCGCAGGCCCTCGCTCACAGCTCACACCCTCCCCGCGCACCTCGCTCACCTGGGGAAACTGCCTGTGTGGCACACAGGAGTGCCGGGGTGAGTGGCCTACAGGACGGTGCCGTACAGGGCGCGGCGGTCGCCGGACATCGCGTAGCGGCGGGCGGCGAGGCCGTTCTCGAGGGTCTCGCCGATCTGCTCGCACAGCGGGGCCAGGACGTCGGCCGCGGCGGTGTCGGACAGGTACGCCGGGGCGACTTCGAGCATCAGCCCCCGAGCTGGTGGGTGGTGGCGGCGAGGTCGTCGACGACGCGGCGCAGCTCGGTGAGTGCGGGATCCGCTGGCGGACCGGCGGGCGGCGGGGCGGTGCGGTGCGGACGTCGCGGACGGCCTGGCGGACCACGGCGCGCACGGTGGCTCATCGAGCGCCTGGAGGCCGCTGTGGGCGAGCGTGGCGAGGCGGCGGGTGATCAGCTCCGCGACGTCGCCGGTACGGCCGGAGACGTCGATCAGGGCGCGTTGGGACAGGCCGTAGTCGAGCGCGGCCGCGGCGCCGGGGTCGCTGTCTCGCGTGCGGGACGTCCCGGGCCGGCGGTGACGGCGTCGTGGATCGCGGCCAGGGCGCGGGCGACGTCGAGCAGCCGGTACGCCTGGGCGCGGCTGATGCCGAACTCCGTCTCGCAGTACGACTCCCACGAGGTGAAGCCCAGGGGAGCCAGACCTTGGCGGCGTGCGCGGCGCGGACCCGGCGGCGAGCACCGCGCCGGAGCGCCGGACGTCGTCCATCGCCTCGCGCAGCCCGGCCGTCATCTCCCGGCGCGGGCCGCGCTGAGCGGCGGCCGCGCCGGTTCGCCGCCGTGCTCCTGGTCCTCGTTGTCCTCGCCCACGACTCCATCGTCCTGCGCGCCGGCGGACCGCACCAGGGCGTACGGAAGCACGGCCGCAAGCCCCCACCTCACAGGCTCACAGCCTCATAGCTAACGCGTTCA
Source organism: Streptomyces sp. M10(2022) (assembly GCA_038070475.1). Classification (GTDB taxonomy): domain Bacteria; phylum Actinomycetota; class Actinomycetes; order Streptomycetales; family Streptomycetaceae; genus Streptomyces. The sequence continues at coordinate 86,262 of JAMYWH010000001.1, read as the reverse complement.
CCTGGAAACGGGCTGTGAGGCTTATAGACCTCACAGCGTGACACCCGGATTTGCGACGGGTCTGGCAGGGTGATCCGCGACGGCGGGTTGTCGCATCTCGCCACGGAAGCAGGGGCCTGGGGTGGCGGGGATCGAGCGGGAACCGGTGGAAGTGCGGATACCCAAGGCCGCCTTTGACGCCTCGCCGCGGCGCTGAGCGGCACGGCGGCGATACGGACCTGGCCCGACGGCATCGGGTGGATGTACGCGCTGGGCACGTGGGACGAGCCGCACGTGGAAGTGGCGCTCATGCCCGGCGGCGATGAGGTGTGGCTGCGGATGTCCACCGACCGCTCCAAGCTCGTCGTGTGGACCATCCAGGAGTGGTGGGACTTCGCCGGCGAACTGCCCGGCGCGGCGCCGCCGCAGGTCTGAGCGCTCAGCCCTTGTCGAGGATCCGCATGAGGCCGTACGGGATTTCTCCGCCAGCCGGAACAGCGGCTCCAGGACGCCCTGGTACACCGGGTCGGTGTGGGCGGGCAGTGCTCGGTCAGCAGGCAGCCGGCTGCTTCGTCCTGGTCCGGGGTGGTCCGCGTCCTCGTCTGCGGCGATCTCCACGACCATGTCCATCGCACCGTCCACACCGTCGCGCACCTTGGCCCACCGGCGCGCGGTGTCCTCGCGCTCGTTCGGGATGGCGCTGTGGTGCGGGCGCTCGGGCAGGAGGTCGGCCACCGGCACCGACAGCGCCTCGCGCAGGCGGCCCAGGGTCGGCTCCTGGCACAGCTCCTCCACCAGCGTGGCCGCCAGGGCGGCTTCGCCTCCGCGACGCGCTGGAGCACGGTGACGCCCAGGACGACCGCGGCGGCCGTGTACCGCCAGGCGACCAGCGCCGTGTGCCGCTCGTACGCGGTCGCGCCGCTCGCGATCTCATGGACGGCCTGCCCGTAGAACGGGAACGTCGCCGGTGTCTCGTGCAGTTCGGCCACATCACCGGCGCTCGCGAGCCGGTCCCAGAGGGTGACCGCCGACTGCCACTCGTACCGCGCGGTCAGGAACGCCGCGTTCAGCGACCGCAGCGCCTCGAGCTCGGTCGTCGTCAGCGGGCCGCGCTCATCGAACCGTGGAAACCGCATCGCCACTCCCCACCCCGGGTTCTGGATCAGTCCCCGGCACGCTACCCGGCCCTACGGCGCCTGGTGGCTACTGCGGATACGCGTTGCCGCCCGGGTGGCAACGGGTGGATACGGCTGTGGCTACGATAGAACGCCCTGACCCCGGCAGCTGCAATGCCGGGGTCAGGGCGTTGTCACGGGTGGCTACCCGATCCAGATGATGTCCAGGACGGACAGGTGGCGGGTGAGCCGGTTGATCACATAGACGACGGACAGCTGCCCGACCGACGCGGCGCGAACGTCCTCGCCGTCCGGGTCACCGGTGTTCCACTGCGGCCAGCCCCACGGGGAGCGCACCGCGAGGTCCAGGACGTCGCGGACCGACTCCTTGGCGTGCTCGGGGAGCTCGGTGAGCGTCTTGGCGGCCTGAGCCGACAGGCGAACCGCCCACGGCCCTGCGGTCACCGGCGGGCACCGAGGACATCGTCCAGGTCCACGAAGCCGGACTCGTCACGGCCGGAGTCCATGTACGCGTCGACGGCCGGGCCGCGGCGACGCGCAACTGCCAGGCGCGTACGACGTCGTGGAGCGGGTGAGGCTGTAGGTGTGGCGGGAGTCGTCCAGGGCCTTGGCCCAGTCCCGCTCGAAGGCCGGCACCCAGCTGTCGGCGCGGCGGTCGGCGCGCAGCTGCGCGAGCAGTTGGCGGCGGCGGCCGGGGCCGGCGGGCGGGGCTTCCTCGGGCTGCGCGCTCATGGGCACCTCCTGGCGGGTCGTCACTTCACCGTACGCGCGGGACGGACGGCGGGAGCGGCCATGCCGGTTTTCCTTTCGGGGTCGGTGAGCGTCATGCCAGCTCCCTTTCCCAGTCGAGGAAGTCGGCGCCTTCCTCCTCCTGGCGCTGGTAGTCGTCGGCGGCCTGACGGTTCGCCGCGCACTCCGTCTCGCTCTTCGGGTCCGGATACGGGTAATTGATGCTGGCCATAAAGGGCTCCTAATTCAGTAGTCCAGATCCAAATAGTCGATGTTCTTCATTTCGACTTCGTGGAGGTCGCCCGCGCGGCGTCCGCCGTCCTGAAAATACACTTCCCTGAATCCTTCAGCGATGATTTCACGCATCCTCTGGTCGGTGGCCCCTTCGTCACGGGCTCGAACAGACGCTGCGCGTAGGTCGCGGGAGGTGGACGGTCAGCCGTCGCATGCGCGGTTCGTCCGTCGATCCCCGGCTGCCTTGTAGCCGAAGGACGCCCGGTCTCCACGGTGATCCTGCCGCTGCTGGCCGCCTGCTTCGCCGGCGGCGGCGCACCTGGGCTGCCAGCGGCCCGGACGGCACCGTCGATCTTCTTGGCGATGGCCTTGGCGGGTTCTTACGGGCGCCGCGCCGGTAGCGGTTGACGGAGTCGGCGGTGATGCCGAGCCCTGCGCGACGGCCTTGGCGGTGCCCAACTGCTTGATCAGGTAGCCGATCTGGGCCTTGAGGGTCTTGGGAGGCTCGCGGGTGAACGCTTCCGCCCGCGCGCTCGATGGCGTTCTCGATCTCTCGCACGGTCTACTCGCCTTCGTCCAGGACCGCGTTGCCGCCCTTGATGAGACTGGCGGGTTGTGGCCCTTCTCCATCACGTCGACCGCCCACATCATCGACTCGATACCCTCCAGCTTCGCCAGGCCCGGCGTGGGCCCGAGGCGGAACCCGCCCGGCTGCGGCTTGCCGGACGCCGCGTAGGGGAGGAAGTCCAGCGGCGAGGCGCCGGGGCTCGGGTAGACGACGCAGTCGGACAGCACCGCGAGCGGGTACAGCCCCGTCAGCTTCACCATGTTGGCCAGCTTGCGGTGCATGCTGACCCGGGCCTTGCTGATGACGGCGGCACGGATGTCCGGGCGCCAGGTGGGCGCTGCATGCCCGGCCACGGGTCGCCGGGCTTGTGGTTCTTGCCCTGCGGGTTCTCGAACAGCTTGCCGATGCCGCCCTTGATGGTGCCCTTGATCGCGGCGAGCACGGCGGTCAGCGCCGGGTCGACGTCCTTGTGCCGGGCCATCGCCCCGAGGAACTCGGTATCGGTCAGGTCCTTGGTGACGCCCATGTCGGCGAGGGTGTCGACGTAGGCGGTCTTGAGCCGGTCGTGCCAGGGGTCGAGGTACGCGCCGGTCTCGCGGCGCAGGTACGCCTCGATCGGCTCCACGTTGTAGCCGAGCCCTGGGCGTAGGCGACGGTATGCGTCTGGTACCAGGCGGGCCCGGTCGGGCGCTCGCCGGACGGCGTGAACGGTGAGGGCAGGCGCGGGTCGATCTCCACGTGGGAGAGGTCGACCAACCAAGACCCGGGAATTTTCGGGTTGAACTTCGGGGCGTGGAAGTGGTCGGGCGCCGACAGGCCGACGGTGAGCCGGGCGGCGGCCGCGAGGAACGCCGTGTTCAGGTCCAGGCCGATCGCGTAGGGCAGCGTGCACTCCTCATCGCTGAGGAGCTCCACCGGCCGCACCCAGTTGTACGCCTCTTCGTGCAGGAACCCGCCGTCCCAGCCGGAGTGGAAGATGGCCGGGTGCTCGGCTGACCTCCGGCGGGCCGGGTCCATCGCCTCCGTGCCCAGCGAGCCGGGTTGGGGCCGGACACCCAGTTGCCGGTCTCCTCGTCGCGCACCGGGCGCGTGGGCGGGCGCAGCGCGGTCATCAGCTCCAGGCCGGAGACGGCGGTGGAGCCGCGCGGGTGCTGACCCGCTGGGCGTAGATGCCCAGGACGCGGGCGATGTCGGCCGGTGCCATGTCCGTGACGCCGGGCCAGGAACGCTCATCGAGGGCGTCCCAGGGCAGGATCGCGAGCTGCACGCACTGACGCTGGCGCCGCTGGCCTTGTGGTAGATGCGGGCCCACGGCCCGAATCCGCGCTTGGTGAGCTGCCACTTCGCCTTGAGGACCTGCTTGACGACCGGGTGGTCCTCCTCCAAGCGCAGGCCCCGGCGGTCCTCCAGGCGCTCGGGGAGCCCGAGCTTCACCGCGGCCGCAGTGGTGAGCACGATCAGCGGGTCGGCGTCCTTGCCGTTGCGGTGCAGCTTCGGCGCACCGAGGCCGGCCTCGCGCAGCGTCCACTCCACCAGCTCCACGACCGTGGTCGCCGGGCAGTCGAGCACGATGCCGTCCACGCCGTACGCGGAACCATCGCCATCGAGGACGGCGAGCGGGCCGTGCGGAAAGCGCGGGTCGACGGCGGGCTTCGCGGCCTTCTTCGCGGCCGGGCGGCGAGAGGACGTCGCCGGACGGGCGGCGGGCGCTCCGGTGCGGCCGGGCGGCGGGGCCTGCGCCGGTGCGACGGTCTCCGGCTCGGGTACCTCGGGCGCGGACGGGCCGGTGAACGTCTCCGGCACCGGCTGCGGTGCGATGACCGGAGCGGGAACGGCGTGGGCGGGTACTTCGCGGCCCAGCCGTTCAGCAGTCGCTGGTACGCCTCCAGGCGCGGCGACTTCGGCTCGGAGCGGCCGTTTCGTAGTTCTTCACCGTCTGCACGGTGGACTTCAACGCGGTCGCGAGACGGGCCTGGGTGATGCCGGCGGCCTCACGCAGCCGGGCGCGCTCCGCCGGGGCGGAGCTGCGGCTCCTCTTCCAGCAACGCGTCGATGTTCGCGAACAGCTCTTCCTCGGACGCCATGGGTGGATCTCCTTTCGTACCCCCACCCTAGCACCATTTACCCTAACCTTTAACCCATTTTTAACCCGTTCGAACTTGGACTGCTGGAGTGGTGTGGACCGGCTTTTGGCGACATCCGCAGGCCCTGGCTCACACCTGACAGTCATGCTCGACGACACGCGGCCCGGAGCCACTGGCTTGGGCCAAACGGGCGGCCCCGGCCCAGGTGGCCGCCTCTTGGCGGGGCCAGGGACGTTGATCCGTTGTGGAACTGGGAATCGCGGAGTCATCCGTCACGATCAAGACCCTGTCGGTGAACGGCAAGCGGATGCCGAAAGGGATCTACAGCCAGCTACCGCAACGCTCGATGCTGGCCGAAGGCGACTGCGCGGTGGTGGGCCGCCCCTGGGGCCGTGTGGTGGACCCGAAGTGCTGCCACGACGCCCGGCGCAAGCCGCATTGGCACGTCCTGCACGAGCACGACGGCGAGCTGTTCGTCTGGGTGGCGCTGAAGCGGCTGGAGGACGCGCCCTGGCATTTGCGGGACGGGGTGTACGAGCCGCGCTCGAAGGCGGGCACAGCGTTCCTGGACGCTTGCCTGCTGGAAACCCATCTGGGGCCGCCGACTTTTCGAGGGCAGGATCTTCGGCCTGATCCGCGACGAGGAGGTGGTCACCACGATTGAAGGCGTCAAGGTCTGCCTGACGTGTTCGAGCGAGGCCAACACCTCCGGGCAGCCAGGGAGAAGTGGCCGTTCCGCAACACCAGTGTCGAGGATGCCGAGAAGGAATTGCGGGCCGTGTACGAGAAGCGGGGCAAGGGCGCCCGCGAGCTGTACCCGGAGCTGGTCGCGGACGTGCGGCTGGTGAAGCAGGCCCGGACCAACTACGCGGCGGCGCTGGAGATGGCGGCCGGGCTGCCTCAGCTCTTCCTCGGAGCCTGAGCGTTCACTGCGGGCGGCGCGGTGCGGGCGGCGGGTCGCCGCACTCCCGCGCCAGGGCCTCGGCTCCGGCGCGTACGCCCTTGGCGCGGTCCTCGGCGTCCTGGGCGAGGTAGCGGAGGACTCGTCGCCGACGACGTCGACGAGCCGGTGCAGCAGCGCGGCCCGCCGCTCCAGATAGTCCAGCCGGCTGCCGGGCGTGGAGCCGGGCTGCTGTAGTGCTCGGCGTCGCCCAGCAGGCCCACCAGGTCCGCAACCAGCAGCCGGTCCGTGCCCGGCCCGGCGGTCGTCACGACGGCTTTCCGGCAAGCGCGGTCAGTCGCTCCATCTCGTCCACGCCGTCGTTGCAGCACTTCCCGCACACCAGCCGCCGGCGCTTGGGCTGCTCGGGCAGCCGGATGTCGAACGGAGCCCGGTCCTCGGCCTGGTCGCGCAGGTCGTAGTCGCACTCGGCGCAGACCAGCCGGGCGGCGCGGGCCTGCTTCTTCGACCAGGCGGGCCACTCCGCCGACAGTCGCAGGATGGCGACGGCCATGCCGTCGGCCCGGGCTGGAACACCGTGAAGTCCCAGTGCGGGGCGTCCTTGGGGATGTCGGCAATCACCTGCTCCAGCGAAGGCATCCACGGCAGCAGGTGGCCCAGGTTCTCGCGCAGGATGCGGACCTCCTCGCCTTCACGCATGGCCTTGCTGTAGGAGCTGGCGAGCGGGAAGCGGAAAGCCGTCACGACGGTATGCGGGACCTGGAGCATGTCCAGATCGCTGCTGAGGTCGGCAGCGGTCGCCTTCCACTCACCGCAGGCGACCTCCCGCCACAGGGCCAGCCCGTCCGCGTTCAGCCTCCCAGACGTGTTGATCGTGCCGATGATCCGCCGCTGCGCTGCCCGGGCCTCCGGGGCGACCGCTACTGTCATCTCCCACTCCCTGCTCTCATCAGCACCTGTTCACGGCGCTGTCCGCGCTGATCAACGAGCAAGCCCCGGGAAGACCCGGTGGCAGCCGGGCCAGCTTTGCCCATGCTGGAAGACGAGGTGATCGGCATGGGGAAGAACAGTGGCAAAGACTCCGGCGGCCAGCGCGGGCTCATGACACCGCAGGCGGCCTCGCGGGTGCAGTCCGCCGGCGCGAAGAACCCGGGCAGCCGGACCGCGCAGACCGGTTTCCCTGCCCGCGCACAGTCCGCCGCGGCGAAGGGCTCACGCGAAGCGAAGTGACACCCGCCCGCGCGCGCCCGCCGCCGGACTTCGAGGTGCGGGTGGACCGGTATAGCAGGGCGGGCCCGCACCGAGCACGGGCGCGCCCTGCAGACACCGCTGACGGCGGATTAACTCATCGGTCCGGGGCGCTGGATACAGCCTGTCCGGTACCTCGCTGATGGTGGTTTCTTTCTGGATTCGGTTTCTTCTGCTGCGTGAAATCTGCGGCAAGTTTGGACCGTAGGGCATGCGGCCTGCCGGGCGTCCGGCACCAGGACCCTGGCTGTTGATGGCAGGCAGGGCAGGTCACGTCGTACGCCTGCCATACCGTCCGGGCTTCCTTTCCCTTTCCCGTCTGTAATTCCTCGCTCTTCCCGGCAAGGAGCCGCAGCCGGTCGGCATGGGTGTCCTCGCATCTGCCCCGTACGGGGCCGTCGAGAATAACGCACTGCTGGCCGTGGTCTGCCGCACAGAGCGGGCACATCTTCGTGGTCCAGTACCCTGGCCGACCAGGTGGTGCAACGGACCTGGCACCGGAGAGCCGGGCGGCAGAACGAGGATGGATCTGAGGCGTTCCTCCCACAAGGTGAGCTCGGCTCGCTGGTGCGGCACGTCCTTTCCCACCCTGACGAGTTCATCAGCCTCTCGGGACATCTGCTGAACCTTCCTGGCCAGCAGCTCCGGGTCGCCGTCGGGTCGAATATGGCTCACTTCTTTAGGAGAGCATTCAACCGGTCGACTGCGGCTGGAATGGCGGCCGCCAGGTGGTCAACAGCTGCACGGATCGCCGTTTCTTCCTCCCCGGTCCGGTCAACCTTGGTGACCCTTTTGGTCTGCGCGATCAAGTCCTTAACCTGGCTGATTTTCTGAGCGGCCACAGCCTGGTTGAGCAAGGAGACCTGCGTCCGGCGGGACTCAACTTCTTTCTCCGCCCAGAGCAAGGCGCTGTGACGCGCGGCATCCAGCCGCTTCTGCACATGAGGGCTGACCCCGGAAAGTTCGGTGATCTCGCGGCAGACCGATGCCGCCAGGTTGGGCGACTCGGTTCGGCGGGCATAGAGCAGCCGGCGCATCAACTCCTGCGCCCGCTCGTCCTGCGGCGAAGACTTCTGCTTCATCCCCGGGATCCATCGCGCCGGCTCAGGCGTGCTGTGTGCCTGAATGATCCGTTCGACGGCCGGGGTGGACAGTCCCCGCTCGGTAACCTCGCACTCCTCCAGGGAGAACCATTCGGTCGGCCGCGCAAAGGCTTCGGTCCCGATGCGAACCCGTCGACTGGTGCCTTCGCTGTCCAGGCGAATGCGGTGCACGTACCAGCGTTTGATCAGAGTGTCCTGATCCACCGGGACCGACAGGCCAAGCACTGGCTCGTCTGGGCTGTCCCACTCCGGTGCCACGCCTTGGTCCAGGTGCACCCTCAGCTTCTTGTGCGCGAGCTGGATATCGACGACGGAGCCCAGCGGTGTCCCGTCCAGCCGCGCGAAGTCGAAGTCGGCCTGCGTACCGCGGTTACGGAGCCAGTCTGCGGCCGCGGACTTCACGTAGAGGTGGTCGGCGCTGTTCACACTGCGGGCCCGCCGGCCGCAGACGTGGGGCTGGCCGTCAGGGCCGGGGTGGTGGGCGAAGTGACAGACCCGGTCGGTGTAGAGCTTCGTCGTCAGCTGGCCACCACAGCCTCCAAGGAGCACCCCGCACCAGAAGGAGTCGTTCTCGTAGAGGCTGCGGAAGGCGTCCAGTTCGATGGCCTCCAGCGGCAAGACAAGCGGATCTTCGGAATCCGCGCTGCCGAGAACCGCTGTCTGGATTTGCCGTCTATCACGCACGTGCCCTGCCTTTCTTCTCAACACAGCGTGACAGCCGCCCCTTCGCTTCGCAGCCGATCGTGCTGTTTAACCGCCCGTCGCATGCCGTGCGATCACGCCGGACTGGGCACGACTACCGGGTAGTCGTGCCCAGTCCGGTCCGTTCGGCCGTGAGGCGAGAGGCGTGCTCACTACGGTCACGACCATGACGGATCACGGTGAGGAACAGAATGCGTCGGAGAGGGCACGGCTGGGCGGTGTTGCCGAACCGCCACCACCCGCGCCGGTCGGCACGGTGCGGGTGATCACCGGCAGCCAGGCCCGGCAGGTGAACGACCAGGAGGCCCGCGACTTCGGTATCTCCACCGATCGGGTCTGCCTGGAGATCGAGCACATCTTCTACGACGCCGACGACGACGTCCTTCGGCACACGGTCACCGTCGACTACAGCGGCCAGCCGTACGTCACCCGGCACGTGCCCACCCTCGAGGAGCTCGCCCGCCGCGAGTAGCCGGCCCCGGCCTTCTGGCCTTCCTGTCGATCGGCGGATCCACTCAAGCGGCCGGGGCCGTGCCCGTGCCCGTGCCCGGTACGGTGCCCGGGACAACGGCGGCGGCAGGAGTGGGTGGAACGTGACGGCAGGACCGGTTCGACAGCGCGGAGATGTGCTCGGCTTGGGCCTGGCGGTCGTACTCTTCCTGCCGGGATCGCCTTCCTCGGGATCCACAACGGGCACGACTTCATCGAGAACGACTTCTTCGCTTTCATGTACTGCGTGGCCTGCGTGAGCTTCGCGTCGGTCCCTCTGCTGGGGTGGCGCATGGGCGGCCACTGGCACGCGGACCCGGGCTTCGGTCGGATCACCTGGTTTCCGTGGCTGTTCACGACCGGCCAGGGCATGGCCTACAGCGGTCAGCGCACCGACTCCAACCTCTTCGTTCTGGCCCTGGGCTGGGGCGCCTTCATGGGCGCCGGCGTCGTCGCCATGTACTACCTCGGGAACGCGCTCTGGCTGAACGACCAGGAGCGCACTGCCGCACGCGACGTCGACAAGGCCCTGGCGGCAGAGCAGGCCGGGCAGCGGGAGCCCAGCGATCCGGAGGCCGGTGTCTGAACGCCGCACTGCGGTCAGTCAGCAGCGCGCTGTTCGTCGTCCAGGTGGGCCATCGCGTAGCCGTGCTCGTCGGGGTGGCGGGCGAGCCGGGCCATCACCCACGCGGTCCTCGCGTCCATCCCCGCACCGAAGTCGGCGGCCAGGCGCCGCGCCCGCCACGTCGTGCGCGGGGCGAGCACCCACCGTGGGAGGGAGAAGCGGACTCTGCCGGTGCCGGCCGTCGTCGGGCCTGCCCCATCGGGAGCGTCGGCGGAGGGAAGCGGGACATTGGGATCGGGCACGAGCGTGAGTCTGGCCTCGGCCCTGATCAAGAAGGCGGCTCTCACTCGGAGATCACCGGAACGGATGTGGCGTGGCACCGTGGTTGACGTCTGCACCGTCACGGTTGCACTTCGTGGATCGCGCCCGCTCCGGCCCGGGTACGCCGTACGGTCATCGGAACGGATGGCGACCGGGTGGTGACGCCGGGTCAGGCGTGAGAGGGGCTCCGGGGATGGTCAATGCCCGTACGTATCCGCTGTGGCGGGACCTCGCGATGAGCGAGGACCTTCCTAAGTACCTGTTTCTGAAGGTCGACTTCGAGCTCGCGCTTCTCGAGTGCGGACACCGGTGGTAACGGGAGCATGGATCCTGTCTCTGTTTTCCAGACTCTGTTGGGCATTGGTCGGGCGGGAGTGCGGGGTATTGCTGGGTGAGCGTTCGGGATGCGTGAGCGCCGGAGCGCTGATTCGCTGGTCAGGCCCGCTCTCCCCACAGGTCCAGGAGTGATCATGAGCGTTGCAGGTGAATTCGGTGGCCGTGCCCAGCAGATACGTGCCGAGGTCCAGGAACTGAACGACGAGGCCGAGCGGACCTCGGACCCGGAGGCGCGCAAGCGGCTGACGGACAAGGCCCGCCGCATACAGGAGCAGAGCGAGCAGGAACGCAGCACGGGCATCCAGAACATCGACCCCATATAGGCACCGCGGCGGCCCTGGCCCTTCCTACGGAAGGTGCCAGGGCCGTCGGCCTATGGTGGTTGATGACCGCGCGGCTGCAGTCGGCGCTGAGCTCGTGAATGGTGACGGGCGGGCTCATCCCAGCGTCCCTCCGCCCCGCTTCCGGCAGGTCTGTCATGACACCGCTCGCAGCGGCACCCGGGGCGCTTGTTCTTTGGGGCCACCCGTTTGTCCGAGCGGGTTCGTTCTGTGTGGCTATTGCGCGTTCGGGTGTGCGGTGAAGGCCATGGTGAACGTTCTGAGCTGGGGATATGCCGCTTGCTTCACCGTGGCGGAGTACTGGGTGGTGTTAGGCGATCCAGGTGACGGGTCAATGGTTGCCGCAGGGCTGCGGTGGTTGGGGAAGTGGCCGGGGCCAGGTTTGTGCTGTGTCCGCAGTGGTGCTCACCCGGCCGTGCATGGGGTGCGGCCGGGCGGGCACTGCGACCCCACCTCAGATCTGGAGAAGATTGATGAAGAGAATTGTCACGGCCACACTCGCCGTGCTGGCCGCGGCCGCGCCGATGGTGGCGCTCGCCCCCGTCGCCCTCGCTGACGACATGTCCGACCACAAGGAGATGACGTTCCACGCCGACCTCGACCCCTTCAAGATCAACAAGGTCGACGGGTACGGCGAGGCGAAGGTCCACCTGAAGGACCGTGAGGTCACGGTGAAAATGAAGGTCAAGGGCCTGCTCGCCGACTCACCGCACGCCCAGCACTTCCACATCGGAGCCAAGGGCATCTGCCCGCCGGACTCGGCGGCCACCAAGCACAACGGCAAGCCCTCCCTGTCCACCGTGGACGGCCAGCCGTTCTACGGCATGATCGGCGCCTCGCTGACCACCACCGGCGACACCAGCGCCGACTCCGCCCTCGCGGTCGACCGCTTCCCCGTCGGCGACGACTACCGCTACGAGCGCACCTTCACGGTGAACGAGGAGACCGCCAAGAGCCTGCGCGCGGGCACCGCCGTCGTTGTCGTGCACGGCATCGACTACAACGGCAACGGCAAGTACGACTTCAACCTCGGCAAGAGCCTGCTCGACCCGAAGCTGCCCGCCGAAGCCACCTTCCCGCCCTGTGCGGAACCCTGAACAAGGTCCCGCACGGCGGCATCCACGGCGGCGACGGCGGCACCCAGACCGGCGGCATCAACAACACCGCCGCGGCCGCCGGCGGCAGTGCGCTCGCGCTCGCGGCCGGGGCGCCTACTTCCTGCGCCGCCGTGCCTCCCGGGAAAGCTGACCAGGTGAGCGCTGGATGATCTGGAAGTTCCACAGGTCCGGTGGCCGCCGCGGTGTCCTCACCGCGGCGGCCACCGCCTGCGCGTCACCGGGGCCACGCTCCTTGCCGTGGCCTTCACCCCGCACGCGGACCCGCCCCTCCCGACCAACGCCGTACGCGCTCCCGCCAGCCAGGCGGCCCCGCAGACTCAGTCGCCCCAGACGCAGGCCCCGCCCGGGCTCCGGGCTGCCGCCGTCACCGCCCACCCGGGTGACCGTCCCCGCGATCGGGCTGAAGGTGACAGTGGACCCGGTCGGGCTGGACGCGAGCGGGACCATTTCGCTGCCCCAGGACGCCGACCACGCCGGCTGGTACACCGGCTCACCCACACCGGGAGGGAACGGCAACACCATCCTCGTCGGCCACGTCGACTCCACGACGGACCGGCCGCCTTTACGAACTCGGAGCCGCGAAGAAAGGCGACCGGATCGAGGTGGCCCGCCGGGACGGCCGCACAGCGGTGTATGTAGTGGAGTCGATGTCCATCTGGCCCCAGGACGATTTCCCTCCGAGCGCGTGTACGGGCCCACCACCGGACCGCAACTCACCCTCCTCACCTGCGCCGACTGGGACAAGGACAGCAAAACGTACGTGTCCAACCTCGTGATCACCGCCCAGCCCGCCCCACCACAGCCACCGGCCTGACCCACGGGCACCGACCACCGGGGTGAACCCGACGTCGGCTGCGTGACTCGAAGAGCGCCGACACCGTTGCCAGGGTGACGCGTGCATGAGATCCGCCCCGGGATGCGCGCCCACGTGGGGTCCTGACCCGCCAGGCCAGGGCCCCGCACGTCGACCGGCAGGACTCCGCCGGGGCTTGTGCCGGCGCGGGGAGCCGAAGTCACGGCGGGAGCGATACCCGTCCGGGCCCAGCACACTCCCGGCTGTAACGACTGGCAGCCAACTGGGGTGTGGTCGCTTCGAAGTTGGTGCGGCGGCCGAGCTGGGCTATCCGAAGAGGCCGACCGCCGCACCGGGCGGGAGACTTCCCCGAATGGCTATCGGCTGGGAAGCCTTCCCGCAACCCGAGTATGCGATGCCGTGAGGCCGCCCCTGACACACGGCACGCGACACGGTCCCCGAATGCCGCAGCCCCGTCCGCTGTGCCCGGCCACCCGGAACTCTGCGAGCGACGGGTGGTCAGACGGCTTTCCTGAGCCGGGGCGGGGTGACGGGCAGGTGCCCCAGACTCTTCTTGCCCCGGGTGAGGCGGCGAGTCATGAGTGTGATCGCGGCCCAGGTGATCAGGGTCTCGGAATGCTGGACAAGCCGTTCGTAGTCGCGGGCGTGCCGGCGGGCGTGCATCATCCAGGCCCAGGTTCGTTCGACGACCCAGCGGCGGGGCAGCACGATGAACCCGGAGGCGTCCTTGGGGCGGCTCACGGTTTTGATCGTGAGGCTGAGGTATTTCTTTGCCCAGGTCACGAGCTTTCCGGCGTAGGCGGAGTCCGCCCAGACGATGGTGATCTCTGGGTGCATCAAGCGGAGGCGGAAGAGGAGTTCCTTGGCGGCGTCGCGGTCGGTGCGCGAGGCCGGGGTGACCATGACCAGCAGGGGCAGGCCGCGGGTGTCGACCACCAGTGCCGTTTACGGCCATTGATCTTTTGCCCGCGTCATAGCCGCGCGAGTCCCTGCCGACGGTCTCGGCGGCCCTGACGCTCTGGGAGTCGATCACAGTCGCGACCGCCCGGTGGCCTTTGCCCATCTCACGGCGGATCTGGCCCGAGAGGTGGTCGCGGATCTGTCCGATCACGCCAGCGGCGGCCCAGCGGGCCATGAAGCCCCAAACTGTGCGCCATGGCGGGAAATCCGCAGGCAGAGCTCTCCATTTGCAGCCGGTGTCTACGACGTAGCGGATTGCGTCGACGATCTCGCGGCGGGGTGTTTCTCCGGTCGGCCCCGGCTCTGGTCTCGCAGGCCGGCTCGGGTAACAGCGGTTCTATCAGGTCCCACTCGGCGTGAGTCGTGTCGGAGGGATAGCGGCGCTGGCGCATGGCGGTGGCCTTCCCTCCGTCCGTTGAGGAGCGGTCCGCCCGGCCTCCGGCCAGCGGACCGCTCGCGATGGGTCAGGACGCGATGACGAGGTCGAGGGTGGATTCGATGGAGTTGAGCTGGGCGATGATGTGCTTGACCCATTTGTCGCCCGGGTGGGCGGCGGCGTGCGGGGCGACGGTGCCGGTGAGGAACCGGCGGAACTCGGTGAGTTTCCCGGTGAGTACGGCCCGCTCGTATGCCTGGAGGGCGGCTGGTTCTGCGCCGAGCTGGTAGCCGTCGGCTCTGGTCCAGATCAGCGGCGGCCAGCCGTTCTCCGCGATGATGTCGCGCAGGCAGGCCAGACCGGATCTGACCTGGCTGTCAGACAGTCCGGAAGCGCGGGTCAGCTGGTGGAACAGCAACCCGGCGGGCCGGGCCTCGAACAGCACGAACCGCAGGGTGTCCGCATGCCGCTTGGCGGCGTCGCCCCGGCGCCGTGAGGCGCGGGCATGCCTACTCGCCCTTCAGCAGACGGGCCAGCTCGCCGTCCATGTCGACCTTGCCCGTGTCGACCGCCGTCTCGATCCAGTCCAGCGTCGCCCGCACCTTCGCTACGTTCTCGTGCACGATCGTGCGCTGATCCTCATCCAGCGTGCGGTCGCGCAGGCCGGGACCGCACGCCCGGCCGCGGCGACGAACGAGTGGCAGGCGGTGACCAGGCCCAGGAACTCCACAGTCCGGTCGATGTGACGGACCGCCGGGGCCACTGGACTGGTGTCCTCGAAGTGGTCGCGGGCTTGCCGGCTTCGCTCGACCTGGGCATGGTTGACCTGGAGACGGGCGGTGTCATCGCTCATCGCCTTGAACGCGACGTCAGGCCGCCTCAGCAGACTGGTCGCCGCACTCGCTGCGACCGTCTCGTCGCGCGTGAACTCCTCCACCACCCGGACCTTGTTCTCCGGGAGACTTTGGCCGCCACCTGCGGACGCTTGAGGAACTCAGTGGTCACCGACGCGGCGACCTCCTCATCCCGGGCCAGATGGTGAATCGCTGTGATCTTCTCCTGCGGTGTCTCCGGGTTGTCGACTGTCCACCCCACCCGGCGCTTGGCCTCGTCCGGCGACCACCGTGTCCTGCCCGCCGGCGGGTCCTGATCGCGGCGAACCGCTCATTTTCGTCATCGATCTGCCCCAGAATGCGATGAACCGTGAACGAGACACCCGCCTGACGACGCTCCTTCGGCCAGCGCGACGCGATCCACCTGGCGTTCTTCACCGTGTTGAACGTCAAGCCGATGTCCTCGGCCAGACGGATCAGCGACTCCTCACCGTCCACTCCGCATCCGCGATGCCACCGCGGGGCCTGACCGGCTCGATCTCCAGCGCGCGATCACCGATCGTGAACTGGCCCTGGGTCTGCTGTTCGACGACTTGCCGCAGCTCGGCCACGATCTGCTCGTAGCGGGACTGGCTTACATTTCCGACGTTGTCGATCTCCTCGGGCATGGCGTTCTCACCATCCATGCGGGCCAGGGCACGGAACTGACGCCCGTGACGTGAACACGACCCGCTCAACTCCGAGAGTCAGACCATAAATGTGCTGATCACAATGAACGACCGCAAATGACCGTTTGCTGACCGAAGTTGGGCTCAGGATGCGTTCGCGATACGGTCACTGTGACCGTTCGCCGAACGTTCCTTCCGGCGCCGCCACGCCCTCACCTTGCACCGGCCCGAGCAGAACAGGGCCGTCGCCTTTCGGTCGACGCCGGCCACCCACCGGGCCTCGCACTCGGGACACGCGGCTTCGCCGACCCGTCCTGCACGGCCGCCAGGCGCTTGCGCAACTGCCGGTCCGTACGCCACTGCCTGGCGCGACATGCTGAGGAACAGAACAAGGCGTCAGGCCGGGCACCCGGCCTCAGCCGTTCGCCATAAGCCCGACAGTTCCTCTCCCCGGCCCGCCCGGTGCCCATGGACACCACGCCAGCGTAGAGCCCAAGGCTACTCAAAACCTGGGATCAGAAACAGGTACTAAAGAGGCCCTGAAGACGGTGATCGAGGCCCTGTGTGCTCCGGCGAGGTGCCCGTCAGGGTTCGATGCACAGGGTGACCGGTGGCGGGAGGAAGCCCTCAAGGCGGCGCTTCCCGCGCTGCTGGCTCGGACGTCGGCCAAGCGGCTGCGCGGCCGGCTCCTGGTCCACGGCGACGAGAAGCTGCTCTCCGCACTGGCGGCCGAGGGCACGGTGACCGCCGACGACGTGCCGGCCATCCTGCGCCACCGTCGCCTGTGGGCCGGGCTGGTCTCCGCCCTGGCCCGGCGCCCCGAGCAGGTTGAGGCGGCGGTCGCACTCCTGCCACGCCTCGCCGACCACGAGGTAGAGCGGGTCGTGGGGACTGGGATCCCGACCGGTACACCCGCAAGGAAGGAGCCGCGCCGCCCCGCCGGTGCCGCAGCCCTTGTTCGACGCCGTCCTCGAGGCGTCCCTCACCCCGCTGGCGGCGTACCTGCTCCACCCGGAACCCGAAGAGGGCTGGGAGGCCATGTCCGGGTACGCGAAGGACTGGTCGCTGGAACTGGGAGGCCGCAGCGCCTGGGCGATGCTCGCCCGGTGTCCCGAGCGGTGGGCGGAGCTGGTCGCGCATCCCACCCTCGGGGCGGCCGTCCAGCACCTGATCCTGGACCAGGCCGAGACCCAGGCCCGGAAGACGCACGGACCCACGCCGCCGGCTACCTGCCAGGCGAGGAAGACCCCGGCGAACAACGCCCCGCCGCCGAACCGGTCCCCGCACTCAGCGAGGAACTGCTGCTGGCCTGCCTGCCCGCGCTGTGCCTGCCCGAACTGGCCGACCTGCCCAACCCGCAGGTGACCGCCCGCAGAACCCTGCACCACCTCGCTTGCCGCGTCGACAACAACCCGCGCCTGGCCCACCTCGCCGCCGAGCAGCTGCACGCGGCCGCCGACGCGGCCGTGGTCCGCGGCCAGTTGCTCAGCCTGTCCGAGAAGCGGGCCAACGACTACGAGTTCGACGGACGTGCCCGTCGGCTCGCCGAGGACCTGGCCCTGCTCAGCACCAACCCCGACCACCTCGCGGGCGTCTGCGCTCAGCTCGCCGCCCTGGATCCGCCGGCCGTCGTCTCCCCGCACCGAGCCGGACCCTGATCCGCATCGTCGACGACACTCTTCTCGCCGACCACGACCGGCCGGCACGGCTCCTGGAACGCCACTCCGAACACCGCCGGGCCCAGACCCTGGCCGCTCTCGCCGCGAACGCACACACTCCGCACGCCGCCGTCGCCGAAGTCCTCACCGTGCTGCACCCCGCCGAGCTGGCCTGGATCGCCGAGAAGGTCGACGGCCCCGACTGGTTCCTGGAGACGGCGGCAGCCGTCCCTGCCCCGAGGATGAGGCCGACGGTGTGCTGCGGCTGGTGAGCGACGACGACCTCGACCAGCACCCCGACCCGGCGGCCGTTCTGCAGTCCTGGCTCGACTCCCCGCCACCGGAGAGATCCTCTCCCGCTCCGAGGTCTACCGGGCCCTCATCAACTCCCGCCACCACACCCTGGAACACCTGCGCCAGATCCCCGCCGGGAAGTCCTCACCCGCCACGGACCCGAGATCGCTCTGACGGCCCTGCTGGAACACTGCGGGCGCAGCACCGGCCGGTGGGAGGCGCTCGCCACCGCCATGACTTTCGAGTACGACGACACCAAGCTCACCTTCGGTCAGCTCCTCGACTCCCTGGACGCACACCCGCCCGGGCGCGCACGTCCTGAGGGGCTGCGTCAGGCTTCGGGCGCCCGCCCGTCCGAGTGAACCCGTGAGGGTGTCGTCAACCTGCCCCAGTCACCGGCTGCATGATGGGCGGTGGCCCGAGGCGGGCCACGTTTCGACCGCCGCCCGATCCGGCGTACCGGAACGCAAGGAGCGTGGCATTGCACCGGCCTGCACCACGAAATCACACACAGCAGCTCGTCAGTGTTCGTTGATGTGCCGGGATCGGGCAGAGGCGCTTCAGGAAGGCACTGCCGTGAGCGACCGCTCCTCGTGGGAATCCCGCAAACTCCGCTATTGGTCCGAGTGCAGTGGCCAGTCCCGCCGCACCGGCCTTCGCACCAGCCACCCGACGCCCGCCGCCTCGCCGACGCAGGCACGGCTGGAGAGCCTTGTCCTCGAGCAGCTGGGAACCTCTCCGGACCTATGCGCCCACCCTTCGGCATCACCTCCCTGAGCAGCACCGTCACGTCCCTCACGCTGCACCTCGACGCCTACATGGGCCACAAGCGGTACTCCTTCCCCGAGCACTGTCTGAGCCGGCTGCTCCCCGCGGCTCCCGCACCAGGAAGCGGTGACGATCCGCACGGAATCCCCGGCCTGCGGATGAGCGGCATCGAGGCCGACGGTCGGCGACTGCGCCTGCACACGGTGAAGGACCCTGGGCAGACAGCCACGCTCGTCCTCGAACTGCCCAAGGGGCTGACGGAGGGCTGGGCGGACATCGAGCGCCGGCACCGGCGCTGGTGCGACGACAACGGTCTGCGGCCATTGTGGACGGCCCCGCAACTCGACGGCGGCGAATCCAGGCACCTGCGCGCCTATCCCAGTCTCGAAGGCTCACGGGCCAGGCGGGCCGCCGTGGGCAGCGGGCTGCTGCGACGTATCGCGCTCTTCCACACCGTCACCGCCTTCTACCGGGTCCAGTGCTGGGACGACGGCGACAGCTGGAAGGTCGACGCCCGCACCGCCCATCCCCGTGCCCGCTGGCACGACCAGCTCCTGCAGCGACTGTGCCACCCACGCTGGGGCCTGCCGGTTCGCGTGGCCCACCGGTACTGCCGCTGCGCCGAACCGGACACCCCTATCAGTGGGACCACACCTGCAACTTCTACTTCGACGGCCACACCGCCGGCAACGCCGACCCCGTCTACCTGCGCGTCCACGCCAGCCCCGAAGGGCACGACTACGACCGGCAGATCGCAACACTGCACCAGGTCGGCGCCCCGCGGACTGGATGGCCCGTGCTTTTCCCGAGCAAGCAGTTCAGCACCACGACCGGCACCGTCAGACGGAGCGGCTGCGGTAACGGACCGTCGGGCGACTCAGTCCGGCGGGCATAGAGCAGCCGGCACGACAACTCCTGCGCCCGCTCGTCCAGCGGGCCCGCCCTTCTTCTCAACACAGCGTGAAAGCCGCCCCTACAGGGCGAGCGCGTCCAAGACGACCGCCGCCTCCAGGAGGTCGTCGCGGCACTCCATCGCGATGCTGGCGACCTGGGCGTCGCCCACGTCCTGGCGGCCGGCGTTGTGCGCGGCCGCGATGCCCTGGCGGTCCATCACGTGCGCGTACAGCACAGCCGGGATGAGCTGCCAGATACGCACCAGGTGCTTCCCGTAGAGGGCCTGCGCCGCCTCGCTGGCCGTCCAACCGGGCCAGGGCTCATCGGGTGAGGGCCGCTGAGTGCTCATATCCGCCTGCTCTCCCGGTCCGGGGCTCAGGCGTCTTTCCACGCCTGGAGGAACTCCTGGTGCTCCTCCCACGTACCGCTGTCGTAGGCGTACAGGACCTGCCAGGCGGCGCTCTCGACCTCGCGCAGCCACAGCTCGCCGACGTAGCCGGCCTCGTAGCCGCGCAGGAACTCCGTGCTGATCGCCTCACCGATGACTCCGGCGGCCGCGGTGCGCTGCTCGCCGTCCATCCCCGCGATCACGTGCAGGAGCTGGTCGGCCAGCGCGGCACCGTCACCGTCCACGGCACGCAGCAGCTGGTGGCGGAGGTTGCCGGGCAGCAGGACCGGATCGTCGGCCGCGGTCCACAGCTTGAACCAGAAGTCCTGAGGCTCTTCGCTGGGCACGGGCAGGCTCCGCATCAGCGCGACCAGCCGGGCCGTACCCGCGTAGGCGGGAGCCTGGGCCACGGTCAGCAGCGCCAGGTTGGCCACCTGCTCCGCGTCCAGGCGCCCGGCCTCGAAGCCCGGCGTGAGATTCAGCCGCCGCTCCAGCAACTGCGCGAACGAATCCGGTTGATACACCCGGGGAACCAGCAACGTCTTCACCCTCTCCCTCGCGGACAGCTCAGCGGGTCCTGATCATCGCAGCCGGTGATCGCACCCCGCCGTACGTCCGCAGGAGTTGGCCGGAACGGTCGCACCCGGCCGGGAACCACCGGCAACGCACCTTCAGGTACGCCTGTCGTCCAGGTGGGCCAGAGCGTGGGCGTAGGAGCCGGGGTGGGCCAGGGCGTAGGCGTACTCATCGGGGTGACGGGTGAGACGGGCCACCACCCACGCGGTCTGCGCGTCCATTCCGGGGCCGCCGCGGCCAGGCGGCGCGCGTGCCACATGGTGCACGGGCGAGAAGCCACCGGGCCATCGAAGCCGGACCCGCCCGGTGCTGGAGGCTACCGGCCGGGCCCGGCCGTGGCGGGAGGTCGTTAGGGGCGAGGCCGTCTGTCACGTCCGCGAGTGTGGCCACGAACGCACCGCCCGGAACGGAAGCCGGGGCGGAGGTCACCGGAAAGGACGAACGGGCAGGCGCCAGGTTGACACCGAGGGTCGGCGCACCACAGTGTCCCCGCCGTTCGGAGAGCGGGGTGTAGTCCCGGCCAGAGGAAGGGCCGGAAAGCGGCGCGTCACATGGAGTGTTTATGGGGAGATACGGCCGGTTGCAGCTCTGAGTGACCAGGGGTTACGTGAAGTGGAAAGACGCGTTCGGCAGCGCGATGGAGGAACTGAAGGCGATACGGGCCCTGCTGGCGCCGGTCGGTCGTCTTGATGACCCGACGGTCGGACTGACGGCCCTGCACGGTGAGCTCACCCAGACCCGCCTGAAGATCCTGGAGGTCGTGCAGGGAGGTGTCACCGGCCTGCGGGAGGAGAACCGGGAGGTACGCCGCCGCCAGGACCGGATGATCAGCGACCTCAACGAAACCCGCGGCGAGCTCCGCCAGCTGCTGGAACTCGCCGACACCCTCCGCCCCTCGCGGAACTCCAGAGGCCGGCCGACGAACCCGACACCGACGCACCAACACCGGTGGAGCCTGCGGCCCCGGAGCCCAGCCTTGAGCCCGGTTACGAGCCCGCCGCCTCCGCAACGGCACCGCCCACCTCATCCGACACCGACTCCCAGGGGAACCATGGAGAGTAACCAGCAGCAGCCACAGCCGGAACCGGAGCGCCAGAACCGGGACCAGGACGACGCTCTCAAGCGTGCGATCCAGGCCGCCTACCAGGGCAACGGCACGCCCGCCGCGCCCTCTTCCGCCGTCGCCCCGCCGACTGGCGGCGAGGACCTGCGGGTCAACCACGGTGTCCTGCTGCTCAAGGCCGCCGGGGTGGCCTCCGTGGACCTCATCGCGCACCGCGACACCTGGGAATGGCTCACCGCTCTGGCCGTCGACCACGACCACTTCCGCACCCCGCCCTCGGTCGAGGACGTCAAGGAAGGGCGCGTCCAGACCGTCCTGTCCGGCCGCTCCCTCATCGGCCTGCTCATCAAACTGTGGGACACCCGCCACGCCACCACCCGCTCGAAGCGGACTGGGCACTGGCCACCACCGCCTACAACCGCATCGCCGCCGAACTCACCGGCGTCGACGGAGAAGGCCAGACCATCCGCATCGTCCTGGACGACGGCCTCCCCACGAGACCGGCGACTGACACCACCCGCACCACGGCTGGCGGCTGTCCGTACCGGCCGGGACGGCCGTCGGCTCGCCGTGGCACGGCAGGGAGGCCCTCACCGCGATCGGTGAGGGCCTCCCTGGTGTTCAGAGTGCAGGTGTGAAGCCCCAGCCGGGATCCGGCTCCTGACGGTGTACGTGGAACGCTGCGGTAGGTCTCATGGCCCGGAGCGTACGCCCGGCAGACAACTGAGAACAGCCCGGACATGCCTTCCCGCTGCTCACACTGGTTGGCCTACGCTCCGTCGACCGGGAGGTCTGGGGTGCAGACCTTGCAGAGCCGGAACCGGGTTCCGCCTCTGGGGCCGGTACGGGCTCGAACCCATCCAGCTGCTTCCTGGGCGGTCATGACGGTGAAGTTCGGCCGGTACGCGGACAGGACGTCGGCGTGAGCAAACCCCAGGAGCTCACCCTCGAACACGTCTGTCGGCGACTCTGTCTCCTCGTCCCACGACAGGGGCGTCCCTGCTGCGCGAGGTCTTCCACCGTGGAGCAGTTGCTGCGGTGGAGAGAGGTTTTCCCCGCGACGTATGGGTGGAGGGTCTGATCGGCGAACCGCTCCTTCTGGGCCAGGGCGAAGTCCCTGATCTTCTCCAGCTCAGGACGTGCCTCTGCGCACTGTGTGCAGTCCGGGCTGTGGTCCGGGCCTTCGTTGGGCGAAGTAGTCGTACTCGGTCTGGTCCGGCATGTGTCTCTCCGTACGTGGTCAGGCGGCCTGGGAGGGCCGGGCGGGGTTGAGAGCGGAGGTTGGTGTGAGCGTGGTCAGCCCCTCGCGTTCGGCGGCGAGGCGTTGCAGGCCCGGGCCCGGGATACGTCGCTGGGCCGCACCTGCTGTTGGGCGGCTGCTTTGGCTCGGAGTTCCTCGAGGGCCTGGCGGCCGTCGGCGAAGCGTTCTTCGGGTTCCCGGAGCCGTTCGCGGAGCTGCCGTTCGGCAGCCGCCTGGACCTCGGGGTTGGTGTGTTGCTGTCTCGCCCACGCAGCGCGGTGAGCGGCGATAGCCTCGCGGTAGCCCTCCGGCGGAGCCGGGCGCTGCATCGGTGCGGCAGGTGCGGTCGACTGCGGGGCTGGAGCGGCGGCCACAGGGGCGGGGCCAGTCTGCACGGACGCGGGCGCCAGAACGTGGAGGGCGCGGACGTTCGCGCCGGGCACCTTCTCGTTGGCCACGGCGATCAGCTTCGGCGCGCTCCAGCGCAGCTGCGTGCCGGCCGCCTGGACGTCGGGGACGACGTCCAGGCGGCCGGTGTCCGCGTCGAACGCCACGGTTTGGACACGCCCGGCGAGCTCGGGCGCGACCGCCGCGAGGATGGCGTCGAAGTCGACGCGGAGGCTTCCGCCGGCGGCCGGGGCGACCATCCCGCGCTCGGTCATCATGCGGCCGATCGCATTGCCCAGTCCCAGCGGCTCGCGGCCGTCGCGCCGTACGACGGTGGTGGTGCGCCGCTTCGGCTTCTTGCTGGTGGCGCCGTTCTTCCTCGCCGCCTCCCGGGCCGCGAGCAGGGCTTGGCGCGCGAGGTCGACGCCGCTCAGCTCCGAATCGGTGGTCATGCGATCACCGCCCCGGACATGTCGGCGTCCAGCTGGCGGGCGGCGAGCTCGGGCAGCCGGTCCGTCCACGGCGCGGCCACGGCCTGCTCGGTCCGGGCGGTGGCCTGCTCGCGCAGCTGCTTCAGCCGGGTCGTGAGCAGGTACTCGGCAGCGCGCTCCGGGCGGTGTCGGCGGCCTTCGTCGCGGCGGCGACGGCGTCCGCGCCGTTCGGGTTGTGCCGGAACCAGCGCCGCCCCTGCTCGGTCTTGTAGGCCCGCCGGGCTTCCGCGTCAGCTTCCTCGGTCCTGGCCAGCCGCCCCAGCGCGCTGCTGCGGAATTCCGGCAGCGCCGCCTCCACGGCCCGCAGCGCGCCGAAAGCGAGAACGGCCGCCGCGCCGATCGGGTCGGCGTCCAGCTCTCCGGGCGGTGCCGAGTCCAGGAACGCCCGCCGGGCGCGCTCGATATCAGCCGTCAGCGAGGCCCGGACATCGGCGGTGACGGCGTCGATGTCGGCCTGGTCGGCGAGGTCGGCCGACCAGGTGGCCGCGACCATCCCGGCCTCCACGATCAGGGCCTCGGTCCGGCGCCGGTAGCCGCACGCCTCGCACAGCCCACCGGCCTGCTGCTGCCCGCAGTCCTCGCACGCCAGCGCCTGACGGACCGCGTCAGCGGCAGCCGCGGCCGCGCGCTCGCGCTCCGCCCGCTCCTGGTCAGCCGCACGGGCCTCCTCGCGCCGGGCCTTCTCCGCACGGGCCTGCTCGCGACGCCGCACCTGGTCCTCCGCCTCGATGGCCGCCTGCTCACGCAGCCGCTCCTCGAGGACGCGCCGGCGCTCGTCATCGCCCAGGTGGGGCAGATCCCGCTCGATCTGCGCCGCGGTCTTCGCCCGCCGGGCCCGCCGGATGTGCACCACGTTGCCGCAGTTCTCGCACTCAGCCCCGGTGTCCAGGCGGGTGCCGTCATCGCAGCGCCGGTCCGAGCACGACGGCCGCCGCACCAGACCCCGGCCGATCAGCCACCCGAACGGCTTGTTGATCAGGGCCTCGCCGCCGGTCTCCTCCAGGCGGTCGGTGAGCCGGTCAGCCAGCAGCCGCGGCGCACCACCCGGCACCGCCAGCAGGCCCTCCAGGCTGGCCAGCTCCGCCCTCGCGGCCTCCTCGACACGGTTCTGCTGCCAGCCGTTCAGCTGCTTCCACAGCCACGAGACCGGCCCCAGCGCCACCCGCAGACCAAGATCAGCCGGAAGGGCGACCCGCTTCTGCTGCTGCGCCTTTTCCCACCCGCGGCCTTCGGCCGGCCACCGGCACCAGCCTCAGCAGCGCGCTGTCCTGCCCGCTCATCGGCCGGGGACTCCTTCGGCTTTTCCCGCGGAGCGGCCGCCTTCAGCCACAGGCGACCCGGTCCCGGCAACGGCGGTCTCGCCGTCGACGGCCTGGTCCTCGCGTACGCACACGCGCTCCGGCCGACGGCCCGCAGCCCCACGGCCTTCGCCGGAAAAGCCACAAGAGAGCTGCGGGGAACCACCAGCAGTAACCCCAGAAGCGTGGAGAGCGTGGTGCTGTGCAGTTGCGGCGAGGTCTGCCGATCCGGCCATCTCGCCCTGCTCGGCACCCTTCACCCCAGTAACCACAAGGGTCTCGCCCGCCCCGCCGCACTCAAGATCTCCGGATGCAGTACCGGCGAGCTCTGAAAACACGGCACTGGCCGCGCGCCGGGCCTCCCGCACGGCCACACCGTGGGCCCGAGCCATCGGCACCAGACGCACCCGCGACTTCGCGTTCAGGCCCGAGCCGGTCTCCTGCCGCACCACGTCCGCGACGCCGTGCGCCTGGAGGCGCGCCAGCACCTTCGCCCCGGCCGCCGCCGTGCAGCCCAGCAGCCCACCGACCGTCGCCGCCGGACGCCCCGGCCGGAGTCCACCGACCCGGGCGCAGCCGCAGCCACCCGTCGAACCCGTCGTCAGCACCATCAGCAGCAGCCCGAGCCGGTCCGTCGCCGCACCCCGGCCTGTACGCCCGGCGAGCAGCCCGGCCGGGATCGGCTCCTTGTCCTTCGGCTCCCACCCGGACCGAACAGCACCTCGCACAGGCTCAACAGCACCGCCAGCTCGGAGCGGGACAGCGCCAGGGCGTGTCGCCGGTCGCCGGCCTTCTGCGCTTGGCGCATCGGGATGACCCAGCACTCCAGGCCCGTCGTGTGCCCGATGCCGTTGACCGCGACGTTCGAGCCGAGGAAATCGGCAGTGCGCAGCTCGGGCAGCACGGTGTGCGCGACCGTCGACTGAGAGACCCCATCCACCGACCGAGCTCTGCCGCCCAGATCTTCGCCTGGTAGTTGTTGGACACCTTCGCCTTCGCCGTCAGCACGACCGATGCCAGCCGCGCGCCGTCCGACGCATTGGCCAGCGCCGGAGACAACACCAGCGCGCGCACCGCGGCGAGCAGCCGGGCCCGCATCGTCTTGGACAGCTGGAGCGGGTTGCCCAGCTCCAGCGGCACGACCGGACCGGCCTGCACTGGAACCGACCGCAGCCGACGGCGCGAGGACCCGCCGGCGGACTCCGTACGGGGCGCGGGAGCACGGCGGCCGGTGCCGCCACGGCGCTCATCGGCCCACCGCCGTGACAAGAGCGGCGGACACCGCGAGGACCGAGGTCATCTTCGTCATCGGGCAGGTGTACACGCCAAAGCGGACACCCCTGAGCAACCGGAACACGCGATTCGTCATCCATCTGCCGACCCTGCACCGGCCCGCCTGTGGACAGCGGCCGTACGGCCCGGAAAGGACGATCCCTCCCGCAGGGTGAGCGAGAATCTCGTTGTGCGTCCCGTCGGGCGGGACGGGGCCGACGAGGGCAGCCCGGGTGGTGGTAGCAAAAGTGGTGGTCACGCTTGCTACAGGTGTCGGCGCGGGCCTCGGTGTGACAGACCGGCCGGAAAAGTTCTTGGAGCCGCAGCCGGGTGCCGACGGCGGGGTGGAGCTGGCGGTGCATGTGGGCGGATCTCCCCTGATAGGGGAGCCGTGACCAGCAGATGCGACCTGACAGGGAACCCAGATGGTGGCGGTCTGCGACGCGGGACGCTTATTCTGGGTACAGGTGACTGCGCGGACCCATGGGTCCACGGGCATCACCCGGAGAGGTCACCTCACCGGACACGACTCGGGTTGCTTGCAGGCGTGCGAGTCGGTAGCTAGAAGCCGTTCTCTCCCTGCCAGGAGAGGGCGGCTTCGCTCGTTCTACGGGGACCGAGCGACGTTCTTCATGACCATCCTTCGCTGAAGCCGTCCCGCCCGAAAACGGGTGCGGGGTCAATCCTCATGGGAACCTCCTGAGGCGGCTGCCGGTGGGAACGACTTCGCCAGCCGACGAACGAAGTTCGCTGGCTGGCCGTCGTAGACAAAGGGCGACTCATCAGGCTGAGGCGCGACGAAGCGACTGCCGTGCCGTCGTAGGTCGTCCTCGCTGAAGTACATGGAGTTCGGGTCCTCGTAGGTGGCCCGGTTCCGCTCGTCGATTCGCCTCCAGAGCGTGTCGTGGTCGCCGGGCAGGTAGACGAGCAGAACGTTGGCGCCAGCCAGCTCACCCAGCGCGCGCCACTGCTTGCGCTCTCGATGGTCCAGAAACCATGGTCGACAACCACGTCCTGACCAGCGATCAGCGCAGCTCGCAGCTCAGCGGCGACTTGTTCAAGGACCGGCCGTTCCCTGACCCGGTACTCCCGCGCGGAAAGTCCCGCCCGTAGTGGCCATGCTCCTGCCAGACCTGCTCGTCGGGACACATGCGGAGGAAGCCCTGTTGCTCCAGCGCACGAGCGAGGGTGGTCTTCCCGATCCGGGCAGGCCGGCCATTAGAACGCAGCGGGGGCGCGAGGGCTAGTCACAGGGCAACGCCCGACGTTTCGACGCGGGTTCGGCCGGGCGCACCAAGGTCCACGCCGTACTCCAGCGGCTGGCCGACATGGTCGCGGAACAGGGCAGTTAGGACGAGGATCGCGTGCCTTCCGCTGGCCCCTAG
This sequence comes from Streptomyces sp. M10(2022), assembly GCA_038070475.1. Taxonomy (GTDB): domain Bacteria; phylum Actinomycetota; class Actinomycetes; order Streptomycetales; family Streptomycetaceae; genus Streptomyces. Next base: position 59,043 of record JAMYWH010000001.1, on the reverse strand, counting down.
CTCCAGGAGCGCCGCGTCCTCCGAGGTAGCGACACGAGCAGCAGTCTCGTCGTCACGTTCCACAGCCTGGCGGCCGGTGGCCCGGGCGATGACGTCAAGTGACGTGCCGCCCTGCAGACGTTCTCCGCGCAAGAGTTCCGGAGCCGCCTGTGCGAACTCCCGAGGGATCCAGGACGTCGAGTGGGCGACGATGCCATGCCGGTCGCGGTAGACACGCGTCCGGCGGATTACCTCGGCGCCGACCGCGATGCCCAGCGCGGCCGCGACCCCGGCGGCGCGTCAGCCAGCCCGGCCGTATGACCATCGGATCGCTCACCCGACCCCACGATGAGCCGGTGGTCTTTCCCCGTTCCAGCCGCTGCGCAGCGGAGGAGAGCGAGACAGGCTGGCCGATTTTGACGTACGCCGCAGTGGCATCGTCCGAGCGCTTGAACCGCGGCCACCGCTCCCCACCGGGTCGGCAAGCTCAGCCTCGCGGGTGCGGGCGATCAGTGCGGCCGGACCTGCGGTGCGCAAGAGCGTCAGCAGGTCGTGCCAGGTGAGAGCGCCGAAGGAGTCGACTAGGCGACTGGCGCCGTCGGTCAGCAGTGCGGCCTGCTGCACCCTCGCGAGTTGCACGGAGCCAGTGATCGCTTCGTCGGCAGCCGACGGGTCGGTGGCTGCGACCCAGTAGCCGCCGGGCCTATTCCGGAGGCGGCGCTGAACCGTGACGAGCCGGGACACGCGAGCGGCGTGCTCAGGAGTGCCGGTCGGTCCCTGCAAAGCGGCCCGCATCTCGTCGGCTGCGACTTCCTCGACCCGCTTGTCGACGATCGTCCGAATGCCGTCGTTTCCGAGATCAAGCACCAGGACATTGTCGGAGAGCACCAGGTAGTCGAGGACGTCGCCGCGCTCGCGGATCATCACCACGGTCGAGGCCGGCACCGCTTCCTGATCCAGATCGCAGGAACCGCGGTGCAGGTCGTTGACTTCGGCGATTGCGGCGCGCAGGGCTTCCTGGAGGGACACTTCGGCGTCGCCGATCAAGTTGATCAAAGTGGTGCCGAGCTGGCGTACGAACCATGGAGTGCCGTGAACGCACCCCATAGGCAGGTCCTTCGGGGCGGACAGGCCGTCCAACACAACCACCCAGTGGGGCTCACGTGGACCGTGTCCTCGTTCGCAGAACCCACACCCTGCGTGGACGCCATAGATACCTGCACGTCAGGCCCCTTCCGGGCGATAGAACGGCGCGATCTGCTCGCTCTCGACGATCTCCAGGGTCTCCGGATCGAAGCGACTGGAGATGAGAGTCGAGAAACGCCGCGCCTTGAGCTCGCGGTGCACGTTCGCCAGCTCATGGTTGAGCCAGTGGACGACGCCACCAGAGCCACGCGCATGGATGCCGGCGACATAGAGGAAAGTTCCCTTGCCGTCGGGGCGTGGGAGCCGACCGAAGTATGCGATGTCGCTGTTCATGCCACGGTCCATGGGGAGCGGTAGACCTGGCCGGTGTTGCGGTCGGTGAGGTGCCAGCCGTCCTCGTCCTTGCCGAACCGCAGGTGGGGTCGCTTTCAAGGATCTGTTCGATGAGAGGCGATAGCCGAGGGCCGCAAATGACCACGAGGTTGTTGCGGTTGAGCCGGACGTTGCCGCCAAGGGGATTCGCTCGAAGCTGATCTCCAACCCGACATCTTCGGCCAGGTCTCGCAGACGCTCGTAGGTCTGGACGTCTTCGGTGGCGATCACGGGGCCCTGGATGGCCTTCTTCTTGCCATCCTTGTCGTTGCCGTCCTCCAGCTTCTCAGCCAGTGCCACGATGACCTTGCCCGAGCCGAGGAAGAGGCGCTCCGGCGGAGCTCCCTTGGCGAGCTGGCTTACGCGACCCTTGCTGATGCCGAGTTCGGACGCCAGCTGGGTGCTGTTCAACTGGCCCATACGCAGCGTCTCGTTCATCGCCTCGTTGCGCACTGCCTGGAACTCGTTGCCGTAGTCCTGCACCCGGCCGGCGAGAGCATGTGCAACCTTTGCGCGCTCCAGGGGTCGGGGAGCTCCTTCAGCTGGGACAAGGCGACGTCGAAAGTCGCATCGAGCTGGTCTCTCAGCGCGGCTGGAGCTACGTCGTGCGCTTCCATACGGGCCTCCCTTCGTAGGAGTCATGTTTACCTCATTAAACCCCACGGGTTCAAGGTGGTTGACGCGCGCCGTGACGACACTTATGGTTTCGGTAGTCGAGCGGTTTAGGGCGCTAAATAGCTCGGTTGCGGTCGCTATATCTGCACGTCAAGCGCCCAGTACCACGCAGGAAGCGCTTCCCCGAAGGGAGGACCAGGGTTGATAGCTCCACCAATCCCTGGGCCCGGTCACCAGGCCGGGTCACCTTCTGTTGCACGTCGCAGCGCTGATGCGCTGTCCGATCAGCCAGGACGTCGACTTCAGTCGAGAGCCTGGCGGTCGGAGAGCCCACCCGCGACGCAGTCCCCTCTCCCTCTACCGGAGGAGTCCCTCATGGCCACGACCACTGCGGAGCCCAAGGCCCGCAAGCGCCGCCGGAAGACCCGGACGAAGAACGTCAGCCCGCTCCCGGCGATCGTCGCCTCTCAGCTCAAGGCCGACGAGATCAACCTGACGCCGGGCAAGGAACACGTCATCTGCCCGACCTGCAGTAACTGGACGCCGATCACCGGAATCCTCAGCACACCGGTGCTGGTCCCCACCACACCACCCCGTACCACGACCGCACCACCACCCCCGCCGCTGCTCCAGCAGCAACCGCCGGATCACCCTCGACACCGCGATCGACGCCTGGCGGGCGGAACTGACCGAGCGGACCGAGGCGTCCGCGACGGTCGCCTCCCGCCGGCCGACGAAGGTACTGCCCAAGCCCAAGACAAGCGGCGTCGCTGCCGCGAGCCAGCTCAAGCCCGTCCCGCTCAGCGCGGAGCAGGTCCGCAGGACGTTCCGTCAGCACCAGAAGCAGTGCCTGGCCTGCAAGGGCGAGGCCACGGACCGGACCGGGCAGACACTGCCCTGCCCCGACGGTGAGCGCCTGGCCGTCACCTTCCTCCGGCTGTTCCGCCAGGAGCCCAAGCGCCAGGCCGTCCGCGAGTTCTTCGTCCGGGAGCGCCGCCGGTTCGACCGCGAGTACGCCAAGGCCGCCCCGAAGCGCGAGGCCGGGTGGGCTGCCGTACTCCCGGCGGTGCGGAATGCCGACCAGTTGCGTCGCGCCGTTCCGCAGGGCGTGCGCCTTACCGAGGGCCCCGAAGTTCCCCTGGACCGCCTGGTCCCCGCCAGGCTGCCGAGCAGCCGGAAAGGGCCAGCTCAAGTGCGAGCACTGCGGCGCTACCGAGGCCAGCCTCGTCGACGCGGTCGCTGCCGGATGGTGCCAGATCACCCGCCGACCCCACTGCGGACGATGCGCAGACCGCTTCCCGGCCTGGACCCGCACCTCGTTCTGACCCCGAATCCCCGACGACGAACGACCGCTGCCCCGGCCATCCCAATCTCGGGATGGCCGGGCAGCGGCTGCTCGTACAGCAGTCGACTCCCCACATGGGGAGTGAACGCGACAGCCCCAGGGATTAGGGCCCCGGGGCTATCCAGGACCTGAATCGGAGGACCTGATGCGAAACAGCATCGCACGCCCGATCGGCAACACGGACTCGGACCCGGACATGGACGAGGCGCTGCGCCGGGCACGGGGAGGCAAGTGATGAACGTCGTCACCAGCCTGACCGACGAGCAGAGCAAAGAGCTGTCGAAGAAGAACGCTGAGCAGAACAAGAGGTCGGAGAACAACCGCCGCTGACCGATCCCCGGCATTGCCCGTCGTTCCCGCCCTCACCAGGGCGGGGACGGCGGAGAGCGTCGGGAGCTCACCTCGCTCCGGCCGTCAGGCCGCACACGCGAACAGCCCCGGGGACGCACCCCGGGGCTGTCTCTGCACGGACCTTCTGGGAGGCCCTGATGAACCACTCCATCGTAAACGCGGTCTACGCGCCCTCCGCCGACCTGCCGGTCAACACCAACTGGCGGGCCGCCTCCGCCTGCAAGGACGAAGACCCCGAGCTGTTCTTCCCGATCGGCACCACCGGCCCGGCACTGCTCCAGATCGAGGAAGCCAAGGCCGTCTGCCGTCGCTGCCCGGTCATGGAGCGCTGCCTGCAGTGGGCGCTGGAGAGCGGCCAGGAGCACGGCGTGTGGGGCGGCACCGACGAGGACGACCGCCGCCGCATCAAGCGCCGCGCGGCCCGCAAGCGCACCGCCTGACGGGAGCAGCAGGCAACTTCCGGCCCGCCTCACAGCACCGCAGCACAACGGCTGTCCGCACGGCGGGCAACCGGCCTTTCGCACGTCTCCAGCCCGGAACAATCCGGGACCGCCTTCCTCCCCGCAGGAGAGCCCCATGGAAAGCAGCCACCAGCTCGACACCGCGACGACCCCACCGGCGCCTCCCGGCTGCCGGACTCGCTGTGCAAGCACACCCCGAAGTGCCCGACGGCCGCCAGCCCGGACCGCGAGGCCGCGCAGGTCGTGGCCGCTCACCCGGAGCAGGGCTGGAACCTGCTTTGCAACGCCGTCCTTTGTTCGAGGACACCGGGGAGCTGCTCCCCGACGGCCAGATCATCGCCCCGCACCGGCCCCTCGCCGCGGTCGCGGCCTGACGGCTGCCCGATCCGCCCGCACCGGCCGCCAACTACGGCGGCCGGGTCGGGCGGTGACAGGGAGCCGGACAGACCGGACCGTCGGCCCCGCGCCGGTACACGCGATACGAGGAGAGCTCATGGCACAGCAGACACAGCCCGCCGTACGACCGCAGACCCGCTACCTCAAGGGGACCTGGTCCTGTTCCGCGACGTGGAGCGGTTCTGGCTCGGGCTGCCCGGCCACACGTTCGTCGGCCGGGTGGAGCGGTCCTGGACGAACGTCCACAACGGCAAGCTCCTGTACGACCTCATGGAACTCAATGCGAGCGGCAACCGCGCCCGCGGCGGATCGACCCGGACTACATGAGGCCGCTCCCGGCGACGGACGCGATGCGCGACATCGACACCGCGCCGCTGAGCGAGACGGACACCGGGGCGATGACCCCGGCCGCCGTCGCCTGGCTGCGCCAGCACCTCGCGCAGCACGGCAGTGCGTTGCCCGTCCGGCGCTGACCGGCCCAGTACAGCGGCCCTCCGGGTCCCCGGCATTCAGCTGCCGGGGCCCCGGAGGGCCTGGTCACGACCTTACCCACCGCCGCAGACCCACGGTGCCCTTCTCGGAGGCGCCCGGAAGAGAGGACATTCCGTGGCCACCAAGCCCGCTACCCGCCGTCGGCGCCCGCGGCGAACCCGAAGCCCCGCAACGGGCGCGCCAAGACCCGGCGACACCGGTCTCCATCCCTGCCCAGGCTGCCGTCCCTGAGGAGACGGTGCCGCTGGTCTTCCCGGAGGCCGACCCGGTCCTGGCCGACGCCGCCGACCGCGCCGCCGACCTCCGGGACCAGGCCGCCGACGACGTCGCGCGGATCCTCGTCGACGGCCAGGTGCTCGCCACCGAGCTGCTGGACGGCGCCCGCACCGAGGCGGCCTCGATCACCGAGGCCGCCACCGCGGAGCAGTCCCGCCTCCTGGCCGCCGCAGCGACGGACGCCGACCGGGTCCGCACGGAGGCCGCCACCACGGCGGCCGCCGACGCCGACCAGGTCCGCGCCGCCGCCGAAGCCGCGGCGGAGCAGCTGCTCGTCGACGCGCGCGCGGAGGCCGACACTGTCACGACGAAGGCGTCCTGCGCGGCCGAGAAGGTCCTCGCCGACGCCAGCGCGGCTGCCGAGCAGCTGCTCGCCGACGCCCACCGCCAGGCGCAGGAGGTCACCACCACGGCGGCCGCCCAGGCGGAGCAGGTCCGCACCGAGGCCGCACAGACCGCCGCGAAGGCCCTCGCCGACGCGGAGACGGCGCGTGCCGAGCTGCTCGCGGCTGCGGAGCGCACCGCGGTGGACACCCGCACCCGCGCCACCACCGACGCCGACCAGTTCCTTCCAGCAGGCTCGGGGCGAGGCCGACCGGCTGCGCGAGAGCGCGGACGCCCGCCGCGCAGGTGAAGGCCGGGGCGGAGAAGGCGGCAGCCGAGCTGCGCGAGGACGCCACCCGCGAGCGGGAGGCGTCCCGTGCGGATGCGACGCGTACGCGGACGCTGGCCAAGGAGGACATCGGCCGGTTGCGGGCGACGGCGGCCGAGGACGCGGACCGGCTGACCCGTACCGCCCGTGAGGAGGCTGGCCGCATCCTGGCCGCCGCCCGCACCAAGCGGGACGCGGACCTCGAGGCAGCCGAGCAGGCGCTGGCGCAGGCCCGGCTGCGGGAAGCGGACGCGGACGTCACGCTGAAGGCCGCCGACGACATGGTGGCCGAAGCCGCCGCCCGGATGAAGCGCGCCACCGACCGCACCGAGCAGGCACTGGAACGCAAGCGCCTCAAGCTCCAGGCCCGCGAGGAGCGCCGGGACGCGAAGGAGACCCGGCAGGCGAAGGCCAGTGAGCTGCGGGCCGCAGCCCGTGCCGGCCAGCCGACCGTGGCCGACCGGGTCAAGAAGTTCGTGAAGGTCAACGCGGAACGTCTGATGGTGATCGGTCCGATCACCGCCCCGATGGCCGTCGCGTGGACCGGGCAGGCCGGGTTCGCCGAAGACATCCTCGGCTGGGTCGTCCCGTTCACGATCCTGTTCGCCGCCGCCTGGGAACTGTCGACGGCGTTCGTGGGCTGGATGTACCACCAGGCCCGCCAGGGCGGCGACTCCGGCACCCTCTACCGCGTCAGCACCTGGATCTTCGCCCTCGGGGCGGCGGTCATGAACTTCTGGCACGCGTCGGGAATGCCGAAAGAGGGCAGCCGAGTCTGGGACGCGAAGGAGGAGATCTGGACGGAGCAGATCACCTACTGGCACTTCACCCCGAAGGCGGTGGCCTTCGCCGCGATGAGCATCGTGGGGATGGTGCTGTGGGAGCTGTACGCCTCGCTGATCCACCGCCGCAAGCTCCGTGAGGACGGCAGGGTCGCCAAGGCCCGCCCGTCGATCGGGGCGGTCCGCTGGCTGCGCTACCCGGTCCACTCCTTCACCGCATGGTCGCTGGCGATCACGGACCCGCGGCTGACCACGCTGGACCGGGCCTGGACCGCAGCGGGCGCGGAGCTCGCGGACCGCAAGGCGGCCCGGACCGGTCTGGCCCTGCACCGGGTCGTCGTTCCCCGCCTCGCGGCCGACGACCACGGACCGGCAGCCATTCCCACTGTCCTCACCCTGACCCGTATGGACCGGTCCGGACCGCTGGACAGCCTGGTTCCGGTCCGCCCGGTCCAGCACGGCGGGTACCCGGTCCGGTCCGGTCCGGGCGAGCGGAACGCGGTCCACGGTCCGGTCCGGACCGCAGGGCCACGGACCGGACCGGCGGACCGGCGCTCGCCCTGGAGTCCGGTCCGGCCGGTCCGCAGGGCGCTGACCTGCTGACCGGGCCCGGTCCGGACCGTGGACCTCGGACCGTGCCCGCCGCCCAGAGCCCGGCGGCAGGCCGGGGTGACAGTCCGGACCGCCGATGCCGCTCCCGGACCGCAGGAGTCGGACCGCACCGGACCGGCCGGCCAGGAGTACCCGGAAGGTGTCTCCGGTCCGGACCGTGGCGAGGACGGCGGTCCGGACCTCACGGTCATCACGCTCACGGACCAGGAGCGGACCGCGCTGGACCGGCTCCGGACCGCGAACGAGCCGCTGAACCGGACCAACATCGCCAAGGCGGTCCGGACCGAGGGCGGCACCATCGCCACGGACCGCGCCGGACAGATCGCGGTCGCCCTCAAGCAGCACACGGTCCGCTGACCGGACCGCCCGCACCACCGTCCTGCCGCACATGGTCGCCCCGGTCCGCGCTCGCACACCGAGCGCCGACCGGGCGGCCACGGCCGGCAGGCCGCTCGCCCGCACCGCGCCCCGAGCGCGGACACAGCGGGCCAGGCACAACCCGCCCGCGCCAGACCGCATCCGTCTCCCCTGCACCGAGCTCGGGCGCCGCCCCGAGCGGCTGGAGACCCGCGACGCGGTTCAGGCGCACGAAGGCCTCCTGCTGATGCGTGATCAGCGGGGCCTCGGTCTTCTGCTCACGCAAGAAAGGAGCACAGCATGGCACCCACGACGACCGGGCCGGCCCCGAAGTCTGGGAGCTTCCCCGTACGACGACCCCGCCGACGCCCGCGCTGGCACCCCCGCGGTGATCCCGCCGGCCCTGGAGATCTGGGCGCCCGACCCCCGACCTGGAGCCAGCGCATGATCCCCAAGGGGATCCGGTCCGCGATGGCTGACCTGGGGCTCTGGCAGGAGCCGCGCCCCTTGAAGCCCTCGTTCCACCTGGTCCAGGTGATCGAAGTCCTCACCCGCTACGGCTGGTGCCAGTCCTTCGATTTCTCCCCACTGGACGTATGTGCATCAGGGGTGCCCAGACCTTTCTGGAATCCACCGGGCACGTCACCACGATCGACCGGGGCAAGGCCGTGAATTACCTCCAGTCCCAACTGGCCCGCCAGGGCGTTCACCTGCGGTTCTGGGAGTGGAACGACCTTTCCAGCAACACCTTCCGGGTGTGGAGGCCACCATTTCGGCGGCCTCCAACATGGCGCGTAAGAACGGAGACTGAAATGACACCGGACGAAGAGAGGGCATTCGAAGGAATTCAGGCCGGGATGACGGCCGGAATGACCTTCGGGAACAGCGCTCCGGACGCTTCCCCGTACGCCGACGAAGGGCCGTACGGAACCCCGGTCATGCACAAGAAGGCCGGTCTGACCCGCCGTGGAAAGGTCGCCATCGCGGTGGCCGGAGTGGCGATCGTCGGCGGCGGAACCATCTGGTTCCAGGTCCATTCGGCGGCCGTCGCGAAGGACGAGAAGGAGGCCGCCGCCCTCCAGATCCAGATGAAGAAGCTGGAACTGGAGGAAATCAGGATCCGGAACGAGCAGGCGCGCACCGACAAAAGGTCGCCACCGTCTCTGCCGAGAAGGTCCAGGCGGCCGTCGACAAGTGCGTGAAGGACTCCTCCGGCCAGATCGGCAAGGGTACGGATCGCCCTCCAGGGGCGAGGTCGTGGCGGACTGCAAGCAGCAGTACGAGACCACCGGCGGGTCCGGCATGCAGGCCGCCGGCAACGCCCAGGACGCCAGCAATGCGGGCGGCGGAGGATCAACTCCCCGCCCTGCTGGGTCTCGTCGCCGGTGGCGGCCTGGCCGTCGCGCTGTTCGCACGCAAGGGCAAGAAGGCCGACGCATAGTCACGCACGGTGATTAATTACTCCCTCCTCCTGGCGGAGAGCGCCGCAATCGGACCCTCATGGTCCGCCTGATCGGCTGCTCTCCGCTGGGAGGTAAGGAGAAGGAACCATCGGCGACACGGAGAGTGAGGAAATCATGGCGACCGATACGGCGCCCCGGTCCCCGCGGGACCCCCGATCCGCCCGCTGCGCCGGCCGCCAGCACCGCGCCGGCGCCCACCGGAGACACCGGCATCATGGCCGCCCTGATGGCTGCGGTGGAGCCCGCCCGGCCGGTCACCGCGACCGCCGGGGCCAGGCCGGAGGGTGATGACCCGGCCGCGAAGGCGGACCCCGACGGAGTGGTGGACCGCTCCTCCCGGGCGTCACCAGCGAGCAGTTCAAGGCCCCGGAGGATTTGACCGGGGCCGGATCCGACGCCGCCGGTGCCCGGCACAAGGAAGGTGTTTTCAAAACACTGATCCGGGCGGGCGCGACCCGCTGGGCAAAAGGCGGCGGGACAGCGAACAAGCGGCTGGACATGGAGAAAGCCAGGGCCGGTGCACACCAGGTGAAAGAGGCCCGGACCACCACGGTCTCGAAATCGCCTGGACTTCCCACCCGAAACGGCTCCGGAGGGTCCGGTGGCGGGGTCGCAATTCCGGCGGAAACAGCGGCGGAACTTCGGGCCGTAATTCCACCGGCACCGGCTCCACGGGTACCGGGCGCGGCGGAAGCGGCGGCACCACCGGAGGCGGCGGGCGCGGCTCGTCCGGCTCGAATGGGAGCGGCGGATCCGGCGGCGGGCGCGGCACCAGCACAAACGGTGGCGGAATTGCGCCGAAGGACACCGGCCCCAAGGGCCCAAGGACTCCGGGGCAAGGGAAGGACGGCTCCTCGGGGAACGCGGGATCCGGTGGAAAGGACGGAAAGTCCGGTGCCTCCGGAAGCGGCGGCGGATCGACGTCGGGCGGCTCGTCCGGCGGTAATTCCGGCACCTCGAAGGACAAGGCCGACAAGGGCAAGGACGCGAAAGCCGACCTGACGAAGGGCGGCGGCAGCGGCCAGGGCTCGGGCGGCTCCTCCGGGAGCAGCGGCGGATCCGGTTCGAGCGGCTCCTCCGGCAAGAGCGGCGGGTCCGGCACGAACGGCGGCTCCGGCACGAACGGCGGCTCCGGCCACAGCTCGGACGGGACCGACAACCGGACCCCGCTCCAGCGTTCGCGGGAGACGGGTCACGGCGACGGTTCCGCGGTCCGTAACGCGGTCGACCACGTGAAGGCGTACGCGCAGGGCACGAAGGACGGATTCCAGGACAAGAAGGAGGAGAACGGCAAGGAGCACGCCCGGCTGGACAAGGCGCACGCCGACCACAAGGCGAAGCAGCAGGACCCCAAGCAGCAGGACCCGAAGCAGGACGACCCGAAGCAGCAGGGAACGGCGGTCACCGGGCCCAGCGGCCAGACGATCGTCATCGCCCCGCCGGAGCAAGGAGACGACGGAGTGAGCACGGACGTGAAGCCCCTCCTGGTCAAGGAGATCGACGCGAACACGCTGACCCTGGGCACGGACGGTGCCCGGGGTCGGTCAGCCGCAAGGAGCTCCGCAACTTCAAGCAGTACGAACGCAAGCTGGAGGCCAAGGAGAACCACCTGATCAAGGTGGCCGACGCGTGCAAGCAGCTCGAGGCCGCGGCGGAGGACGAGGCGAAGGACTGCCAGGAGCTGGCCGACCAGGCCAAGGCCGTCGAAGGCGGCGAGAAGCTGGCCGCGAAGCTGACGCGGCTGGCCGACGCGGCGAAGGCCCAGGCGACGGAGGCCGCCGAACTGGCTAAGCGCGCAGCGGGCGGCGGAGATGTGCAAGGTCGTCATGACCAACATCGGCACCCGGTACGCGCCGCTGTACAAGGCCGTCGTCGACAGCGACGAGACGAAGCCGGCCGAACTGCGCTTCTACAACGACAAGGGCTCCTACGCGCCCGCCGCGTAGTACCAGGAGGGACAGAAGATCATGGCGGAGCTGACGTACAAGGTCCTCGTCAAGAAGACGCAGGACAAGGAGAAGGCCCTGGCCCGCAACGCGGAGGGCGTCAAGAAGGCCGCGGAGAACATCAAGGAGCTGGCCGACGACACCGCCTCCGACGCGGACGCGCTGGGAGCCAAGAGCGTGGACCGCGACTCCCTGGCGGAGTGCCAGGAGCTGTCGAAAACCATCCGCGGGGTGTCGGACGGCGCGATCACCTACGCCTCGAAGACGGCCGACACCGCGAAGGCCGCGAAGGCGGCAGGCGACCAGGCCCGCACCACGCACGCCGGGTTCCAGGAAGCTTTCGACCGCTCCGACGTGACGGACCTGGAGAAGGTCAGCCGCGACTGGTTCGAACAGGAATAGCACCCACCACCACACCACCGGCGCGGCCGGCCCGGGGATCGCATCCCTGCGGGCCGGCCGCGCCTTGCGATCCCCAGTACCCAGACAGGAGTAGCCCCGATGCCCACCATCACCAAGACCGTGCCGAACGCGGAGCCTGCGGAGCGAGCCACCGCGGCGCTCCAGATCGTCCTCCCCGTCGGGTGGGCATCCTGGCCCCTACCTGGACTCGAACGCCGCAGCCTACGCCGGGGCCGGTTTCCTGGCCGGTGCGACGTTCGCCGGTGCCAACTACATGAACCGCCTGGGCCGCTGGTCGGACCGGCTCCCCGGATCGACATCGCGCGGGCGCACCGCGACACCATGGGGATCTCCACGATCACCACCGGTATGGGCCTGGCCCTGGGCCAGCTGGGCGGAGCCGAGGCATCCGAGGCGCTGATGGCCGGTGTCTTCGAGCCGACCACCGTTCCGGGGATTCTGTCGCTGGGCTGGTGGGCCGCGGTCGTCTTCACCGGCTGGCGCCTGCGCCGCGTCTTCGGCAGGCAGAAGATCGAGGTGGAGCAGGCGCAGCCGACAACGCAGGCCGCCCCGCCAACACCGGTACTCCGGGCCCGGTGTCCCTGGCCGACAAGATGATCGCGGCCTGGGGCGTGTGATCAGCGACCCGAAGAACGGCCGCCACCGCAACCAGGTCCTCTCCGACGTCGTGATCTACGCGGACCGCTGGGAGGGACGGGTCACGGCCGCCCTGGGCGACTCCGTGAACGTGTCGAAGGAGGCCGTGAGCAGCCTCTTCGGCCGCTCGGTCGACGACATCACCCTGAAGTACGGCGCGCACTCCGGGAGGCGTTCATCACCGTCTGGTACACCCAGCGCGCGGAACTGGACCCTCCACCCTCCAGGGCGCCTGGAAGCGCGTCCAGGCACGGGTCCTGCCCAAGACCCACCTGGAAGAGGTCGGCGAGGACCCGAACACCGGCGGCCAGGTGGCGCGCGTCGTCGCCGACGACGACCTGGACGCCCTCCCCGCGTCGTCAACATCGGGGAACTGGCCGGAGCGCTGCGCCGCTCCATCGACCTCGTTTCCTACGAGCCGGGACGGCGCAACCCGCGCCGCGCGATCATCCGCGTCATGGACCACAACCCCTGGAGGCCGGCCACGACTTCCAGGGCCTTAACTCCCTGAAGGCCACCCCGGGCGGCTGGGTCAACATCGGGAAGATCGTCTCCGGATTCCCTGCACGGATCCAGCTGTTCGACGAGAAGCTGGGCGCCCTCCACGTCGTGATCGCCGGTACCACCGGCTCCGGCAAGGGCGGCACAGCCCAGATGATCAGCCTCGCCTACCACGCCAACAAGATGGCCCAGATCTACGGCGACCCGAAGGGCGCCTCCAACCCGGCAATCCGAAAATGGCCGCCTACAGCGGCCTGACGAACATCGGCGCCCTGGGTGCCATGCGGCTGTCCTGGTGGGTCCTCCAGCACCGGATCGACGAGGCCGCCCGCCTGGAGCTGAAGAACTTCGAAGCGTCCGCGATGCGCCCGTACTGTGCCACGATCCTGGACGAGGCCGCCCAGATGCTGGCCCCGGGCGCACCGAACCGCAAGGAGTCCATCAAGATCGTCAAGGACGGCGCCTCGCTGACCCGCTCCATGGGCATGCCCTGGGTCCTGATCAACCAGACCGTCAACTTGGACCAGCTGGGCTCCGAGCAGGCGATCCGCGCCAACCTCCTGGCCGGTGGCACCTGGATCATCCTGCGCACCGACAGCGACCAGGTGAACCTGGGAGACCTCCCCGGCTTCGACGGCCTGGACCCCTCCCTCATCCCGCCCGTCTGGGTGGAGGAGGACGACGCGCTGGTCTACGACCCGACCATCAAGGAGAACGACCCCGCCGCACCTTCGGCCTCGGCTACGTCGCAGCCCCTGGCGGGCGCGCGGGCATGATGCGCATCGACACCCTCGAAGACGCCACCGAGCACATCCGGCCGGAGAACATCCTGGCCCCGGTCGACGTGCCCTGGTGGGGCGACCAGGCCCGCATGGAGGAACTGGCCATGACCCCATCCCCGGCTTCGAGGAGAAGGACGGCGAAGGCGGCACCGGCGAGGCCGGCATGTCGTTCCCCGGTGTCGACCTCCCCAAGGCCAAGGAGCTCACCTCGGAAGAGAAGGTCCTGGCCGCCCTCCGCGACGAGTCCGACCCCATGTACGTCGACATGCTCGACGAGGGCGACGAGATCGGCCCCGAGGACATCGACTACGTGGAGCGGGGCCAGCTGCAGACCGCCTGCGGGGTCGCGGAGTCGACCTTCGCGAACGTGCTGAACAAGCTGGAGAAGGCCGGGAAGATCCACCGGACCAAGAAGGGAAAGACCTCGAAGGTGGCCCTGGGCCCCGGCCGGAAGAGACCGGCGAAGAAGCCGCCTGACCGCTGTCCCACCACGGCGCGCCCCACACCGGGGCGCGCCGTTCCTCCGTGCCCCGCGGCACCCGCCGCTGACCTGACGCTCTGCCTGGCCCTCGCCCACCCCGCCTTCGGGGCCGGGCGAGGACCGGACAGGCCGCCCGGCCGCCCGCCCGCCTTACCCCTTCCGCCCCGTCGACGGTCCTTCCGCCGGCGGGGCGTAGCCTGCCCGCCATCAACCCTGTTGGAGGACATCTCGTGCTCATTCCCCGCCCGCGCCGCCGTATCGGACGCCCGCGCCCGCAGCGCCCGGCCCCGCTACCCGCAGCGCCCGCCCGGCTCCCCGGTACCTGGAGCCGGTGATGCCGCGCCCTCGGAAGAAGGGACGGCGCCGCGAGCTCAAGAAGGTGCCGCGCAGCACCGCGACGCTGGAGGAGTTCGACCGGCGCTCCTGTCCCGAGGGCCTGGTCACCAGACGCCAGCTGCGCGAGCGGGCCTGAGCCCCGGCGGGCACGGCCCGGTCGCGGTGCTGCGCTGCAAGTACTGCGCGTACCGGCCCGACCAGTCGTGCAATCACCCCACCCGGGCCTGGCTTTACGACGTAAAGAACGCCCGGCCGAAGCGGACGCCGACGATGGCGCAGGAATGGGCACTGGACCGGGCTATGGCCGCTAGGTCCACATGTCCGACCTGCTGCCGGAGGTACTACTTCTGCCTCCCGCTGCGCACCCAGGGCCAGTGCGATCCCTGCGCCAGAGGCTACGAGCCCAGCCCCGACACCTACTTCGCCTCCACGGTCCCGGTCATCCACCGGCTGGCCGCCTGACCGACCAACCCCTCGAAGGAGAGACACCGTGGCTCGTCCACCCCTTCGCCCGGCCCTGACCCTGCGCGCCCGAACCGCCGTGTTGGTCGCGGCCGCCGTGCTCGTCACGGTTGCCGCGGCCGCAGTCCTCGAGGCCGGCCACTGGCGGTTGTACGCCGACCGGCACCGCATCGAGCTCAAGCCCCGGCCCCGCCGCTCCTGCCCCGACTGCCGGGGCGCGGGCGGCTGGTGGGTCGGCGGCCCGTTCCCGGAGATGGAGGCGTGCGGCTGCTGGACGGACCGACGCGAGCTCCGCGTCCGGCTCCTGCCCGTCCCGGCCTGGCCGGACGAACCGCCGTTCTGAACGAGGTTCTGAACGACCTCCGCCCCGGCCACACAGGCCGGGGCGAAGCGCACGGGATCGACCGCAGCATCGGCAAAGAGGCCGGTCGTCCCGCTCCCATCACCCGAATCGAGATCAGGAGAACTCCAGCATGACGCATCGCCCCGCCACCTTCGCCGCCCTGCTCGGACTGACCCGCGCCGCCAGCGCCCTCGGAGATTTTGGATCCAGGACGATTTCTGTGCCCGCGTGAAGGGTGCCTCGGATGACCACCCGGTCACCTACGAGGACCCGGCCACGAAGGAGAAGACGACCCACGGCACGGCCGATGGCCGCAAGGCGTGCCTGACCCACTGCCTGACCTATACGGCCACGCAGGCGATCGTGGCCGGGGCCGGCGCCCGCGCGCTCGGCATCCGGGTCCACCGGCTGCCGCCGCGGCCGCGCTCGCCCTCTCGTTCGGAACGCACTACGCAGCGGACCGCAGGGTTCCCGGCAAGGGCCTGCTGGAGAAGATCGCCACCAAGACCGGCAAGGGCGGCTTCTACCAACTGGCCTCGCACGGAATGAATGGTGCTTTCCAGCTCGACTCCGCATGGCACCACGGCTGGGAAACGGTCGCCGCCCTGATCGCCACCACCAAGGCCACCACGCGGTGACCGGCCGCTCCCGCACCCGCCTGGAGCGTGTCCGCGGCTCGCTCGGCATCGCCCAACTCGCCCTCCAACAGATCGAGGACGACCTGACCGCCGACGACGTCGACGCCCCCGAGCTCGCCGCGATCCTGCGCGAGCTCCAGGAGGACATCGACGTCCCCGGCGGGCTCTTCCCCGCCCTCGCGCAGCTGGTCTCCACCGCCGCCCGCCGGGCTGAGCAGATCGAGCCCGACCGGGACGGTGACGCCTCCTGCCCGCTCCACGAAGCCGCCGCCCTGCTCACCGACAACGCCGGGCAGCGACTCATCTGGGCGGCCCGCTCCCTGCACCCGCCGGGAGACAGCTGATGGCGAGCGCCAGGCCACGAACCCGCCCGCGGGCAGTGCACGCAGTGCTGGTTCCACGCCTACGCCAGCCGCGAAGCCCACGCCGGGCTCGGTCCGCGTGAGGACTGCCCGCAGTGCGTGGACCACATGAAGCACGGCCACCCCGCCCACATGATCGTCCGCTGACGGCGCGAAGCCGCCGCCGACCACGCCGGGCAGCGCCCCATCCGGGCTGCCCGGCACCCTCACTCGCAAGGAGAATCCGCATGACCGAGCTGATCTGCTACCCGCCGATGCCCGAGCACAGCCTCGTGGTCCTCATCGGTGCGTCCGGCGCCGGGAAGTCCACGCTCGCGCGCACCTGGCCCGCATCCCAGGTCCTTTCCCTGGACGCACTGAGGGAGGTCATCAGCGACGACGCGGGCGACCAGGACGCGACCGGCGACGCGGTCGCCGCCCTGCACCTGCTCCTGGAGGCGAGGATGCGACGGAGGCTGTTCACGGTCGTCGACGCCACCAACGTCACAGCCGCAGCCAGGAAGCCGCTGCTCGCCGCAGCCAAGCGCCACGACATGCTCCCCATCGCGGTCATGTTCACCACGCCCGGCAGCGTCTGCATCGAGCGGCAGCGACCGAGGCCGGCCAACCGCCGGGTGCCGGAAGAGGTAGTCGGCCAGCAGCACCAGGCCATGTTCGCTTCACGCCGCACCCTGAAGTCCGAGGGCTTCCCCGAGATCGTCTACTCCGACAGCCTCTACCGGCTGTCGCCGTACCTGGAGCGCCTGAGCGGGAGGCGGCAGGCCGACCTCGGACTGGACGGCAGCGACGGCCTGGGCGAACTGAACCTCGTACGCCGGACCTTCGGCGAGGAGATCCTGCCGCTGTGGCAGTGGAAGCCCGGCTCGAACCTGGCCGGCGGCGACCGCGTCGCTCAGATCCGCCTCGGTCAGCAGCACCTCACCCTCGCCCTGCGCACCGACGTGGACGGCGAGGGCGACGTCGGGTTCGACGTGATGGTGCCCTGCCCGCACGACGACGAATGCACCGGCCACGCCTGGGTGCCCGCCTACAGCGTCACCTGCCTCTTCCGGGCGCTGAACGGCGACCTGGACGACGACGAGGACATCGTCTGCACCGTCCACGGCCCGAACACCGACGAGGACCAGGAGGACGACCCCGAGGGCCGCGCCGACCTGGAAGAGCAGTTCGCGGCCGCGGTCCGCGAGTGAGCCGTGCCGCCGACGCTTCACCGAACAGCCAGAACCCGCCGCGCCCCGGCCACGCCGGGCACCCGCCGCTTCCCCGGAAAGGACACCCACGCATGAGCATCACGATCACGAACACGTACGGCACCGCGCACAACGTCAGCGAGACCAACCCGGCCCACGTCACCAGCTGCGACCGCTACCGGTTACCGCTGGTCGGCACCATCGCCCCGGCAACCCCGGCTACGAGGACATGGTCGAGATCCTGAAGGACAACGGCCACGACACCCGCCCCGAGGGATACGGCCTGATCTTCCTGGAGTCCGAGGAATTCTCCGCGACCTACTTCGGGTCGATCGCACAGATCGAGCAGTACAAGCGCGACAACGCCGACGGCGGCAACGGGACCTTCGACGCCTCGCAGGGCGTCATGTACGCCCAGTGGCCCCACGGCAAGGGCTGGGACGACTTCCTCCCCGCGTCTTCTGGAACGTGGCTGCGCGCGGTGGGATCGCGGACGGCGTCGGCCTCGTCGCGGCCTTCGCGCACAACGAGATCCCGGGCGCGGAGGTCATCGTCTTCGAGTTCGAAGGCAAGTGGCTGCCCGACAGCGAGCCGAAGCCGATGGTCACCTACCACTGCACCGGCTGCCACATGGACACCTTCCACGACTGCGGGCACGTGCACGAGAACACCGGCCCCGACAGCCGACGCTGGGCCGCCCGTCAGGCCCGCCAGCACATCATGGGCGCTCACCGCCACGGCGTCGGCGGGCAGGAGAGCCCTGCCGTCCCAACAAGGGCGAGATGCTGCGCGCCGTGAACGCCGCCGCCCGCGAGATGTGGGGCACCACGGGCAACGCCCTGCCGGACACCGACGACGCGTACTGCGCGACCAAGGGTCCCTGCTCGATCATCCGCGAGCTGCGTGCCGGAGTCCGGCCGCCCACCTACCGCGCCTGACGGACGCTCCGTGCCGCCCGGCCTCTCCGCACGACGGAGGCCGGGGCGGTCGCGGTGGTCCCTCAATCACGGAAGGAGATGGACGTCATGCGCCGATACGAGGTCGACGTCCCGATACACCACGCAACGGACCAGGAACGGCGAGGTCTTCACGTCTTCACCGGCTACGCCGCCGGACCGGACGAAGCCCTGGCCGCCGCGCACCACGCCTACGACCGGGCCGTGCAGCACATGTCCGCCGGCCGCCCGGCCCCGACGACTCCAGCGACGGATGGGCTGCACACGGCCTGCGTTCCGACTGGGTCCTGGACTGGCACAAGGCCACCACCACGGCGTGGGTCAACCCCAACAGCCTGATGTGAATTCGCCCCGAGGCAGGCGCACTAGGCGTCGAAACCGTCGCCTGCCCGGGTTCCCCATCCCGTACGAGACGAGAGGGAGACACCAGTATGGACTCCGTCCTGCACACGACGGGCCGGTTCGGCCCACGCACCCTTCTGATCACTGCCGCCGCCGTCCCGCTGACCGGCTGGGCCGTCCACGCGACAGTGCTGCTCAAGCAGATCGCCGCCAAGGAGAAGGACCCGCTGACGGGCCTCCTGCGCCGCGACGCCTACACCGCCCGCGCCCGCCGGCTCCTGGCCCGCCACGGCGACAAGGTGACCGTGGTCATGGTCGACGCCGACCACTTCAAGCAGATCAATGACGGCATGGGCCACGAGGCCGGGGACACCGTCCTCGCGTCGATCGGCGCCCGGCTCACCGCGTGGGCGGGCCCGCGTGCGTCCGTCGGCAGGCTCGGGGGCGATGAGTTCGCCGTGGTTCTGGAGCTGACCTCCGACCGCCGCGCGCAGCGCCTGGAGCAGCTGGTGCGGATGCTGCACACGCCGGTCGTCCTGGACGACGGCCGCACCGTCGACGTGGCCGCCTCGGTCGGTGCCGCGGCCCCGGCCTCGGTCGGCTCCCACGACCTGACCGTGTTGCAGAGGGCCGCCGACGCAGCTCTGTACGACGGTAAACACTCCGGCCGCGCGGTCCTCGCAGCGGCGCAGCACGCCACGGTGGCGTCGATCAACGGGCGCCGGGCCGGGCGTCCGGGTACGGCGGTGTGGGGCGGGCCGCATGAGCATCGCGACGCTGCCCGAGGGCGACTGGATCCGCGGCATCAGCATCCGGCAGCCGTACGCGGCCTGCATCCTCACCGGTGCCAAGACGGTGGAGAACCGGCCCGCCCGGTGGCGTACCGGCTGGGTGCTGCTGCACACGAGCAAGACCGTCGACCGGCCCGCCCTGCGCCTCCCGCTGATCGGCCGCACGATCCGCGACCGCGAGCTGGTCACTGGCGCGGTCGTCGGCATCGCCCGGATCACCGACTGCCACCAGGACCTCGAGGGAGCGCCGCTCTGCTCGCCGTGGGCGCACCCGGGGCCTGGCACCTCGTGCTCCAGGACGTCCAGGAGCTCCCCTGCCCGTCCCCGCGCGCGGACAGGTCGTCCCGTGGAAGCCGAAGCCGGACCTGCTGGAGCGCGTGTTCCAGCAGCTGCCCGACTTCCGGCCGTGACCAGCACCCGAGGCAAGAAGAAGCCGCCGTTCGAGCCGGGCCTGGTCCCGGCTCCCGGCGCGCTCCTCGAATGGCGCGACAGCCAGCACTACGACCGCTGGCAGGACCGCCCCTGCGTGCTGTGCGAGAAGCCCACGCCGATGCGCTCCCACTCCGGGAGCCCGTCCACAAGGCGTGCGCTGAGGACTGGATCGCCGCGAACCCCGTTGAGGCCCGCCATGAGGGCCGCTTCGTCCACGAGCGCGTGAACGGCGGTGGCGACCGATGACCGCCGTCGCGCCCTCCCGAACCGTCCTGGAGCGCTTCCCCGCCGGCCACCCCGCGGCTCCTGGCCCGCCGACGAATACGCCGCCGCCCAGCGCACCCAGGGCCTCGACGCGCACGTCGTGATGGACCTGCGCACCGACCAGTTCCTCGTGGTCACCGACACCACCACCCACTGATCCACTTCACCGAGAGGTGCACATGACCGAGACCGAGACCACCCGCTACACCGCCGACGTGGTCGCCCTGACGCCCGACGGCAACGTCCTGCTGATCGAGCGCGACTGGCCGCCGTTCGAGGGCGACTGGGCCCTCCCGGGCGGCCACCAGGACGAGGGGAGACCAGCCGCATGGCGGCCGCCCGGGAACTCCTGGAGGAGACCGGGGTCCGCGTCGACCCCGACCAGCTGCGCGAAATCGGCACCTGGGACCAGCCGGGCCGCGACCCGCGCGGCAGGTACAGCACCGACGCCTACCTTGCCGTCGTCCCCGCCGGCACTCGGACGGTTGCCGGGGACGACGCCCGCACCGCCCGCTGGTGGCCCCTGGACGGCCTGCCGGAGCGCCTGGCGTTCGACCACGCCGACATCCTCCGCGCGGCCACGGCCTCCTGAGACCCGCCACGCGACGCCGAAGCGCCGCGCCCCGACCGGAAGGCCGGCGGCGCGGCGCTTCGACGTGACGACTTCGTGGACACCGCCGCCCGCTACCTGAGCCCAGCCATCCGACAACCACCCGCACCCCACTCCAAGGAGCCGACCCGATGAAGCGCCCCTCTTCCGCCGCTGCTCTCACGCCCCCGGCACCCTCTCCCCGAGGACCAGGCCGTCGTCGACCAGTTCCGCGAGATGCTCACCGCCCTGCGCAACCCGAAGCCCTGGGCACCTGGCAGCGCCCAGGACATCGCCGTACGGATCGGCCCGTTCGTGGAGCGCGCGCACACCCGGCCCGGCGACGACCACGGCCCCGACCTGATCGCCGTCGCCCTGATCCACCCCGACACCCCGCACGCCAGCGCCTACCTCCACGGCCGCCAGCTCGGCTACACCGAACGCGGCTGGCTGCGCTGCGAGACCCCGCGATCCTCGGCTTCTGGCAGCCCGGCTACGCGACGCTCACCCACGCCGCCGCAAGCCTGCCCCTGCCCGACGACGTCGGCATGAAGCCCGCGCACTACGCCCTCTACATCGAGGCCCGCAACCGCGACGACAACAGCCTCGACGGATTCACCCTGCTGCGCCTGGGCCCGTACATCCAGACCCGGCACGCCCAGCAGGACTACGACCGGCTCACCGCCGCACTGGACGGGCGGGAGACCACCGTCGTTCCCGGGTACCGCATCTCCGCGCGGTTCGGGCCGTTCGACGTGAGCGACCACAAGCTGTTCACCGACCCGTACGAGGCCGACGTCGTCGCGCTCCTGGCCGCCGCTGTCGAAGGGGTGACCGCATGACCACGACCCTGTACGAGATCGAGACCAGTGAGAGCGACGACGGCAGCACCCACCCCGTCGAATGCATCTGGACCCCGGGCGAGGACGCGGTGGAGAACGGCTTCGTCATTCACCGCGGCCTGCACGTCGCCGGGATCGACGACGCCACCGACGACCGCCTTTACCCGGTCGGCTTCCTGGTCCTCGGACATCAGCGGTGGGCCGACGCCATCGAGGGTGCCGTCGCGTACATGGCCCGGGTCCACGGCTGGCGGAACCTCCACCTCTACCCGGGCGACGACCCTCGGAGCTCATCCCTCGCATCCCGCGCGCCGTTCAGACGTGGGGCGTGTTCTTACGGCACCCGCACCCGGACCACGCATGCGCCTGCGAGTGGGACGACACCTGGCGCATGGTCTGGGCAGCCGCCACCGAGCCCGGCGCCGTCCCGATCACCGCCCTGCGCCACCCCGCCGCCCTGGCGACCGCCGCAGGCATCCCCAACCCGACGAAGGCGCGCCCGCGACCTGGGCGGCCTGACCGCACGACCGGCACAGAAGGCCCGTACTCCCTGCGACGACGCAGGGAGTACGGGCCTCTTGCGTTTCAGGGCAGAAGTGGCAGAGGGCCTATTGGAAACAGTAGTTTCCAAATCGTTCGATTCTGCACGCTTCGGCTCGAACGACCATGGCCTACCGAAGCGAACGAGTGGAGGGCCGGGTGAGGGCCCTGGAGCCTTGTTCTCAACACGACTTGAGCGAGAAGACGCGTTACGCGGGGATTTGGGTTTTCGTCCTCTGTCGTTTCTAATGGAAACGGCACTTTCCCGGCCGCCCAGTCGCTGACGTGGCTCTCCGTCAGACCCCGGATGTGATCAGGCGTTTCCATTGGAAACGGCAGTCCGGTCCGTGGCGGCCCCTCGCTGCCCCGACTCAGACTGCGCGAGGGAGTCAGCGTTTCCATTGGAAACGGCTAGTCTCGGCTCGTACTTTCTGTCGTCCTGGAGAATCTATGGCTGCCAACCTTCCGAGGCCCAAGCGCACGAGCACCAAGCCGGCCCCCACGGCCCCATCCAAGGAAGAGGCGTTCTACCGGGGCGGTAAGGACCGCAGCGGCGACACCGTTGAACTCCACCCCAAGGACCTCTGCCCCAACCCGTTCAACCAGCGGGCCATGTCGGGCGTCGCGGAGCTCGCCGCCACGATCGAGGAAGTCGGCCTCCTCCAGAACATCGCTCACATCCCTGCGGACATCTGGCTCACGCACTACCCGGAGACAGCGGAGAAGATCACCGCCGCGAACGTCATCCTCTTCGGAGAGCACCGCTGGCGCGCAGTCCAGTCACTGGGCTGGCAGACGATCCCCAGCGTCCTCATGGACGACAAGGTCGCGGACGCCCGGCTTATCACCCTCATCGAGAACCTTCGCCGCGCACAGCTCAGCCCGCTGGAGGAAGCCGAGCACTACGAGGCCCTCCGGAGCAGCGGTCTGTCGTACGAGCAGATTGCGCAGAAGGTCGGAGAGACCGCCAAGGGAGCCATTTCCAAGGGCACCGTATGGAAGCGCGTGCAGCTGCTCGCGCTGGAACCGGAAGTCCAAGGGCGCTCAGGGCCGGCACCCTGGCGGTCAGCACGGCGGAGAAGCTGCAGAAGATGAGCGCCGAGAACCAGCGGGAGGCGGTGACTCTGGTCCAGGGAGGCATGCGCCCGCTGGAGGCACAAGCGCAGATCCTCGCACGGCAGCGGCAGACCGAAGACGAGCCGGACTCCGAGACGACCGGAGGTGAGGGCAGCGTTTCCACTGGAAACGGCACGGCCCCGAAGCCGACGCCCGTTTCCACTGGAAACGCTGCCAAGCCCAGGCCACGTCGAAGAAGGAGCAACCCGCCGTCGGCCGACCAGTACGAACGCGACCGCAGCACCGCAGCCGCAGCCCGGGACGCCGCCTGTCAACTCCTCGTGGAGACCGTCGACGTCAGCGACACCGGCGACAGCCATCTCCTTCTCAAGGCCATGACCGGTGCCCTGCTCGCCCCGCAGCAGCAGTCCGCCGCCCAGCAGCGCGCCCTGGTCTGGCTCCGCCGGGCCGAACGCCACAGCGTCGACGACCAGAACGCCAGCTCATACTTCAACGCCGTCCAGGAATCCGGCAACGCCGAACTCCAGCGGCTCGCCGCCTTCGCGAGCGCCCTCGCAGCCGCCGAACTCCGCACCGCCGCCCGCCGGCATTCGTGGGGCAGCCGAGAGACCGGCTACCTCCGCATCCTTCAGGACCACGCGCAGTACGCCCCGGAGACCGCGTGGGAGAAGAAGGAACTCGGCTTGGACACCACAGGAGAGAACGAGTGACGCGCACCGTCGACCCCGCTTCCGCCCCAGGGGCGGCGCCACCCAAGATCTACGCCTTCATCCTCGAGTGCGGCGGCTCCACCAAGACGACCAGTGCCACGTCCATGGCGACCGAAGCGGCCCTGCGCGGGTACCAGGGCACCATCTTCGACTTCGACGCCAACCGGTCCACGACCACGATCCTCGGCTACGACGAAGAGGCGATGAAGGGACGGAAGACCGTCCTCGACCTCATCCACGGAACCGCGACCCTGGACGAAGTCGCACTGCCTGCCCGATACCGCATCGGCGACGGCTACGACGACGATGCCTTCGCCTACATCCCCGGCCTGCGGGTCGTGCCCAGCTGCAAGGAGATGTCCACCGCGGACACGGCCATTGCTGAGGACGCGGACAGGCAGGACTGGTTCGCGGAGATCCTACTCAGCTACGACGGCGACGAGGACGACGTCTTCTGGCTCGACTTCCCCGCCAGCTACGGGAAGATGGTCTACTCCGTGATCCGCATGCTCGACGAGGACGACTCCGTCATCCCGTCGGTCCGAGCCGATCCGAAGGACGTCAAGCTGCTGGTCCCGTTGTTCGAGGAACTGGACCGCGTCCGGGAGAAAACCGCCTCCGGCGGTCGGTGCCCGACGCCCAACGGTCAACCACCTAATCCTCACCGGCACTCCGACCGCCAGCTACACCGAAGCGGCGGCCCGGAAGGCAACGGCGCTCGCCGAATCCCGGTACGGCGACATCCTCACGCCCTACATCCGGTACTCCGCCGACGCCAAGAAGCTGTACGACGACTGCTGCCCCTGCCCATCCTCCTGCCCAACTCGGTGCCGGCCGTCGACTACCGGAAGCTGATGACCAGCATCGGATTCCCCGACCGCAGCTGACCGCCGTTTCCAATGGAAACGGTGCGCGGCCCGACCACCCTCTGGGGACGCTGTTGGTTAATTCGGGCCTGTGGTGACGTCGGCCCTCAAGACCCGGTTGTGGTCTTGAGGGCCGACGTTGTCGTAATGGGGTGGGCACGGGTGTCGATGCAGCCGAAGGAGCCGGGGAGATCCCGCCGGAGACGGTGCGGGTCGCGCGGGCCGCGTTCCCGAAGGGAGTCTGGCGATCCGGGTCCGGGACGAGCTGGGGCCGTTGTTCACCGACGAGCAGTTCGCGGATTTGTTCCCGGCGCGGGGAAGGGCGGCCTGGTCGCCGGGGCGGCTGGCGTTGGTGGTGCTCTTGCAGTTCGCCGAGGGCCTGACCGACCGGCAGGCCGCGGAGGCGGTGCGGGCCCGTATCGACTGGAAGTTCGCGCTGGGGCTGGAGCTGACTGATCCGGGCTTCGACTTCTCCGTGCTGTCGGAGTTCAGAGACCGCCTGGTCGGCGCGGATGGCGGTCGGTCGGTGTTGGACGGGATCTTGACCGCTGCCCAGAAGAAGGGGCTGCTCAGCAAAGGTGGCAAGGCCCGGACGGACTCCACGCATGTGTTGTCCGCAGCGCGTGACCTGAACTGGCTGGAGCTGGTTGGCGAGAGTCTGCGGGCGGCACTGAACGCGGTGGCCCGCGCCGAACCGGACTGGCTGTGCGCGCACGCGCTGCCGGACTGGTTCACGCACTACGCGACCCGGATCGAGGACTCGCGTTTCCCTAAGTCCCAGGCCAAGCGGGTCGAGGTGGGGCGCCGGATCGGCGCGGACGGCATGCGTCTGCTGGAGATGGTCTGGACGGACAGCACACCCTTGACGCTTCGGGCATTGCCGGAGGTGGATTTCCTGCGGCACCTGTGGGTCCAGCACTTCCACCTGGTGGAGGGCGAGGTGGAACGGCGGGACCCAAAGACCGGCCGCCGGGCGCGAAACGCCTGGTCACCCCTATGACCCCGAGGCCAGGGGCAGTGTGAAGCGTGACACTTTCTGGGACGGCTTCAAGGTCCATCTCACCGAGACGTGCGAGCCGGAGACGGTGCACCTGATCACGAACGTGGCCACCACCGTCGCCACGGTCCCCGACGACCGGATGGCCGCTGTGGTCCATGCCGGCCTCGCGGAGCGGGATCTGCTGCCCGACGAACACTGGGTCGACACCGGCTATGCCAACGGCGGCGCGCTGGTCGCCGCCCGCCGTGAATACCGGGTCGCGCTGCACGGTCCGCTGAAGTCCGTGACCGTTCCGCACGCCCGTGGCGAGGCCGCCTTCGGGCAGGACGCGTTCACCATCGACTGGGACAACCAGCATGTGACCTGCCCGAACGGCATCACCAGCACGCAGTGGCACCAACGCCGTTCGGAAACCGGGCTGCCCACCATTCGGGTCCGGTTCTCCCCGCGGACTGCCGCACATGTCCCCAACTGCGGCAATGCGTCAACTCCCCGAACGCCCAGCGCCGCGAGATCAACCTCAGGCCCCACGACGAATACGAAGCACTTCAGCAGGCCCGGAAACTCCAGGAAACCGACGAGTGGAAGGACCGCTACAAGATCCGTGCCGGAGTCGAAGGGACCATCTCCCAAGCAGTGCAAGCCTGCGGCCTGCGCCGATCCGCTACCGCGGCCTACCGAAGACCAGCCTCCAGCACCAGCTGACCGGCGCCGCGGTCAACCTCATCCGCATCAATGCATGGCTCACCGGCACACCCCACGCACGCACCCGCACCAGCCTGGCAGCACTTCGCCCCGCCGCATAACGACGGGCGAAGTGCTGCCAGGCCCGAATTAACCAACAGCGTCCCCTCTGGGTGGTCGGGCCCTTCCGCGTTCCACCGGGTCAGTGCCCGGCATCGATTCCCTTCCAACCGTGCCCGAGCCCGCGGCGCTGTGGCCGCGACGGCGGGCCAGAGGGGCCGGGCGAGTATTCAGCGCGTCCGTTACCTGCCGGGCAGCCGTCGGGGTGAGCCCCGCGGTTACTTGCCCGGAGGCGAGCACCCGGGCGTACGTCCCCGGCCCGTAGGCGGCCAGAGCCACCGCGAGCGCGGCCGCAGCCGTCTCTGCCGGCCCAGCGCCCCATCGAGGCTCGTCTTCGGCGGCGGGCGCCTGGCGGGGAGTCCGCGGCGTGCGGCGAGGAGTACGGCGAGGGCCTGGGCGTGGGCCGCGTCCAGAGTGACGGTCAGCAGGGCGGGGCCGAGCTGGTGGACCCGGTGCCCGGCTAGGTTGTGCGCCACCAGAGCCCGCCGCAGGCCAGTGCTCAGCACCGCCGGGTGCTCCTCCGTGCGGTCGGTCAAGCAGGGCGGTGCGGCTGCGTCCGGCGTGTACTCGACGCGTTCACGAAGCGCGGCGATGGCGGCCGGAATGACCTCCAAGAGCTCAGCGGCCTCCGGGCTGAGCTCGGACAGCGCTCCAGCGAGCACCTCCAACGCCGTGGCCGCGTCCTCGATGGCGCCGTCGCTCCACCGTTCAGGGCCGGAGGCGTCGGCGAGAGCACACGCGGCGACAACCGCGCTTTCGGCCAGCGGGTCCAGGAGGGTGGTGGAGAGTTTCATGTCCCGCCCAACGAGTACGGCCAGTCCGCGTGATGCTGGCACTCCATGATCGCGGCTGGTCAGGCTCGACGGCCACAGCGGCCCACCGCCCACTGAGTGGTGGACCGCTGCCGCGTGAGCCCATCGCAGGGGCGAGACACTTCAACGCAAGCGCACCCGCTCGATTCGACTCGAACGCTCGCGTGCGAATTCGCACGCCGCACCAGCCGGATCAAGGTCCGGTGAGGATGTCGTGGGTGCCGATGCGACGCCAGATCACGTGCGGTGTGTTGGGGCGAAGCGCGGGCCCGTACTGCCAAGTGGCACGTCCTGCGGGTCCAGCGCCCATGGACCAGGTGAGCTCGTAGATGCCGGGTGCGCGCTGGACGCGCTTGACGCGGAGGCCGGCGCGGAAGCGCCCGCCGGTGCGCAGGTCCTCGACGAAGGCCGTCACGGTCTGGAGGAAACGGCGGCGCTGTTCTGGGGTGAGGCGGTCCAGGTCGGTGGTGAAGCGGGGCAGGGCTTCGTAGGTCGGCACGTCGGTCCTCCAGGAGCACGAAGCCCCGGCGTTGCCGGGGGCGGTGGGTGTCTCGCTCGGGCGTGGAGTCGGTGGTGACGAGTGCGGGGTGGGACGTCCTTGGTCGTCGTCCGGGGAGCGGTACGTGAAGGTGCGCTGGGATACCGCTGGAGTCGGTTACTTGGCGTTTTGAGGCGTGTGAGGCGGGTGGGGCTGGCTGTCGCGCAGCATTTGCCTGGCCTCGGGCGGCGTTCGCCTGGCGGGCAGGACGTCGTCGCGGATGCCCGCCAGGCGGGATCGGCGGTGAAGTTCCGGCGAACTTGCCCGCCTCACGGGATCGGCCTGTTTTGCAGCTCAGAGGCGTGTTCTCTGCCGGGATGCTGAGTGTTGCGAAGGTCCAGAGACGAAATGCGTGGCGCTACTACGTGCGCGGGGTTGCGTTCGGGGATGGCCGGCGTCCGGTCGGCCAGTCCCTGAAGGGCGCCCTGAGAAGGCCGGGCTTCCGCCCGGGTGTGGATGGGGCGCGGCCTGGCCGCGCTCGGGCTTACCGCCGGACAGACGGTGACCGAGCGGCAGATGGAGCTGGTCTTCGGGCAGCTCCGGCACCCGGACGCCGACCGGATCGAGCGCGAGCTCCTGGACGACGGTGCCGATCCGGAGACGGCCCGGCTGGCCACTGTTCTGGGCCAGCCGGTCGAAGAGATCGAGCGACGCAAGGCGACCCCTTGTTCGCGCTGGACTTCACCTTCCGGGCGCAGGCGTCCCTGATCGTGCTGTGGGCGCTGGGAGACGACCACACCCGGCGGGTTATCGAGCGGGCGCACGAGCGGGCCATCGACACCGCGCTGCGCTGGCTCGAGGATGAGGTCGCAGAGACCCGGTGGTCGTCGGGCCGTCAGCGTGCGAAGACACCGGGCCTGGTGGTCGCGAAGTGGCGGCACTTCGACAACCGCGACGGCTTTCCTCTACTCCACGACCACTGTCTGGTCCTCAACCGGGCGCAGCGCCCGGACGGATCCTGGTACGCGCTGAACACGGTTCGCCTGTTCCAGAATGTGGTGGCAGCCGGGTCGCTCTACACCCTCGCGATGACCACGGAGGTGTGTGAGGAGCTCGGGCTGGCGACCGTGCCCCGGAGGTGACGCCGGGCCTGCGCCCCGTCATGGAGATAGCTGGCGTCTCCCGGAGCTCATCGACTGGTCGGCCACCCGCCGCGAGCAGATGGCGCCGGTGCTGGAGCGCATCACCGACGAGTACGTCCAGAAGTACGAGAAGCTGCCCGGGAGCGCGGCCGCCACGGCCTGGGCTGGTGGGCGGCGCAGGACACCCGCCGGGCGAAGAAGACTCCCAAGCCCTTGGAGCAGCTGCGCGCGTGGTGGCGTGCGTCCGCGATCCTGCGCTTCGGGCAGGCGGTGGTCGACGGGCTGCTGGAGCGGTGCCGTGCTGCGGGGAAGGCGATACGGGCCCGGGTGAGCCCGGTGGTGGACACCGCGCTCGCCGCCGTCGACGTCGCTGCCATCGTCTTCACCGTGCGCGAATCCTTCGCTCGCCGCCACGTCCTGGCCGAAGCGCGCCGGCACCTCATGGAGACCCTGCGAGGCCGCGGGTTCACGCGCGGCCTGGACGATTACATCGCCGACGCGGCCTTGTCCCGGCACTCCCGTCAGGTCACCGTGCCGCAGAAGGGCCGCCGGGCCCCGACGCCGGATCGGCTTCGATATACCGCCGACTTCGCCTTGCCTCACCGGTGGTGGATCGCCGGCACCGGCGGCAAGCCGCCGCGGAGTCGTCCCGCTACGAGCGGGCCCGGGTCGCCAGCCTCGCCCTGCAGAACGCGATCCGCGATGCCCGCATCCTTTCCGGCGCGCGGGACGAAGCGTCGGCCGCGACCGCGTCGGCCGCCGCGCACGCCGACGACCACAACCACGACCAGGCGGCGCCGCACGGCGTCGACCACCCGGACCGGGCCGCCGCGCTCACTCCGGCGCAGCGGGCCGCAGCCGTCAAGCTCACCAACAGGCCGCGATGCCTGAGGCGTACCTGCAAGGCCGCACGACCGATCCGGGGACATGGCTGCGCACACCGGAGAACCTGGACCGGCTCGCCGCCCTGACTCGCGCAACCGACGCCCGCCGCCGCGCCATCGAGGAGCAGGAGCCCCGGCTTCGCCCGCTGCCCCGGCCGACGGCCGCCGCCAGGAGCACGAGCAGCAGCACCAGCAGCCCGACCCCGGCCAAGGCCAGGACCCCGGCCTTGACGGCCGGGACCGCCCGGCGGGAAGCAGGACGAAGTCGCCGCGCCAGAACCCGGGACTCGACCGGCGCCCCGGCTCCGGAGACGTCAGGGCGCGGCGAGAGTGCGGGGACCGACCCCTTGAACGAGGAGGAACACATGGTTGACCTGATCCTGGTGCAGCTCTCACCGGAACAACTGGAGCGCCTGGAGCAGCTCGCCGACATGAGCCAGCGGCGCGCGGCGCGGTCCCGGTCGCGGAAGTCGTTGCCGCCCCTGCGCCGCTCACGGCAGTACCCGGGTGGTCGGCCGAACCCGTGGAGAGCCGCACGATTGCGCCGCCGCTACTCCTGGTGAGTGGACTCAGAGAGTGGAGCCCATCGTGCCGCGCCACCCAGTGGGAGTGGATCCCACCGCGATGTCCACCGGGTGGGAGCGGACCATCGGGCATCCGGTGCATGCGCCCGATGTCGACGATGTACGGCATCGGACGCACCGTGCGCGTGATGCCGATGTCGTGCACTCCCAGAGACCGCACCGGTGCGGTCGCCGAGGATGTCGTGCACTCCCGCCCGGCGCACCGTGCGCTCCGGCCACCGCACCGTGCGTGCGCGGAAGAAGGGCGGTGCGGGTGGCCGGTCCGGCCGCGCGCGCCGTTCCTCGCGCGGCGGCCCGGCGCACCGCCCGTGTGAGCAGGTGGGCCCAGGAGTAGAGCACCCGCGAGGGCCGCTCAGCTCTGGTCCGGCGATCAGCGGACGGGCCCGGAACAGGCCCGCTATCGGTGACGTCAGTCACAGACAACTCGCGTATTCTCCACGGATCGACAGAAAGCGAGCCGCTTCGTCAGACGGCGGACAAGGGGCTGTGATATAGGAGCCCGGCCCGATTCGGCTCTCTCGCGAGTCGGCACCGTGCTCCGCCTGGAGAGCCCGGGAGGTCTGCCCCGGCTGGATGTGCGCGTACCACCGCACCGCCCGCGCTGCCTGCACCGCACCACCGCACCACCGGTGCGGTGGCCGATCGCACCACCGCACCGCCGGCGTGCGCCGCGTACCGCACCGACCGCACCATCGGCCCGGAGTGGACGCCATCGTGCGGAGTGCACCGCAGCCGATGCGCGACATCGCGGTGGGAGTGCCCTGCATCGCCTCGTGAGTGCACGACATCGCGGCGGGGAGAGTGCACGGCATCCGATGCTCGGCATCGGGTCGTGAGTGCACGACATCGTGGTGGAGAGTGCACAGCATCCGATGTCCGGCATCGGGGCCGGGCCTGTGCATCGTCCCTTGACCGGGATGGACAAGGGACGGCATCCCGCCGGAACGAGGCGGCGCCCGGGGAGGAGAAATCTCCGTACCCGGCCGCCGATCCCGCTGGGCTCAGGACGCCACGGCCGCCGGCCACCGGGCGGCGTCGCCGCGGACGTCGGCGAGGAACTGGCTCACCTGATCGACCTCCTGCATGATTTCGATCAGGAACCCGGCCGCGATCCACGCGGTGTGCGCCCGGCGCCGCTCGCGAGGCACCACCGCTTGAGGTACCTGCTCGCCACCGCCACCAGCTTGTCCATGACGTACGCGGACTCGCAGTCGGCGTGTTCGTCGGGCACGGCGGTGATGTAGTCGGCCAGCAGCAGCGACCCGAACTCACCGATCAGCCGGGCCAGCTCGGGGCCGTCTGCGTGGAACGCCGCGAGCGCGGCCTTCTCTTCCTCGCTGCCCTGCTCCTGCCAGACAAGCTCCACGTAATCGGCGGCCCTGCGGATCTGCTCGGGGCGAGCTGGGGCAGCTGCGGCGACGTCGTCTCCATGACGAATCCCTTCCTGTACGGGCCGGGTGCCTGCTGCGCCCGGCCTGTTGATCACAGCCTCGGAGTGCGGGCCTGTGGATAGAGGACGGAGTCGGGGCGGGGTCGCTGCCTGTGGTGTCGATCACAGACAAAACGGTTCGACAAGGGGTCAACCGGGTGGAAGCGGACGGCCGTTGGTGGTGATCGTCAGACAGCGGACAAGGGGTCTTTCCGACGGTGGCTCCGGCTCGTGCGCGCATCGGCGTGCGGGCCGGAGGCTCACCGTCCCGGCCATCAGGCCGGAGGAACCGAGGACACCGTGCCCGCCGACTTCACGCCCGACCCCGCCCACGAGCCGCGCGAAATCCCTGGACCGAACTCCGTGGACGACGTCGACCAGGTCCAGCAGGCCCCTCCATGGGCCCCTCCATTGCCCCTCCACGACCTCTTCGCCAGCCAGGCGCGTATCCGCAGGTCAGCCCCGGCAGAACAGGCCCGCGCCGCGTTCGACAACCCTTCTAAGTCTTCGAAGCAGACATGGAAGCCAACCCACACCCGAAAGAAGGAAGTGCTGAAGGCTCTCGGCATCTTCCAGAGGGCTACCGCTGAACACCTGTGGCGGATGCTGCGCCCCGGAGACTCGCACGACCGGTGCACGAGGGACACCCTCAACGCCCTCAAGGGCGATGGGAAGGTCCGGGTGGAGACGCGGCTGGAGTCGAACCATCAGCTGTGGGTGCTCACCGAGCGAGGGCACAAGGAAGCCAAGCAGCTGCTGCCGGGGACGTACGGGTCTCCGCGCTCCGCAAGCCGAAGTACGACACGTACGGCAGCCCGGTCGTCGACGACGGCTTCGACGAACACGCCGCCGCCGTGACGATGACCGCAGCGGTGCTCACCGGGGCCGGGTTCGGAACGCCGCTGTCGTGGCAGACCGAGATCGGCCACAAGCTCCCGTACGGCTACACCCAGTACGCCGACCTGACGATGCGGGCCCCGGACGTCGACGTGCCCGCGATGCTCCTGGAGGTCGACCGGGTGAACGAGCCCGTCGACGTCCTGGTGGACAAGGTGCGCCGCTACACCGAGTGGTTCGAGCTCCTGGCGCCGAAGGCCGACAAGGGCAAGGTGCAGGCGGCCCGCCGCGACGGTGCGGCGGTGCACGACTTCCGGCTGTGGTCGCGGATCTACCCGACCACCGGCCACGAGGGCTACGTGCCGGTGGCGTTCGTGTTCACGGGCAAGACGAAGGCGCAGCGGGCCAGCCGGATGCGGCGACTGGAGCAGGCCGCCCGTTCCTACTTCGCCGGCACCAAGTACGCGGGCGGTGGCATCACGGCCGTCGACTACCACCAGGCGCTGCCCGTGGTCGTCACCGAGCTGGAGCGGATAACCGCCGATGCGGATGGGGCGGCGGGGAAGGTGTGGCGCAGGCTCGGGCGCGATGAGTGGCAGACCCTGGCGGAGGCTCTGGACAACCCCGACGGTGACCGGCTGTACGTGGTGCAGGCGGAGCAGGCACGCAAGCGTCAGAAGGAGCGCGAGGCTGCGGCCCGCGAGGCGCAGCGTCCCGTGTGCGGGCGCTGCGCAGTGAAGTTCACCGACGACCGCTGGGACACGGTGCGGCGATACCCGGCGCAGGAGCACAGCGCGCTGTGCGATCCATGCCTGACCGAACACCATGAACAGGTGAGGGCGGAGAAGGTCGCGTGGCGCCAGGCGGAGGAAGCCGCGGCCCAGGAAGTGGCCGAAGCGGAGACGAAGAGGAACCGTGGCCTGTTCGGCCGCCGCCGGTAGCCGGCGCGCGAGCCGACGGCCGGAGGACGTCTTGTCCGCTGCCGGGCCGGGGCGGAAAGATCAGGTGCGGACCATCCACTACCGAGGGGAAGAACACGGTGAGCAACAAGCTGCTGGCACCGGACGGCTGGCTCGTACTGGGACTGCCCTGGCCGGAGCAGACCCAAGATGGCTGGGGCGAGTGCGCGGTGGCCGTCGCCCCGACGATGATTCCCCGCCACCTCGTCAGCAAGGGCGCCGGCATCGCGCTCGATCTCGCGACCGGCCTGGCCCGTGACCCGAAGGACGGGCCGGGCAAAGCGGTCTTCTTCTCCGACGTCACCCTCTGGCTCGACAAGCAGGGCAAGGACTGGGCGGACTTCGGAGCCGACTACGAAGCCGTCATCGACGAACTCATCAAGGCACCGGTCCCGCAGCTCTACATGACGCTCGTTCAGAAGGCCCACGCCATCCTGTGCGACGCCAGCCGCGACGGGCTGCGCCTGTACTACCCGGGCGGCGACATCGAACACGTCACCCCGCAGGTACGCGCCGACGTCCACGCCGCCCTCACCACCAGCCTGGAACGGGACTGGCCGCCCTACGTTCAGGGCCTCATCGACCGCGGCTCCTCCAGACCCAGTAGCCACACGGCGACGGGCTCCGACCTCCTGCGGGGATCGGAGCCCGCACTGTCGGTGGTGGCTGGCAGGCTGAACGGATGAACAACGGTGACGAGCAGCTGCTGCGCGGCCGGGTGTACGACCACGACGACCCCAACCCCGGCCCGCTCCCGCACCAGACGTACGCCGCGCTCGTCGGCGGGCCGCTGGACGGACTGCTGCTCGACATCACGGGCTGGCGGACCGAGGAAGTCGACGACGGTGTAGCCCTGATCACCGAGCTCGGGCGGTGGCCCGGCGGCCGCGCCCTGTACGACCCGCGTCCCGGCGAACCCCGCACACCCGGACCCGGCGTCAGCTGCCGCTTCCACTACTCCGGCGATACGCCCTGAGACCACCCTTGACCTCATGTTCCTTGGCGAATCCAGCACATGGGGTGCGTGGAAGGTGGCAGGCTCTGGCGAAAGATCCGGGGAGAGGACGCTGATGGAGAACTTCTTCGAGCGAGTGGCGAAGGCATGGCCGGCGGGGCGGCGTGACCTGCACTGGCACATCCTCCCGGCAGCGAGCGAGGCAGACGCGCTGCTTGCGTCCTACCCGAGACCGTGTTCTCACGGCCGGGGCTCGTACGGGTGCCGAGTGAGTGGCTCCATTGCACCCTCCTGCACGCGGTCGGCCTCTCCGCCGCCGACGTCGACATCGATGCGCTCGTGAGGGACGCGCACGCACACGCCCAGCAGGTGGAGCCGTTCACGCTCACTTTCGACAGACCGGCCATTGCCCCGTCGCCATCGAGATCAGCGGCTGGCCAGGAACGCCGTTTACCCGCCTGGTGGACAGCATCACCCAGCTCACGCAGGAGCAGCGCACCGCATTCTGGCCGGCGGCCAGCCGCTACCCCACATGTCCATCGCCTACACCGGTCCGGGCTCCGAAGTGATTGATCCCGTCAGCCTTCGGGCGGCGTTGGCCAGCATCGAGGCGCCGCTGTCGCATACGGTGCGCGCGGACCGCATCCACCTCGTGGAGCAGTGGCACGACGGCGCGACGATCAAGTGGGAGCCGATCGCGTCGATTCCCTTGAAGGGTTCCGCATGAGCTTTCCTGGTACTCGCCCGATCCATGGCGACCGTGTTGACCTGATCGCGGCAGGAACGTCATTCACCGCAGTGGGCGCGATCGTGGTCCAGGGGTGTTGAAGGACGGGCGGGGTTTCGTCGAATTGGTGCTGCCCGATGCCGACCCGCAGCAGCGCCGGAACCTCGAGAAGGTGACGCAGCTCCAGTACTGGCTTTACCGGGACGGAGCACTCCTCTACGCCTCGCCACCACTGCAGATGAGGGACATACGCCGGGCCGACGGCGACGGAGCTCTTATCCTCACCGGATCACCCTGACCAACAGTGCGCAGTCCGAAGACGGGTGGGTTCTGGCGTCTGCTGCCTACGGCTTGCCTTCGGTCAGCTGGCTGGCGGTGTTCTCGATCCACAGCAGCGTCCACTCGACTCCGGCCCGCCACCCCGGCTCCGCGCCGTCGTAGCGGCCTTCGGCGTCGGCGCGGATGTTCGCGGCCAGGGCGCGCAGGTCCTTCTGCAGGGCCTGCCGCTTGGCCGTGTCCATGGCCTGGATCAATTCGTCGGTGATGTCACCGGGGCGCAGTTCACTCATCGCCCCACCTTGGACGACTGCCCCGCTGATGGCCATATCTCCAGGGCGCTGACCTGTGACATGCGGTGGCGATAGCGTCCTGCAACATGACCACCACCGACACGATCGCGGCCCTGGCCCTGGCCATCGCGGTCGTCGCCGCCGTTGCCGCCATCGGCTCCTGGAGAGCCGCGCGCCACGCCAACGGGACCGCGCAGACCCTCTCCCGGATCGAGCAGCAACGCCTGCACGCCGATCTCACCCGCACTTCCGCTGCACGATCGTGGCCAACGAGGCCCGCTCCACCGCCATGTTGCGGGTCCACCTCGAAGGCCCGCCCGGCCTGCTGTCCCACGGCCCCATCGAGATCACCACGTCCCTGCGCAACGACAACCCGCACCGGGGCGATGGACCTCACCTCGCAGGCACCCCGACTCCCGAAGCGGTCCGCGCACACATCTGGGGCCATGGAAGTTCAGCGCGGACGGCCGCGACGGCACCGGCCGCACGGTCGCCCCGCAGCAGCTGGCGATCGGCGAGTGGACGCGCTACGGCCTCACCCGACCACGCCGCCGTCGTGGTCGGCGAGCAACGCGGACGCCTGGCACCGCGACTATGCGAACGAGCCGGTGCGCCTGAGCATCACCGCCAGGTCCAAGGGCAGCGAGTGGACCGTGCCGCTGGAAGTCCCCGTCACCATCGAGGCCGCTTCCTGAGCGCGGCGGGTCAGGAGTCGGTGATGTGGTCGAAACCGCTCATCATCGGCGTCAGCTCCTGAGCGCACCCGCACAACGTGCACAGCCGCGTCCCCGGGTTCTCCGCGACGTTCAGCGCCTGCTCCACACCGAGCAGCGGCGCACCCGCGGTGCTTCCTCGCAGTCCGGCGCGTGCAGCACACCCGGGCCGGGCCCCGCCCTCACGCACCTTCGCCAGCACCCAACCCGAAGGCCGGCGCTCCCCGAGGATCTCGCGGACCACCGACGTGGGCGACGGCGGGAGGTGCTCAGTGGCGACCTGGTCGTAGTCGACACCGTCGACCGGCCGCACATGGTCGGGAGCCCTCACCCACACCCGGTACTCCGCCGCCCCCACCCCGCCGTCATCGAGGCCCTGGTACGACGGCAGCCCCACGAGGTACAGCCACCCCGTTTCGGTCTGCCGCCGCCTCCACAGCCGCGCCACGATCTCCTGCTCCGGGAGCCCCAGCACCGGGTCGGCGGGCAGCACGACTCGCACCGGCACGGGTGCCGGCTCGGTTGCGTCGTCGGTAGGGGCGTCACGCTCCTACCGTAAGCAGCTGCCGCGCTGCACCCTTCTAGGCTCTCGGTGTCAGGCAGGCACGATCCAAGGAGGGGTAGGGCGTGGCGACGTACAGCACTGACTACTTGAAGCGATTGCTGGCCGCTGTGGAACGGTTCGAGGAGGTCTTCGGGCGTTGGATGGAGACCCAGGAGGAGTCGGACCACGTCAAATCGCGCGGGCTTTACCCACGGTGTGGACCAAGGACGGGCAGGACCAGGCGGCGGTCCGCAAGCTGGAGCTCGACGTTGCGGAGGCTGCGGGAGCAGCTGCGCGGGCAGTCGCCGTCACGGGGCGAGCATCCGCGTTGCCGGGCTCGGCATTGTCGACCCGATCGGAAACTGGTCGCTGATGTCAGCCCCGAGAGCACTCTTCACCCCTCAGGAAGTCCGCGCCACGGCGGCCACGGTCCGGGGCGCCTGAGCATGATGATCAGCGAGGCGGAGGAAGCGGCGGAGTCAGCGACGCCGGGGTTCGCCCCTCCGCACTCCATGAGGTCATCTGGACGGCGGCGGCCGCGCACTGGACGACCCACCAGTACCGGGTCGCGGTACGGGAGGCGTCGGAGGCACTGACCGTCCACTGGAAGGGCGTCTTGGGGCGCAATGATGTGGACGACACCGTGTTCTGGCAGCAAACCCTCGCGGCAGGCGAGCCTGCGAGCGGCAAGCCCAAACTCGCATGGCCGGGCGACCCCGCGGACAAGACCAACAAGAGCATGCGGGCGGGCTGGAGCCGCTGGCCAAGGCACTCAACAACCTTGCGACCGGACTGAACCTCACGGTCAGGAACGTCGCGACGCACACCCGCGACGAACTGACTGAACAGGAAGGTATGGAGCGGCTCGCCGCCTACAGCTACCTCGCCCGTCTTCTCGATCAGTGCGAGATCCGGCGCAGCACAGAGGGTCCCGAAGGCACGTGAGTCGTCCTCACCGGTCTCCGCTTCCTAGGGAACGGGCCGCGGCCCTCCCCATCGGAGGACCGGGCCCGGACCGTGTGCCGCCGGTCAGCGGCGCTTCATGCCGATCCCGGAGGCGACGTCCTCGGACAGGCTCTCGTACGGCAGGCCGGCCTTCTCCACGATGTCGACCAGGACCTCGTGCCGGGCGTAGTGGGCGGCGTCGGTCAGCCCGGCCTCCAGGCGGGCCAGGCGGCGCAGGAAGCGTTCCATGTCGACCGCCCGCCCTCGCGCATCGCCTTCCAGACGCGCGCGTACTTGTCCGCCCAGTCCTGCAACTCGGCACGGTCGCCGTCGAACAGACCGTCGTCGTCCAGCTGGCCGCGCTGCCGGACGCTCATCGGCCTCAGCCGGTGGTGGCGGGCGGCGGAGGGCCGCTGGTAGGCCCAGATCTCCGCGCCGCTGCCGCCGGAGTCGACCACGACCGTTCCGACCAACAGGTCGAAGGCGTCCTCGATGGTGGCCGCGGCCTTGTCGATGTCGCTCGCCGGTTGCCGGGTGACGAGCTGGACGTGTCCGACCCAGCCGTTCTCGTGCTCCAGCCCATCGAGCACCGCCCGGGCAGTGGCCCGTTCGGTGATGCGATCTCGCGGTCCCAGATCTCCTGCGCGTCGGTACCGCGCTGGATGAACTGCCCTGAACGTGCGGCTGTTGGTGGTCGGCCATCGGTCCTTCTTTCCGTAGATCGGCCCTGCA
This sequence comes from Streptomyces sp. M10(2022), assembly GCA_038070475.1. Lineage (GTDB taxonomy): Bacteria > Actinomycetota > Actinomycetes > Streptomycetales > Streptomycetaceae > Streptomyces. The sequence goes on along the minus strand of JAMYWH010000001.1, from coordinate 20,121 downwards.
CCTTCAGTTGTACCGACCGCGCTCCACAGTCGTGGAACCTGCGGATTTTGGTCCGCGAAGTTGTCCACAGATCCGAGCTCAGCGCCCACATTTTCGCGGTCTCTATCCACAGGGCCGCACTTCTAGAACTGGGGTGTCCGCTTCCGGGTGTGCAGTGCCTGGACGCACACCGAAGGGCACCGCCATGGCACAGACGAAGTTCGACAAGCAGGTGGAAGAGAGCGCCGAATCAGTGGCGTTCGGCATCGGCCGGTTCCTGGCCGGCCGACCCATGGACGGTGAGCGGAAGACCGACGCGACGTTCTGGCGCACGGGCACCCGCGTCCTGCCCACGGTCGAAGGCAAGGTGTCCCGCTCCTCCTACCGGGCCGGGTGGCAGCGCCTGACCTTCCGCGTCAGCGGCCTGGCCGCGACGGGCGGGGCCGGCTACTGGGCGCTGTGGGAGAACCAGGACTCCACCTTCGCCACCGCCCGCGAGGTCTGGGAGAACCCCGACCCCGCCCTGGCGACGCTGGAGACCGGTGGCATCGCCGCCGCTTCGGCCGCGGCTGTCGGCGGCGTCGCGTACGGGCTGCTGACCCGGGGCGCCGCGAGTTCATGCGCGAGTGGGTGACCCCGCTGCACGAGGCGCTCGCCGTCCCGCTGGGCATCTCCGAGCTGACCGACCCGCGCCGCTACCTCCACGTACCCAGGGACTTCTCCGACGACGACGCGCAGATACGCATCGACGTGCCCACCCACATGAGGTTCAACGAGGACCTGGTCGCCGACCTCATCGTGAAGAAGCTCGCCCTGGAGAACGTCTCCTTCACTTGGCGCCGGGCGGGCAAGGACACCCACGTCATCGTCAAGAAGCGCAAGGTCCCGCCCAGAAGCTGGGCCTGTCGGATCCCGGGTGCGCGAGATCCTCGCGAAGATGCCCGAGTCCGCGCCGCTGATCGGCCTGGGCTCGGGCAAGAAGAAGGTCTCCGTCGACCTGGACCACGACTCCCCGCACGTCCTGATCTCCGCAGGCACCGGCGGCGGCAAGTCGACCATCCTGCGCTGCATCACCTGCCAGTTCGTCCACAACGGCGCGCTCGCCTACGTCCTGGACTTCAAGCGGATCTCCCACACCTGGGCCCGCGGGGTGCCCGGCGTCACCTACTGCCGTGACATCGGCGAGATCCACGACGCTCTGGTCCACCTCGCCCAGGAAGGCCGGCGCCGACTCACCCTCGCGGAGGACCTGGCCGACGACGTCCTCGAAAGGAGCCGTGGCGGGTCGGCCCGAGGATCGTGATCCTCCTCGAAGAGGTCAACGCGACCATGGCGCAGCTCAAGCGGTACTGGGCGAAGATCCGCGAGAGCGGCGACCCGAAGACGTCCCCGGCCATCGACGCGCTCGCCGAGATCCTCTTCATGGGCCGCCAGGTCCGCCTGCACGTGCTCCTGGTCGCCCAGTCCGCGACCGCCCAGGCCGTCGGCGGCCCGGCGATGCGCGAGAACTTCTCCACCCGGATCCTGGTCCGCTACACCCTCAACGCCTGGCGCATGCTCGTGCCCGAAGTCAGTCCCATCCCGATGGCGAGCGACCACCACGGCCGCGTCAAGTCGTCACCCGCGGCCGCGCCCAGGAGACACAGGTCCTGAACCTGTCCAACGCGGAGGCCCGCGAGTGGGCGATGTCCGGCGTCCACGCCGAAGGCAAGACCGGCCCCACCCTGCACAAGACGCCCACCCCGGCCGCGGACCTGCTCACCGACGCCTGGAACACCAGCGCCCCCGAGCTCCCGCCCGCGCCCACCCACGAGCCGCCCGCAGACCGGGACTTCCTCGCCGACGCCTGGAGCCTCACCCCGCAGACCTCGACCCCGGCGGCCGGCCCCGGCGACACCACGGCGCCGCCGCCAGCGAACCCGCCGCCAGCGAACCCGGCCCCGGCCCCGGCCCCGGCCCCGGCCCCGGCCCCGGCCCCGGCCCCGGCCCCCGACCCGGACGAAGCGGTGGTCGGCCTGCGCGAGGCGTACGAGAACCACCTGTCGGACATCGTCGCCAGCCTCAAGGCGCTGCGCTGGGCCCGCCAGAACGACCCGGACTTCCCCGGCCCGGTCGACAAGCGCGGCGCCGAATTCCTCTACCGCGCCGGCGACCTCAAGAAGTGGGCCCGCAACCGGCCCCGCGCCCACGCCACCGACCCCGGCTGACCGTCCCGGCCCGCCGACGCCCGCGAACCGGCCCTGTCCGGTCCGCACGACACGATCCCCGCCTGGAAAACACCCGGTTCACCAGGCACAGCACAGAAAAGGAACACCGCACCATGACGAAGAAGACCACCACCACGACCGCGACGCTGCGCCTGACCGACCCGGGCGTCCGCGAGCAGCTGGAAGCACTGCCCGTCTCCCTGGTCCTGCTCGGCCTCACCACCGACGACGGACAGCCGGTCTGCGTCGACCTGGACACCGAAGGACCGCACGTCCTGGTCTGCACCGGCACCGGCGGCGGCGCCACGACCATCCTGCGCACCCTCACCGCCCAGCTCCTGCACCACGGCTCCCACGCCCTGGTCCTCGACCTCAAGCGGGCCTCGCAGCACTGGGCCAGCGGCCTTCCCGGCGTCACCTACTGCCGCGACACCGCCGACATCCACGACGCCCTGACCGGCCTGCGGGCCGAACTCCAGCACCGGCTCGCCCTCATCGACCAGCATGGCGACGTCGACGACCTGCCGCGCCTGACGGTGGTGTTCGAGGCCGCCGACGCCACCCTGCACCAGCTGGCCCGCTACTGGGACACCATCCGCGAGAAGGGAGACCCCAAGACGTCCCCGGCCGTCGACGCCCTCGAGTACGCGCTCTATGCCGGACCCCAGGCCCGCATCCACATCCTGGTCAGCACCCAGCTCGCCAACGGCGTCCTCGGTGCGGGACGCGAGAACTTCTCCACCAAGGTCCTGGGACGGGTGACCACCCACACCTGGAAGCACCTCGCCCCGGAGATCCACCCCACCCCGGAGCCCAACACCCACCCGGGCCACGTCCACGTCGTACAGGGCGGAAACGCCCACCCGACACAGGCGCTGCTCCTGACCGACACCGAGGCCGCCGACAGGGTGGCCGCCACCGGGACCGAAGAGGACTGACCGACCCGGGTCGGACACACCACGGGCCCCGGGGAACAGTCACGACCCCGGGGCCCGGCGTGATGGAATCGTTCGGGTCAACGACGCGCCCGGCCGCGGCGTCATGGAGCGCGCCGCGCGGCATCGGCCAGGGCCTTCACGGACGGGGTTCGAGTGAGGCGGGGTTCGAGTGAGGCGGGTGTCGAGTCACTCGGTGTCAGGGTCGGTGTCGCTCGGGTGGACTCCGGTGATCTCCCACTCCAGCATCCGCATCCGTTCGACCTCCCGGCGTGCGAAGGCGACCAGCCCGGCGTCGAACTCGTGGTCGGGGCCGATGTCCGCGGCATTGAAGTAGGCGTCGATTCGGCTCGTGTCCCCGGTGGTGACGAAGTGTCGGCACGCGAGCCCGTACTTGATCCGGGCGGCGCTGATGTCAGGAAGGTGTGCGATCAGCGCCAGGGCGGCGTCATCGTCGTCCAGGTGGGCCGGAGCGCGGGTCAGGTAGAAGGCGCCGAGGTCCTGCTCGTAAAGGTGATTCACACGCGGTTCAACGCCGGAACGGGCCCGAAGGCCACCACCCATTCGGCACCTCCTGCCCGCCGTAGCCCCTCGCTGGGTTGACGGTGGGCTGTTCCGCCGGGGCCAAGGGTGGGAGACTGCCGGCCGTGTCTGGGTTCGCGAGAGATCCGAAGTACTACGGCGACCGGCTCGTCTACGAGCCGCTGGAGCGAAAGTGGGCCGGGTACCACGCCCGGCACTGCGGGTGCGGCCAGGACTGGCTCGAAGCCCATGCCGTCCCGGCCGGGTTCACGGTGATCCCGCGGGGCAAGACCGGCTACTACGGGCTCGTCGGCCCAGGTCTGACTGAAGGCGTCGACGAGGAGAAGCTGACGGCAGACGCACTGTGGGAGGCGGTGACCGGCAAGCCGGGCACCCAGACCTGGTTCGAGGGCGTGCAGATCACCTGCCGCAGCCCGGAGTCGGAGGCGGCCCGCAAGGAGCACTACAAGCAGATCCACGCCCCTGCGCAGGAACGGCGGAAACAGGCGAAGACCGAGCCGGCCACCGAGGCACAGGTGAAGTACCTGACCACGCTCGCGGAGAAGGTCGGCAAGGAGCGGTTCGACGCCGAGTTCACCAAGGTGATCAAGGGCAGCGACATCGCCCCGCGCGCTCCCCGGCAGCGATGCGCGACGGCCGCGAAGCGACTGACCAAAGCCAGAGCCCGCAAGCTCATCACCGCCCTGGTCGGCCACGACTAATCCGATCCAGGCCCACCAGATTCGGGCCACAGCACCGGACCGCGTTGACGGCGAGGCGATCAGGGCACATCGCCCTCCCACACCCACGGACCGCCAGGACGACTGAAAGTCGGCGCGTAAGAAGCCCGCCCGCCCGGCCCGTACGCACTGTGAGGCGTGATCAAGTACGCGCCCGTGGTGATCTCCTCCTCTGTCCAACCAGACACATCGAGCAGTTGCCCGTCCAGCGGCCCACCGGTCAGCTCGCGGTAGTCGCGACCAGGCTGCGGCCCGGACTCCGAGTCATCACGCTCGCTGCCGTACACCCTCGGTACCTGTGACATCCGACCAGTCTGAAGTGACGCTGCACCCACCAGGACGGAATCGGCGCGACTTCACCGGGAAGAGCCCACGCAGCTTTGCCAGCGTGGGTCAGCATCTGGGGCAGCGCACGGGCCGGAGGCATAGCGCACATGCGTTCGGCGGTGCGCCGCCCTGCGGGGCCGCCCGGGTTGCCCAACCAGTTGCTCAGCCGGTTGCCCTCCAGGTTGCGCAACAAGTTGCCCAATCGGTTGCGCAACAAGTTGCCAGCGCCTCGAGCCAGTGATCGGTGCGTCCCAGGTCACAGGGGTGGGTCAGCGGGTATCGAGTGCCGACACCTCTAATTCGTAAGCAATTAGAGGTTCTTGATCTCTGGCTCTCCTGGCGGCCGGGGCTCGGGGACTGCCGTCCGGGCAGCGGCGATCGCGGCCTGTTGCTGCCCGCCGTGATGGGCAGGGGCTGTCAGACTGATGGGCTCAACTCGACTACGTTGCTGCGGAGATCACCTGATGAACGCCACCCCGCTGAGGGAACCGAAGAGCGCGCTGGCGGATGCCTGTGTGGTCGGATCCGCTTCACCGCCACGGGCCCGGCGACATACCCGCACACATGCCACTGCGATCATTGCGTGAAGCTCGGTGGGGCCCCGGTGATGTGGTGGGTGGGCTTCGAGCGGGTCACGTGGACGGGCGAGGGCGGCGAGCCGACCTGGTTCGAGACATTCCCGGCAAGGCCAAGCGCGGGTTCTGTTCTACATGCGGCAGCAGGGTCGCTGCGGTCGACTGCGACGTCCCGGAGATCGGCATCAACGTCCCGGCCCTCGACGACACCAGCGCTGCGGACCTCATGCCGGTCAACGCTTCCTTCCGCGAGAACGCGGTGCACTGGATGCCCTCGGTACCCGATACCCAGCACAGCCCCATTGGCTGACACCTGGATAGCTCATCGCAGTTGCAGCGCCTGCTCACCCGGACAGACCACATGCTGTCGCGGCCGCAGAGCTCTCACCGAAGCCGTCCTCCGCGAAGCCGACGCCGCCCGTCTGACCGCTGGAAGGTACTGCCCACCGTGCCCGTGCGGGGTGTGGCGCTGCCTGAAGTCGGGAGGGAGGCGGAGCACAATACGGGTCGTGCACACCAAGCCCTCTGAAGACCTCCGCGATCAGGAACTCGCCGACCTGGGCCAATACTTCACGCCCACCGAGGTCGCCCGCGCCCGCGCTCTGGCTACGCAGCTCGGCACGTTCCTCCTGCACCAGCACGCCAAACGCCTCCGCAAGCTCAGCGCGCGATTCAGCGACCGCCCCCACAAGGCGGCGGCGCTGAAAATCTGGCTGGCCTCCCTCTCAAGGGAGAGACAGGGCAGCTTCGCCGAACTCGCCGCCTTCGAATCCGCCGCTCTGGTCCTTCCCGCGAGTGTCGACAGCGCCCACTGGTACAGCGGGTGGAAGATCCTCCAGGACTACCCGGGCTCGACACCCGACAGCCTGCGCACCCAGGCCGGTGAACTGGAGTGCCTGTACGCCCAGGCGGTGCTGCGCCGCAGCAAGGGAGCACAGGATCGGGAACAGGCCCTGGAGGACGAAGCGTCGGTGACGGCAAGAATGCCGGGGCGCCGGGGTCCGCGTTCGGCCTCCAGGCCCGTCACGACGCTCGCTGCTTCCTGAGCTGAGTAGCGGCGGCCGCGGGCCCGGAGGATCAGTATCTCCCGGGGCCCGGCGCTATGGCGTCGCACTGCCCAACGACGTCGCGGTGTCGGCGGCATGGGTAACGGAGGCTGTCAGCCGTCGGCGTCTGGCGGTTCGGAGTGCAGGCAGTACGTGCACCTGGACGCTGTATCAGTGCTGCCCATGCACCGCCGGCAGGTGCCGCGCTCCCGCACGGGGCCGCGGCCGTCGGCGCATCCCGGCATGTCATCACTGGCTGGCCGAAGCCGAAGCTGATCACCCACCCGACACCCTCAGCAGCCTTACGCGCCAGCTGCGAGACGTCGCCCGCGGAGCGTTCATCGTGTCGGTGCCGGTCTCGACCGCCAGGTAGATGGCAAGACAGTCGTCCGTGTCGCAGACGACAGCCACTCCTGTAGGCATGCGATTTCTCCTCAGTTCAGGGGCGGTGCGGAATTCTTCCAGCTGCTTGGTGCCGGTTAGGGCAGGAAGTTCTTCTGCCACTGGAGCGAGTCCATACTCAGCGCGGCGTCCGCGAGGGCCTTCGCGGACGTGGTCTTGAGTGAGGCGAGACTGGTGTCGATCCAGTTCTGGGTGAGGCTGTAGCCCTGCTCCCGGTACTCGACCGCCTGGACCAGGCATTCCAACTTGTCGGCATCGCGGGCGACGATCGCCTCCGGGGTTTCACCGGCCTCGTACTCGTCGACCGCGCCCTGAACTCCGGTGCGTACGGCCGGGTGGGCGTTGGCGACCTGGTCGGCGGTCACCTCACCGTTCGGGGCGGCCCTGATGTACTTCCGGCCGATGTGCGCGATGTCCCCGATCCGGGTTTCCTGGGAGTCGTGGAAGAGGCACATCAGCGCGACCCGTGCCGGGTCGGCGCCTTCCATCATGGCGAGCACGGAGCCGATCACCCCGACGCGGAAGGAGTGCTCCGCCACGGATTCGGGGGCCTTGTTGCCGGTGAACCACCAGCCGGTCCGTGCGACGCGCTTGAGCACGCCCATCTCGGAGATGAAGCTCGCGGTGCCCCTGGTGGTGTCATCAGCCATGCGGTCCTCCGGTGTCAGCGCCTGGGATCAAAACGTAGTGGACGTGAGCGAACTCCCGCCGTGATCTCTCCGACAACGCACACCCGGGGATGAACGAATGGGCGCTGGGCGATCGGGTCTACGCGGTGTCTCCGGGCTCCACGGGCCTGACGCGGTCCAGCGGTGCGTCCCATTCGATGCCGCCGCCTTCCGGCACCATGAATGCCTGTCGGCTGACCAGGTTGCCCGACTTCTTGAGCCGCTCCTCGAGGACGCCCGTGAGCAGACCGGTGCGCTCTGAGATCGTGTCCCGAACGAGGGTGCCGCGGGTATAGGGCAGTTCGCCGTGGCTGAGGGTCGTGGCCGGCTTCTGGTTTTCGTTCACTTGCGGTCTCCTGTCTGGATCGCTTGGGCGAGGCGGGCGGCGACGTCGGAGCGCACCCGCCCGAGGTCGACGAGTCGCAGTGCGGGCGAGGCGGCGTCGACGCTCAGGGAGGGCAGGACGATCCCGGCCCCGGCCAGCGCCGCCCGCAGGGACTCCATCGCCGTGTACGGGTCGATCGCATCGCGGTCGTGTTCAGTAGCCATGCGTTCCAGGCTATGGACGGCAGGTTGAGGAGCGCCAGGGAGTTTCTCGAAGTTTCTTGACCCCTGACGGAGTTGCGCGATGTTATCCATGAGGGCCTGCCAATGTCCGTACGGAGAGTGCTGGCCTCGGTGATGCTGGATGGATCAGTCCTCGACGAAAGGAACTGATCATGGCGCGACGACTGCGCTTCAACGGCACGGGAAGCGGCGGCGGTTCCTGCCCGCAGTGCATGAGGACTTGGACACGGGCGAGATCATCGTGCACGGGCCGCGGCTCACCGACCCTGAGGCGCTTGCCCAGCTGCAGCACATCGACGAAGACGAGATTCCGGTCGTCATCCCGCGCAACACCCTGATCGACTTCGGACCGAAGGATCGCGAGGAAGAGCCGCGCATCCTCACTCCCGAAGAGTTTGCGCGGATGTTCGAGAACTTCCGGCACAGCGCATGGCACCTGGAGATGGCCCGCGGCTACGCGTCGACAGGGCGACCAGCACCTACAAGCAGTTCGTGCGGGGCGAGACGCCGACGTGGGACATGGCCTCACCGTGGGCGCGCACCATCAGCGCCAAGACCGCAGACGGCGCGAGCGTCGCGCGCGTGCGCATCGTCGACAACCCGCCGACCGAGGGGCAGCGCTACCTCCTCGCGCACGCCGAACACAACGCCCAGCTGGGCGAAGAAGTGCGGAACATGTGGCGCGAGGACGCGGAGCGCCACAACCTGCCCGACGAAGACTTCTGGATCTTCGACTCACACATCGTCGCCCTGTGCCTGTGGGACGAGGCGGAGAACCTGACGGGTGTGGAGCTGATCTCGGAGCCCGCACGGGTCAACCAGTACAACCGGTGGCGTGACGCCGCCATGCACTATGCCGTCCCGTGCCCGGAGTTCGTGGCACGGATGGCAGCGGGGAGTAGAGCAGGTGAGTACCGGTGAGCACGGACTATCAGCAGGCGCGTGAGGATCTCGGACTTCGGCTCCGGGAACTGCGGCTCACCGCCCCTGAGGGCCGGCTCACCGGTACGCAACTCGCAACCCGCCTCGGCACCGGGTGGTCCAAGGTCAAGGTCAGCAAGCTGGAGAACGGCCGGCAGACCGCGACCTCCGAGGATCTCCGGGCGTGGGCACAGGGGACCGGGCAGCCCGAGACGTACGACGAACTCCTGGCCCGGCTCAGAGGCTTCGAGTCGCACATCCGTTCATGGCGCCGCCAGCTGTCGGCAGGGCACAAGACGGTGCAGGACGCGGCCGCGGCGCAGGGGAGCGGACGGAGGTCCTCACCATCTGGGAGAACTGCCTCATCCCCGGCATGCTCCAGATCCCGGACTACGCCCGCCATGTCTTCGCCCGCCACTCCGAACTCATGCGCTCCCCACGGGACACCGAGGACGCGGTACGGGCCCGGATCCAGCGCCAGGAGGGCCTGTACCAGCGAGGCAGGAAGTACCGGATCATGATGTGGGAGGGCGCGCTGCGCTCTCTGGTCTGCCCACCGTCCGTACTCGCATCCCAGCTCCATCATCTGGCGGGGGCCATCGGCCTGGACACCGTCGAACTCGGGATCATCCCGTTCAGCGCCTCGCTGAAGATCTTCCCCGGCAACAGCTTCTGGATCTACGACGAACGCCTGGCCATCGTCGAAGACTGGCACGCAGAACTCTGGATCGACGACGCGGACAGCGTTGCCACCTACCTGCGCGTCTGGAACACCCTTCAGGAATCCGCCGTGTACGGGGCCGACGCCCACAACGTCATCAACGCGGCCAGGCGCGCCCTGAACCCGCGCTGACGACCCACGGCCGCGCGGGACGGCCGGCCGCCTGTGATGCTCACGCTGTGTCGGCGGTGTAGTTGAGGAAGTCGGCGACGACGGGTACGCCGCGGCGGCGTCCGAGTTTCTGCCTCAGGTCGTCAAGGGTGCTGGTGCCGCGTGCGGAGGTGACACCGCCCATGCGGGCGACGGCGGTGTGAGCAGTGTCGACGGCTGCGTCGATGTCGCCAAGGGCGAGGTGGGCTTCGGCGAGGCGTGCGAGGTAGATGGCGTGTCCGCGCGGGAAGGCGTCGCCGTCGTACGCCTCGCCCTCACTGTGATGAGCGGTGGAGGCGTCCTGGAAGTGCTTCAGGGCCTGGCGGGGTTGCCGAGGTTGAGGGCGGAGCTGCCCAGGAGCTGGTGGGTTTCCCGAGGTTGAACCAGTAGACGCAGGCCGGGTCCGAGTCCATCGGGCCGGCGTTCGCGTAGGTGTCCATGGCCGCGTTGGCCGACCGGTCGGCGGCGCGGGCGTCACCGGCGCGTGCGTGGCCCGGCAGGCGCGGGCGTGGAGCATGGCGGTCATGCGAGCGGAGCCGATGCGCGGGGCCTGGGTCAGGGCGGCTTCGATGAGGTCGATCGCGCCGCGCGGGTTGCCGGTGGAGTACTGCTGGATGGCCCAGAACGCGAGCGTGTTCGCACCGACGACCGGATCGTCGGCGCTCGCGGCGGCCCGCATGGCGGTGACGTAGTGGCGCTCAGCTGCGGCGATCCGGCCGCTGTCGTACGCAGTCCAGCCCGCCGACCTCGATGCCTCGGCCGCCGCGCCGAACAGCCGGCGCCCGACGCGCTCGCTGTAGGAGGCGTCGTTGAGCGCGCTGAGGATGAGCCGTAGTTCGGTGCGCGCGGCGTCGTAGACCTCCCGGAGCCCAGCTCGTCGTCCAGGTGACGCAGTTCTTCCAGGCGGCGCTCGAACCGGTCGGGGTGCTGTCGTCGATACGGCGGCCGCCCGCGGCGACAGCGCTGGCGGGGGCGGCACCGGACCACTGGGCGACGGTGCCGGTGAGGGTGACGGATGTGGTGATCAAGAACTTCCTGCGGTCCACCGGACCTCCTGCGATCTCCAGTGCGTGCACGGTCGCCGTGGTGGTCCACGGGGCGGTGAGGATGGCGTGGTCGTCGGGCACGGCGAGTAAGAGCCAGCCCGGCCACCCGTGCGCGAGTACGGCTTCGGGCGGGATCTTCTCCAGCGCGGCCATGGCGAACTGGGTACGCAGGGTGGGCGCGTTTTCGCCGCTGACCCACCGCGACGCCTTCTCCTTACGGTGCCCCATCTGCCCGTACCCCATACGCCGGTGCTGCGCGGCCACCCGGAACAGGTACGCCTCGTTGCTCATCCCGCGCTGGGAGAGCAGGTAGGCGAGCGGGTGCTGGTCGGCGGTGGTGTCCACGGTCACGGCGGCATCCCTTTCGCGAGCACACGGGCCACCAGTCTTCCCGCCGCGCGGGGCGGGAAGGGCGCGCGAAGCGGTCCGCAACCCACCGCAACCGGCAGCAAGGGCAAGGGCCGGGGCCGGTCCGCAACGCACCGCAACCGGCGGCAACCGGCCGCAACGCCACAGTCCTGTGCCCGGCGCGACGGCTGCGGTGTGGTGAGTCCCGGCGGTCCGGCCGGACCGCCACGGACCGAGGTGTCGGGAGAGACGCATGGCAACGATGACGCTCGCCGCGAGCACGGCCACCGAGACAGGCAGCCCGGGGCCGGAGCTGCTGGAGCAGGTGGCCCGACTGGCCGACCTGGACGGGACGCTGGTGGAGCGGATGCGCGCGGAGGCGCTCGCGGCGCCGACACGGGGAAGGTCGCGTACGGGGAGTACCAGTCCGGCGGCTGGTGGACCGCCTCGCTGATGAACCACTCCCGGGCGGCGACCCGCACGACGTCGTGATCGGCGACGGCCGTCCCCGCCCGACGACCCTCCTCAACGAGATGCCCGTCACCCGGGACTTCCTGGCGGGGCTGGGGCTGGACTTCATGTTCGTACGCCTCGCACGCCTGGAGCCGCACTCCTATCTGTGGGAGCACCGCGACTACGCGGAGCTGACCGAGCGCGGCCGACACCGCCTGCACATCCCGCTCATCACCAACCCCTCCGCCGTTCTCGTCACGGCCGGGGCCCGGGTCCACATGGGAGCCGGCTCCTGTGGCGGCTGACGCCCTCCCGCGCTCACGGGGTCCGCAACGCCACCGGCCCCGACCGGCTGCACCTGATCGCCGACGTCTACACCGACGACGCCTACCGGGAGCTCGCCGCCCGCCCGCACCTGCGCGCCGGGGACGCCGTCGCGCTTCCGGAGATGACGGTGGCCGACCGGGGCCGGCTGATGGAGTGTGCCGCGCAGCTGGCCGCGCTCGGCTTCGTCTCCTCGGCAGAGCAGGTCCTGCTGCGCGCGTACTACGCCTACGCGCTTGACGAGGGCGGCGCGTACGACCTGATCGCCGAACTGCACACCAACCGCGGCTCGGACACGGAGGCCGCCCGATGGACGGAGGCGAAGAAACACCTGCTCGCCCGTACGTCTTCTCTCGCAGGAAGGAACGCCGAATGACCACGACCTCGACCACATCCCGGGCGGCGCTGTCGCCGCTGGAGGAACTGGCCTACGCCCACCGCCCCTCACAGCTGACGGTGCTCGCCGACCTGGTTCAGACACTGTCTGGCGTTCCGGCGGTGACGCAGCTGCTCGTACGCGGCTCCCTGGCGACCGGGACGGCGGACCGGCTGTCCGACGTCGACATGGTCGTCGCCGTCACCGACGAGCGGCTCCTGGCGCTGATGGGCAGTCTGGACGCGGTGATGTCCACCGAGTTCGGAGCGCTGCTGCCCGGCTGGCGCGACACCATCGTCGGCGACCTGGGCGGCGCCGGGTTCGTCTACCTGCTCCCGCACGACGGGCACCTGCTCCAGCTCGACCTCTACCTCTGCCCGGACAGCGCCGTGGACGCGCTGCGCCGCCGGATCGGCCCGCGCCTGCTCTGGCAGGGCACCCGTACGGGCACCGGCCCGGACGCGCGCGCCCGTACGGAGGCGTCGGCGGAGCTGGCCCGTACGGCGGCCGCGCCGGCGGACTGCTCGATGCTGCTGGTGCAGGCGATGGTCCTGCACGCGATGCTCCGCAAGCGCGTCCTGCGCGGACAAGGTACATCGCCTACGGGCTCCTGCACCACCTGCACGAGACGTGCCGGGACGTGATCCGCACCGCGCTGGTTCCGCACTCCCGTCACCACGGCTGGTACCACCTGCCCGACGAAGTGGGCCGTACGGCGATCGGCCGCGAGTGCCTGGCGGAGCTGACTGACGCGCTGAGCGGGCCGCCGGTGCCCACCGTCGTCCAGGCGGACCAGGCGTTGGAGCGGATCGTGCGCCTGAGCGGGCGGATCGCCCGCACGCGGTGACCGCCCTCGCGGACGAGATCGCGGCGTACCGCGCCTACCAGAACCAGGTGGGACAGGCATGACGCGCACCGCGGCACTGTTCGCCGGCGTCGTCGCCCGCCCGGCGAACAGCACCTCGCCCTGGCCGCTGGGGACGCCCTGGGCACGGCCGGGTACGGGCTGCGGCACGGCGGCTACAACGGCCTGATGGAAGCCGCCGCCCAGGGCGCCGCCCGCCACAGGTGCCGGTCACCGCGATCACCCTGGCTGGCCAGGACTGGGGACCGTTCAGCCCCTACGTCACCGAGGCCGTGCACGCCGACGATGGGCATGCGCCTGCACGCCTACCTCGACGACGTGGACCTGGTCGTAGTGATGGGTGGGGGTCGGCACCCTGCACGAGGTGACCGCCGCCCTGTACTACGCGACGACGATCCGACCTGTCCCGATCCGGCTGCTGGGCCCGGCCGCCTGCCGCCTCGGCACGTTCCTCCGTACGGAGCAGTGGCTGGTGGAAGGCCCGACCCGGCCGCTGGGGTTCCTCGCTGACCTTCCCGACGTCGCCGCGCTGGAGAAGGACCTGTCCGCCCTCATCTCCGGGAGTCCGCGATGACGACCTCGACGTCCGCTGTCCTCGCGGACCGGATCGGCGCCGCGTTCCGGCCCGGCCCTACCAGCTCCCCGACGGGCGCACCCTCAAGTGCTACTTCGACCCCTACCGGCTGACCTGCGACCCGGCGCTGCTGAGGAGACCGCGGCCGCGCTCGCCGCCCTGCTGCCCCAGACACCGAAGTGGTAGCCGGGCCGGCGCTCGCGGCGATCCCGCTCGTGACGGCGGTGTCCCTGCACACCGGGCTGCCCGCCGCCTACGTACGGGCCGCGCCGAAGGGCACGGGACGTGGCGGCAGATCGAGGGCGCTGACCTGGACGGCCGCTGCACCGTCCTGATCGACGACACCGCCCGCAGCGGGACCAGTTTGCTGCGCGGCGCCCGGCTGCTGCGGATCGCGGGTGCCCGCGTCACCGCCGCGGCGTGCGTCCTGGACCGCGACGCGGGAGCGGCGGCGCTGCTTACCGAGCACCGGATGACGCTGTCCGCGCTGCTCACTGATCCGGGAAGTGCCGCGTGACCCGGCAGGCGGCGCTCTTCGACCTCGACGGGGTCCTCCTTGACAGTGGCCCGGCCGTACGGGCAGCCCTCGCGGCGGTCGCGACCTGTGCGACCGGCCGCCGCACCGATGGCGGACCTCCCGCCCGGCGCCCTGCGCCACCCTCGAGCCGACGTCTTGGCGCTCCTCGGCGTCACTGATCCGGACGACGCCTGCAGCCGGTGGTGGGACGGCGCGCTCGCCGCCGCGCTGCCCACCGCGTTCCCCGGCGTGCTCACCGGACTGCTGGCCCTGCGCGCTGCCGACGTGGCCATCGGGGTCGTCACCCTCCAGGACCGCGACCGCCTGCCCTGGTTCCTGCCGCCCGCCCTCACGGACCTGCTGGACGTAGTGATCACCCGGCAGGACGCACCCGCGAAACCGGCCCCGACGGGCTGCACGCCGCCCTGGCCCGGATCGGCGTACGACCCGAGCGGGCGGTGTTCGTCGGGGACAGCCCGGCGACATGACCGCCGCCAACGCCGCCGGCGTCCTTGCACTGGGCGCCGCCTGGGGCTGGCACCCGCCGCCGCCCTCCGCACGGCAGGGGCCTGTCACCTGCTGCCCGATCCCACCGTATCGGCCCGTCCCTCCTGCACCATCTGACTCAAATACCCGCGATCTGACCCACCCGCCCGCTACGGTGGAAGGGCACCCACCACGGGTGCCCTTCCACCGTTCAAGGACTCAAGGCATGCGCGTGATGCGGCGACAGGCGCCAAGCGCCGGCCGGGACCACTGAGGCACCACCTCACACGGTCCGGGCCGGCGCTCACCCGCCCTGCCCGCCACTACCTGTGAGTCGCCTCCATGTCTGTTCTCCCTCCATCCGGCCGTCTGCGATGGACCGACGTCCCGGCCCTGCTGCGAACCCGCCTCGAAACCGCCCTCGGCTCCTCCGTCACGGACGCGGTCACCCCGGCGGGCGGCTTCGGTCACCAGCTCGCCGCCGCCTTGACCCTCACCAGTGGCCGACGGGTCTTCGTCAAGGCGGCTCCTGACGATGACCCGCTGACTGACGCCAACGTCCACGAAGCCACCGTCCTGGACGTCCTGCCTCCCGGCGCCCCGGCCCCGGGCTCCTGGGGATCCACCGCGCCGCCGGCTGGACCGCCGTCGTCATCGCCCACCTCGACGGACCGCACCCCGACCTCTCCCCGACCTCCGGCGATGCCGGGCAGACCTGGGCCCTGCTCGACAAGCTGACCTCCAGCCCGCCCCGGCCGCCTACACCGAAGCGGTCTCCGGCACGCCCTCCGGCGCGGCCGGCCTCCACGGCTGGGACGTCCTGCGCGCGGACCCGCCCGGGGACCTGGACCCCGACGTACGGGACCGGCTGCACGAGCTCGCCGAACTCGAGGCCGCCTGGCCCGGCCTCGCTCACGGCGACCGCATCGTCCACGGTGACCTGCGCGCCGACAACATGGTCCGCGACCACCAGCAGGGGTGACCTTCGTGGACTGGGCCCACGCCACCACCGGGCCCGCCTGCATCGACGCCGCCTCCCTCGCACCGCAGCTCATCCTCGCCGGACACGCACCCGCAGACGTCGCACGCCTGCTTCGCGACCACCCGCCACCGCCACCGACCCGGACACCACCACGGCGTTCCTCGCAGCCCTCACCGGCCACTGGTACCGCAACGCCCGCAAGGCCGCACCCCGGCGCCCGGGGCTGCGCCTACCAACACCGCGCGGCCGCCGCCGGCCTCGCGCTCCTCGACTACCGACTGAGCTGAAACAGCGACTGTCGCGGTTTCGTGCCGGTGGCGGCTCGGCTCCATGCAGCCGCAGGCGGCCCAACATCCAGGACCTACACGCACTCCAGTGCGATGCCACAGCGTCCGGGCCCGCGGCATCAAACTGGAGTGCGTGTAGGTCCTGGGATGCGCCACCGACTCCGGTCAGCAGAAGGCCCGTCGACTTGCGACCGACACGTAGCGGCGGGGCCGAACAGGATCACCCTGTTCGGCCCGCTGCTCGTTGGCTGCTCACCTGCTGAGGCGGATGCGCGGCCCCACGAACTCGAGGTCGTCTGGGAAGACGGTCTCCTCCTCCTTCTCCCACTGGCCGCGCAGACCGAACGGGTTGGTCTCCATCCGCTCCACGATGACCAGGGTCTCGGGCTGCCCGATCAGCGCGTACCGGCCGTGCGAGGCGGGCTTGCTGCCCGGCCCGTGCGTGCGCAGCATCTCCTCCAGGCGGGCGCGGTGCTGCTCCACGAACGCCTCCAGACGCTCGATGTACCCCTCGCGTTCCTCGGGGCGCACCGCGCTCAGCGCGGCATCCAGGAACGCACCGTCCGGCCAGTGACGCGTCCCCGGGCGGCCAGGGCCCACGGGAACCGTTCCGCCGCCGCCAGGACGTCCTTCGCGTCCAGCACCGCGGCCGGGGCCGACTTCTCCACCGGCGCCTCCTCCGGGGCGGGGAGGCCGGCTGCTGGAGGTGGGTGAGCAGCATGGCGCAGGAGGCGGCGCGCCCGCGTTCGACGCTGGCGGTGCGGTCGGCGATGCGCCGCAGGTAGCTGGCGACGTCGCGAACACCAGCGTGCCAGCCGTCCTCGAACTGCGGCTCGGACCCGTGCGGGGCGCTGCTCTCGGAGATCAGGTGTGGGCGCCGGCCACCGCCCGGCCTCCAGCGTCGACACGATCTCGTCTGCCTGCTCGTGTCCGATCCCGACGGCGGCCAGAGCCTGGAACACGGTGAACCGCGCCGACGTGGCCTCGTGCTGGTGGTGACTGATGGCGGCCAGCTCCTGGCCGTACGCGTCGGCCCCGCTGCTCGGTGCTCATGCGGCCCCTCCAGCCCGAGACCGGCCAGCGCGGCGAGCTTGTCGGCGGTCAGCTTGTCCCGGCGGCTCTTGCTGTTGCTCAGGAACACCCCGAGCTTCACCTCGCTCCCGTCCTCCAACTGCTCTACGTGGGCCCTGGGGACCTTCACCGAGCCCTCGCGGGCCTTGTACTGCGCCAGGGCCGCCACGCCCTCTCGAAGGCGCTTACAGCCTTCTTGAGGGCCTTGGCGAGCTCCGCCTGCTCCGGGGGCAGCGGGACGACGCCGACAGCCTCCAGGGCTCGCGCTGCCCGTCCATCAGGCCAGCCCAGACCGTGTGCTGACGCTGCTTCGCCAGCCACTTCCCGATGTCCATGCCGTGCACGGTGAAGCCGGGCAGGACGTCAGAGTGGTCGTCCTCGTCCGTCAGCAGCTCCCGCAGCGCGGCGTAGTGCCTCTGCCACTCCGCCGGCCATGCGGGATCCCAGTGCTCATCCACGCCCTCCAGCGCGGTCCTCCACTCCGGACGATCGGCCAGCGCACCCGGACGGCGCAGATTGGACAGCCACTGCCCCACAGGCCGGTCCAGCATCGTCGCGGACCGAGGCGCGCACAGCGTCCAGTGCTGCTCGAAGTACGCCTTGGCGGCCTCCAGGTTCTCCTGGAACCGCTCATCCGCCACGCTCCAGACCATGCCCAGCTTCTCCAGCCGCTGCGCCGCTTGCCGGTCATCTGCCCGGCCCCGAACGCCCGTCGCTGCTCCGCGACCCAGGCCCCGAGCGGGAACGCGCCCTCCTTGAACCCGTACGGAACTCGGGCGTGACCCTCACGCTCCGCGAACGTCTTGAGCGCCGACCAGCCGCGCGCCCAGTCCTGGCGCTCGGTGTCGATGACGTTGAAGGAAATCCAGTTCGCGACCATCACCGGATCACGCGGAGCCGCAAAACGGAGCAGCAGACGGGTTTCCTCCTCTCCGTCCTCGGGCTTCGCACCGATGTACTCGGACGGCTGCGCCACGTCCTTCTGAGGCTCCTGCGGAATAGCCAGCAATTCCACGGCCTCTTCGTCGTGCGCGCGCAGACCCTCAATACCTTCACCAAAGGCCGATACGATCCCGAAGTGAACATATCCTCCGGCTGTTCACCAGGCTGGAGAAATACCGGCACGATCGAGAAGCGAGCTTCCCCTGTCCCGGCTTCTGACGCAGCGCCCGGCCAATCGCCTGGACGATGTCGTGCGGGGCGCCCTTCGGGTCCAGGAGAGCCACGGAGTCCACCGCGCGGATGTCGACGCCCTCACCCAGGACACGGCAGTTCGAGAGCACCGCACGCCGGGCGGTGGACCCGAACTGCCCCAGCGTCGCGCCGGCGCTCGGGCACGTGCTCACCGCACAGCCAGTCCGCCCACACCTCGGCCGGGTACTTCTCGGGCTGGTCCGCGTGCAACCGCTTCGCCACCCGCTCCAGGCCCTCCGCATACGCCGCAGCCTCTATCGTCCGGTGGTGGAAAGTGATGCACGTCTGGAGGTTGTGCTGCTCCATGGTGTGCAGGAGCGCCGCCTGGAGCGCCCGAGCCGCTGCCCGCGCACCTCCTCGCTGCGCCGCTCCTCGCCCATCAGCCGGTCCGGGGTGACGACCGGGTCCTGAAGCTCCAGGACGATGATCTGGTACCGCGCAAGCAGCTTCCGGGACACAGCCGATGCCAACGAGGCTTGTAGAGGACCGGCCCGAAGACGCGCTCATCGTCCATGGAGGCCGCCATCTCCCGCGGCAGCGGTCACGCACCCTCCGCGACCTCGCGGTTCGCCCGCTCCTCCCAGATCCGCGGTGTGGCCGTCAGGTACAGCCGGCGGTGCGAGGGATGACGCCCTGGTTGTGGACGTCGGCCCACGCCTTACCCATCGAGCCCGACGTGCGGTGCGCCTCATCGACCACCGTCAGGTCCATCGGCGCCAGCTGCTGCCCGTAGGCGCCCTCGAACGCCTCCGCCAGCACCCCAGCGACGCGTACGTCCCGAAGATGGTCACCGGCCC
This sequence comes from Streptomyces sp. M10(2022), assembly GCA_038070475.1. Classification (GTDB taxonomy): domain Bacteria; phylum Actinomycetota; class Actinomycetes; order Streptomycetales; family Streptomycetaceae; genus Streptomyces. The sequence goes on along the minus strand of JAMYWH010000001.1, from coordinate 1,041 downwards.
CTCGCTGTGCCACAGCGCCAGCTGCACCGGGTTGGTGGTGGAGCGCACCTTGAGGGTCCACAGTTCCGGGTCGTCGCTCGGGCTGCACACCGCGACCGCCGGCCCCGTGTGCCCGGCACCCGCCATGCCTGGACGGTCTGGGTCAGGAGATCCAGGGTCGGCACCAGAACCAGAATGCGCCCTTGGGCACAATCCTTTCGCGGAGGCCGCAGCGATGATGGTTTTCCCCGTCCCGCACGCGGCGTGCACCTGCCCGCGCAGGCCATTGACGGGGATACCGTCCGGCGGGATATCGAGGCCGCGCACAATGGCGGCAACCGCCTCGATTTGGTGGTCACGCAGTTTCACGGCCATTCCGTGTTCTCCTTTTCGCGGAACTCAGCGCGCAATCAGAAATGAAAGTCCGGCGCGGCGCGAGGGCCGGGGTGCTGCTGTCTGTACCCAGATGCTACACAGTCAGGGTCCGTGATGCATCACCCGTGCGACATGTTCGCCCTGGAGGATGACACTTGGCCGAATCTCGCCCAACACTCACGGTTCATAGGGTATGCTGACGGGGTATTGGTGAACGTGAGCAGCCGTTTTCGAGGGTGAGGAGGGTTCGGGTGGAGCGCAGCGGAGCCCGTCACTACGGTGGGGCCGGCACCCGATCGGGCCGACGGGCCGTCACTTGCGTTGCGGGGTGCTGGGCGGTAACCCCAGGCCCTACACAGGCCCCAGCGTGATGCACCTCCTCTTGTCGCCAGCCGAGGCGACCGCGCTTGCGCGGGTGCCCACAATGAGCGCTTGCGGGAATTGCATTCCCTTCCGGAATTCCGTTTACGGAATTCCATTCCAGCGCTTGCGCCGGAATTCAATTGCGCTTGCGCAATTCGGCGCTCTACTCCCGGCTTGCCGGGGGCATATCCATCCGCCCAGCCAGGGAAATGGGGAGGCCGCGCCTGGCAAGACCGCTGTGCGCCAGACCGCCGGGGGCCCCGCCGCTGCCCTCGATGGTTGTGCGTTGGTGGTGTGTGGACACCGCCGGATTGGATCTGGTTG